>NZ_PCMX01000002.1 GCF_002530675.1 Flavobacterium columnare NBRC 100251 = ATCC 23463
TTATCTATTATCTATTTTTATTAATTTAAGTTTATAATGGAGTTTTTTTAAACTCATATTAAAATTAAACGCATTAAGAAAAACACTGACGAAATGCTTATTATTATGGATAAAACTTTGTAATTTTTAGGTTTATCGAGAGTTGTTTTTAGGAAATTTATAGATACAAAATCTTTATTTATCCAATTTTGTGATTTATATACGAATATAGAATTTAAAACAAAAAGGTGACACGCTGTTGCCATTCTTGAATGAAAGAATTCATTGGATTGAAAAGCTACAATAAATGAGGCTAAATGCACTATTAATACGGTAGCTTTAGGCAATAATGAATTACTATCTATTAACAGCACTCCTATTAACCAAGAGCAATAAATAAATTGTAATTCAAGGGGTGCATCATATCCATAAATAAGAATTTTATTATCTGGAGAAAGTATTGTACCTGTACATCTAAAATAGTATATAAAAAGTCCTATTGTTAGTGCAATGGTAGGTATTAAGTTGTAATAAGTTTTTTTAATGAGTAAGGAAACTAAAAAACCTCCTGATTGAAAAACAAAGAATACGGCAAATAATAGATCAAAAACAAGCATTTCTATTTTAAAAAATGTGTTGAATTTTAAAGTGATACATATTAGGTTAAAAAAGGTTTCTAGTATAAGTAATCTTTTAATTTCTGATGTTAAATTTTCTTTATTAAAAAAAGGAATAGCTAGTAATGGAAAAAGTAAACTGATAAAAACCTCATAATAAACGCTTTTTTGAATTATATATTGAATAAAAAAACAATATAATAAGCTTAAAAGGAAAAATAATGAGGTAGTACAGAGTTGGTATTTTTTATTTGATAATGAGGTCATTTTGTTTCTTTTAAATTAATCTTTCTTTTATCATATTTCGTTAAATGTGTTTGCAAAATGAAACAACAAAATACTAGAAGGCTTATAATTTATTAGGTGTAATTAATTATACGAATCTCCTCAATTCATAAAATATTTTATAGATTTTTTAAAAAAGCATGTTGTTTTTTAAAATAATTTTTATTGAAGATGAAGTATTTTTAGACAACACCTCTTTTTATTTTCGAACTACTTAAAGTACGTAAAAAACAATAATTACACCTAATAAATCATATTAGTTTGTACATAAATATGTTAAATATTTATTATGCTTCTACTAAATAATTATTTACAATTTTAGAACAGATTGCTGCATTTTCCATACATCTTTCAATTGTTGAAGGAACTGTCCATACTTGATTTTCATCATTAATCCATTCTCCTGATATAAAAACATTATTACAATTAAAAGAATTAATTCCTACCTTGTTGTTATAATCTGGATTTATTAATTCGTTTTCAAATGCCCAAAAATATTTATTGCCATTATCTTCTTTAATTATTGGACCATGATGCCAGTCTTTATATTCTTCAAGATTTATTTCTGTGTATTCAAGATACTTTGCTCCTACACCTATATTTAAATTTCCATACATCATATCTTTACACATATCTTTTTTTAGTAGTCCCATTTGAAATAATAGTTCTTCTTCTACTTCTTTTATGGTACATTCTATTAAAGGTTTTTTATACAATGGTCCCCTTTCTTTTTCGGTTTTTGTAGCTGTAATTGAAATGGTAACTTTAACCCCGTTTGAAAACTCCTTATGTGCGTATTTTTTAGTATGGTACAATTTATAACTTAGTCCCCATGCAGAATCAGCAATAATTCCAATGGTTTTATTTAAAAACAAATCGGGAACTTCTTTGAAATGAAATTGAAAACCGTGACTTTTTATATAACTAACAGATAATCTTTCTGCAATTTTAGGCAGCATTTCTATAACTTGCTTAGGTGGGATTGCTAGGACAAAAGCATCCGCTTCAATGATATTATTTTTTTCAGAAACGGCATTCAAAGCTTTTCCATTACTAATATTTAATTTTTTAATTCCTTCATTAAAATGAAAGGTTACTCCTTTTTTTCTTAAAAAGTCATACCATGGTTGTATCAATGAATCCGATATAGGTCCGTTGAGAGTAATACTTGTTGTATTGGTTTGAGTATATACTTTCTTTTTTGATAAATTTTTATAATTAAATAATAATAGGAAATCTCCAGTCTTGGTATTGCCATTACCTCCTATCCAGGTAGATATAATTTTAAGAATAAAAACTGCAAGTTTGGGTCTTTTATCAAATTCTAAATATTCACGTAAAGGCATATTTAGAGTCTCTTTATCTATTTTATTTACTAATAATTTAGATCTAAACCAATAAATATCTTTTAGAGGGACACCTGAGAAAAACAAGGAATTTGCAGATTTTAAGTTGTCTATTAATTGCTCTAAAAAATTAAAAAAATTTCTATTAAAATCCATAAACTTTCTTTCTTTTGCCCAGTAAAACTGAACATTATTTATAGGTTCAATATTTTTTAATAAGTTGTTCCCCTCATATTCTATTTCATTTAACGTAGTGATGAAGTTCATATTAGAGGCAAACATTTGCCTGTGTGTGAGTTCTGTTGGTAAACCATTTTCAAAAGTACCAATACATTTTCCTCCAGGCTGATCTTTTGTTTCGTAAACAGTAATCTCATTTCCTGTTTTAATTAGCTCATGAGCCAATTTAAGTCCTGTAACGCCAGAACCAAAAATTACGATTTTTCTCATTTGTTTAATTTAGTATGTAAGCATACAAAATTAAAACATTTTTTTACAATACCGAATTAAAAACCATTGATATTATTTTATTTAACCAAAAAAAACAAAACACACTTTAATTTAACTAACACCAAGAAACACAATATCTATATAGAATGTTAATATGTTATGTTAATATACAATGTCAATACCGTATATGAAGCTTAACAAAACTTTATTTGAAGTTCAATAAAATTCTTTGTTTATTTGTGGAAATACTTAGTAATGATTAAAGCCACTAATATTCATAAATACTTTGGACAGCTAAAAGTTTTAAAAAGAGTAAATCTTGAGATTAAAAAAGGAGAAATTGTATCAATAGTTGGTGCATCTGGAGCAGGAAAAACTACTTTGCTACAAATTTTAGGTACTTTAGATCAACCTAGTTTTAAAAACAGAAAAGGCGTTAATCTTAGTTCTTCTTTAGAAATTAATGGTCAAGATGTATTAAAAATGAGTGATAAAGAGCTGTCAAAGTTTAGAAATTTAAACCTTGGTTTTATTTTTCAATTTCATCAACTGTTGCCTGAATTTACTGCATTAGAAAATGTTTGTATTCCTGGTTATATTGCTAAAAGAAAAAAAACAGAAGTAGAAAATGAAGCTAAAAAATTATTAACTTACTTAGGTTTAGAACACAGAATAAATCATAAACCTATGGAACTATCTGGAGGGGAACAACAGCGTGTTGCGGTTGCTAGAGCCATGATAAATAAACCTAAAATAATTTTTGCAGATGAACCCTCTGGTAATTTAGATACCACAACAGCAGAGAATCTGCATCAATTATTTTTTAAACTTCGTGATGAACTAAATCAAACTTTTGTAATTGTTACTCACAATGAAGACCTAGCTGATATGGCTGATCGAAAAATAACAATTGTAGATGGTAATATTAAGGATATTCATGATATAGAAGTCGTTCTTGATTAAAATGGAATTTACAGAATTAAAAAGCTTTTTAGATGAAAAAGTAGATTTATATAATCGTCTCGATTTTATAGAAAGTGATCCTATACAAATACCTCATTTATTTAGTATCAAAGAAGACATTGAAATAGCTGCTTTTTTAACTGCTACTATAGCTTGGGGAAATCGAAAAATGATTATAAAAAATGCACAAAAAATGATGAGTTTATTAGGTGATTCTCCCTATGATTTTATTCTCAATCACAATTCTGCACAACTTAACAAACTTGAATCATTTGTACACAGGACTTTTAATGGGCAGGATTTTATACAATTTATTAAAAGTCTCCAACATATTTATTTACACCATAAAGGATTAGAAAATCTCTTTTCTAAACATACTGAAAACAACTCTACGCAAAAAGCAATCAGTGAAGTTAAAAAAGTTTTTTTTGAAATTCCACATACCATAAGATCTCAAAAGCATCTTTCAGACCCTTTAAATAACTCAGCCGCCAAACGAATTAATATGTTTTTGCGTTGGATGTGTAGACAAGATTCTACTGGTGTTGATTTTGGTCTTTGGAAAAAAATTTCTCCATCTGCCTTATCATGTCCTTTAGATGTACACTCAGGGAATGTAGCTAGAAAATTAGGGCTCTTAAATCGTAAACAAAATAACGCTAAAGCTTTGCATGAATTAGACACTAATTTACGTTTGTTAGACCCTAAAGATCCTGTAAAATATGACTTTGCTTTATTTGGATTAGGTGTTTTCGAAGGTTTTTAATACAATGTCTCTTTTCTAACACTCATTTTTAAAAGTACCCCAAAACAGTATCTAACTTTTTGGGGCAGTGCATTTTGAGGGGAGTGTAATTATATGTACCCTCTTTTTTAATTTGTGTAGAATGGATGTTATTTCTAAAAATCACTTTATATTAGGTATATACTCTAAAATTCGTAAGGCAAATAATACCTTCTACCCCTAAATACAATTTATCTTTTAATAGGTTCGTATTTATTTGTCTTGTCATTATAACTATATTTAGTCATTATTGACTTATTACTTAAACTAAAATCGCCATTAGATAATAAACTAAATAAATATCCTTCATTTCTTTTCTTAGAAATAGTCTGCGAAGTAGTCTTTAATCTATCTAAATATTCTATTTCTGTTATATCTACCGTCTTTTCGGTATTGGCTAGTAAAAGTGTTTTATTTATAGGATTCCAAATTTGATTTTCATTTAGAGTTGCTAATTCTTTACGTATCGTTGTTTCTTTTTTTTCTATAGCTTTCCAATTTACATGATAAAACGTGTTGTTTTTAACTTTTAATGGATTAACTTTGATTGTATTTGGTATAAGTTCTGGCTTACTTTTAGATAAAAGCATACTATCTTTTAATACAATTAAATACAAATCTTTTTTCTTATTAAAAACAACACTAGCTTCTCCATTTTTAGCTAGTAAAAGATTAGCACCTGTATTGTCAGTAGGTTTCTTTTTTTGAGCAGACATTGAATTCAGCACAAGAAAACTAAACAAAAGAATCATTTTATTCATAAACACAAATTTTATTGGTTATAGATTACGTATTAAGTCACTAAAAAGTCGATTTATTTTGCAAACCTAACTTTAAACAGTAACACATCCTACTGGTAAGGAACCATAACAATATAAAACTTTTTTTTAGAAAAAACATGAAATAGGAATATAATTATACTTTTATGAGTACAATTCTCCTACTTGGCTATTGCATCTAATAATAACTGTGCGGTTGCTTCATTAGTTGCTAAAGGCACATTATGTACATCGCAAATTCTTATAAGCATATTAATATCAGGTTCATGCGGATGACTACTCATTGGATCTTTAAAAAACAAAACCATTTTACATTTTCCAATTGCAATTCTAGCTGCTATTTGTGCATCTCCTCCTAGTGGACCACTTAAAAGTTTTTCTACCTTAATTCCTGTTGCCTCTACTTTACCACCTGTTGTACCTGTTGCTATAACTTTTATATTTTCTTTTAAAAGTAGATTTAAATTTCGATTTACAAATTGAACCATATCTGCTTTTTTTCCGTCATGGGCAATTAGTGCTATTTCCATATTTTTTAATTCGTTTGTAAATGGTATGCTATTAATCCATCTATTGGTCTTTGTAGAATTTTACCTACTTTCATAGTGTGTTTTTCTAGAGCAGACTTAATTTCATCTTGTAAAAAATAAGCAACAGATCCTATAAAGTGATTAGATAGTTCTTTATAATCATCAAACTGTTTGATACTGTTTTCTATAAAACATTCTATTTCTTCTTGTATAATTTGTTTACAAAATGGTTCATTTTTGTATTTTATTAAAAATTCTGTAAACGATGCTAAGTAAGCATTTGGATTAGGTTCTTTATATAAGTTTTGCTTAATAACATCTGCATCTAGGTCGTATGAACTTTCAAAGATTTCGACTAATTTTTTAGGCATTTTATTATAATAATATGCTCTTAATAAATGACGTCCAAAACGATTACCTGAACAATCATCCATTATAATATAGCCTAATGATTGCACTTTTTGATGCAATAGATGGCCATCAAAATAACTACAATTAGATCCTGTTCCAAGAATACTAACAATAGCTTTTTCTCCTTGTAAAGTTGTAGCATATACAGCTGCGTAAGTATCTTCGTAGACATTGATTTTTGCATTTAAAAAATATTTTTCAAAAATAGAGCTAAGAAAACTTTTCATACGATCCGTTCCACATCCTGCTCCATAAAAGTATAAATAAGAAACAGTATCCTTGTTTTTCGTTAACTCTAAATTATCCGTTAAACGTTTTAAAACTTCTGCTTCTGTTAAAATTTCAGGGTTTAAACCTTGTGTATGTGTAGAAAATAAAATGTTTCCTAATTCATCTATTGCAGTCCAATCTGCCTTAGTCGAGCCGCTGTCAATTATTAATTTCATTTTTATAATTTTATCTCTTTATGATTTATTAATAAGAATAAATAAAAACCATCTTAATAAACCTTTCTTTTTTTAATATTTTATATAAATACTTAATATTTTTTTACTAGTCTTTTTTTTAGTAAATAACATTATCAATCAAGAAATATCGTTTTATTGATAATAAAAAAAATCCCGTTTCATTTAAGAGAAGAAACGGGAGATAAAAATAATCATTTTAGTTATAAATTAGCTATATGTACTGCTAAATCTATTAATTTACTTGAATAACCATACTCATTATCATACCATGATACTATTTTAAAGAATGTTGAGTTAAGACCAATCCCTGCTTTTGAGTCAACAATTGATATTCTTGTATCTCCTACAAAATCTTGTGAAACTACGTCATCCTCTGTAAATCCAAGAATTCCTTTCATTGTGGTTTCTGATGCGTTTTTAAGCACTGCCATAACTTCTTCATAAGATGCTTCTTTAGCTAATTTTACTGTTAAATCTACCACGGATACGTCTGCTGTAGGTACGCGCATAGACATTCCTGTAAGTTTGCCTTTTAAACTTGGAATTACTTTAGCTACTGCTTTAGCGGCTCCTGTTTGGGATGGTATAATATTTAATAAGGCTGAGCGTCCTCCTCTAAAATCTTTTTTAGACGGACCATCTACTGTTAGTTGAGTAGCTGTTGTTGCATGTATAGTAGTCATTAATCCTTCTACTATTTCAAAATTATCATGAATAACTTTGGCCAAAGGAGCTAAACAATTAGTAGTACAAGAAGCATTAGACACAATAGTATCTTTAGCTGATGCTTCGGTATGATTTACTCCCATTACATACATTGGAGCATCTACTGAAGGAGCTGAAATTACGACTTTTTTAGCTCCACCATCAATATGTGCTTGAGCAGTTTCTAGTTTTGTAAAAATTCCTGTACATTCTGCAACTATTTCTGTATTTACCTCATCCCATTTTATCAATCGTGGATCTTTTTCAGCTGTTACTCTTATAGGTTGATCATTTACGAGTAATTTTCCATCTACTACTTCTACTTTTCCATCAAAAGGACCATGAACTGAATCATATTTTAACAAATAAGCTAGATGGTTTATTTCTAAAAGATCATTAATTGCTACTACTTCTACATTATCTCTTTTTAAGATTTCTCTAAATACAATCCGTCCTATACGTCCAAAACCATTAATTCCTATTTTTACTTTCATATCCTATTTTTTTTAAAATTCATTTACAATCGTTTATCTGGATTGATTTTCAATATTTTTAATAATTATTTTAAAATTCTTTAGCAACTCAATATATTTACTCTCATCAATCTGTAGTAATCCGATTTTATATTTTTATATCTAATTTTTATCTTGTGTTGATCTTAATACTTTATTAAGTAGACATGATGTCTGAAACTTTAAGCAATTCTTGATCAATTTTAGAATGACCTTTTATAGCTTGTTCTAAAGGCGTTAAAGCTACTTTATCTTCTAACAATCCTACCATATAATTGGATTTTCCTTCTAAAAGAGATTCAACTGCTTTTACTCCTAGACGAGCTGCTAATACTCTATCAAAACAAGAAGGGGAACCTCCTCTTTGCATGTGACCTAACACAGACACTCGAACGTCATATTCTGGTAAATTTTCTTCGACATATTCTTTTAGTTCGAACACATTTTTACCTATTTTATCTCCTTCTGATACGACTACTATGCTTGATGATTTGCCTGAAGCTTTACTTCTTTTTAAGGATTCTAATAATCGGTCTAATCCTAAATCTTCCTCGGGAATAAGAATTTCTTCTGAGCCCGCTCCTATACCCGCATTTAGGGCAATATGGCCAGCATCACGCCCCATTACTTCCACAAAAAAAAGCCTGTTATGTGAACTAGCTGTATCTCTAATTTTATCAATAGCTTCTACTACGGTGTTTAGGGCGGTATCATATCCTAATGTATGACTTGTACCATAAATATCATTGTCAATGGTACCGGGAATTCCCATTACGGGAAAATTAAATTCTTTATTAAAGATTTCTGCACCGGTAAAGGTTCCATCACCTCCTATTACAACTAGGGCATCTATTTGCGCTTCTTTTATTTTTTTAAAGGCTAATGTTCTGCCTTCTATGGTTCTAAAATCTTTGGAACGAGCAGATTTAAGTATTGTCCCCCCTTTATCTATTATATGGTTTACGGAACGAGCACCCATTTCTTTAAAATCTCCTTCTATCATTCCTTGATAACCTCTATAAATACCTATACATTCTATATTATAAAAGGCACACGTTCTTACAACAGATCGAATTGCCGCATTCATTCCTGGGGAATCTCCACCTGAGGTTAAGACTCCTATTTTCTTTATACTTTTATTTGACATTAAAAAAGGATTTTCAGAATAAGTAAAGTTACGAACACTCTCTTTACTTAAAAATGATAAATATTATTTTTTTTAAGCGTTTTTTACAATCAAAAAGTAATGAAGATTTATAAAACTCTCAAAGAGGATCTAAGATACTATTTTTTATAGAAATAAACAACTAATTTAATTCAGGAATTCTATCTTCCTCTTCTTTTGGTTTTTCAGATGATTTTTTCTGTCTTTTTTCTGTAAATTGAATAATTTCTGGTAATAAATCAGAATCGGGTACCTGTTCTTTTGGTTGGTCTGATTTTCTTTTGGTTTTATTTTTTTTAGAATTAAAAACTTTGTACATCAATTCTTTAAAGGTGTTGAAATCTACTTCATAACTTACCCCTACTCCTTGCGTATAACCAATACCTCCTTGACCCAAATAACTTATATCGTTTTCACGATTGAATACACGAGCCTTTAGCGAACCATCTTCATTTAAACGTAATTGGATCTCTACATCGCCTACCACAACTGATTCGTTTACTCCCCCTACAGGTACACCAAATTTACCATTAATCGTAATTTTATCACTTATTTGCGTAGATACTGTAAAACCTACTCGTCCTCCTGTGCTTGTTTCTTGATTTAAACGGTCGTTTTGCACATAATTTAATCCTAATTTAAAACGATCATCGTTAGCAAATAAGTCGTCAAATAAACTATTTGCACGTTCTAAAATATTACCACTTATAACATTTTCTACGACCCCTTTATCTGATAAAAAACTTCCTGAGGAAATTAACGATAAGGCTTGTTTTTGACGTGTATCAAAATCGTTCAGTTTATAATCTATTTCTGAACGAAGAACAGAGCTAACAGTTGGAAAATTTATAAAAATTTCAGGTGTTGGATTCGTTAATTTGTCTGTTAGTTTAATGACTACTTCTGTTGGAACTTTTTTATTAAAACTAGGATTATCTAATAATATAGAGGGGTTTGCTTCTGTTTTATAAACGGCTTCCATATTTAGGGTTGCATTTAATGGATCTCCATCCCAAGAAATATATCCTCCATTTTTAACTTTTATTTTTTTATCTATAAAACCGCCGTATTTAAAATTATAGACTCCATCATACACTTGAAAATCTCCCCACATATTAAACTTCCCCAAGGTGTTTATCTCCATTAACAAAGAACCACGGCCACGTCCTTTTAGCCCATGGCCATTATTTTTGTTTACAATTACTTCTATTTCTGCAACAGGAGTAATATTTAGTTCAAAATTTAATTCTAAACCATTGTAATCTTTTTCTTTACTTTTTACTTTTTGAGAAGTATTTTTAGAGTTTACAAATTTAATATAGTTTTTCTCTGAACTAGCTTGATCATCATTAATCGGTATTTTTAAAGAAGACCCTTCTGCTGAAGTAGCATTAACATTAATAGCTAACGCGTTTGTAGGCCCTTTAATTGTTGCTTTCCCATCCATATAAGCTGTTCCGTAATACAATGCGCCTTCATGATCTTTTGTATCAAGCACGACAATCCGATCCGAATTAATATTAAAATTTAGATACCAATCACTTAGTTTATTGTGCTTTACCCAACCATCCAGAGTACCTGTTGTTCTAAATTTAGAATCCGTTACCTTCACCTCTCGAAACGAAAATTGATTTTCTGTAACTTCTACTATAGAATTAGTACCAAAATTATAATCCGTATTCAAATAAGGCACTTTTATACCCGATTGATTTAGATAGAGGCGACCATTTATTTCGGGATTGTAAATATCTCCTTCAAATTTGGCTGAACCTGATGCAAGCCCTCTTATATTCGTTATTATATCAGCTCCCATGGGAGTAAAAAAGGAAAGGTCAAAATCTTTGAGCCTCACATCAAGATCCATCAACGTTTTCTTACCCTGAAAATAAAGACTTCCTTCTGTTTTTAAGATATCATTTCCTTTGTTGTTTAAAACAGAATTAATTTTAAAATTCCTAAGGTTATCATCTCCTGTTACTGCTATATCAAATCTTCCTAAAGGCAAATTATTAATACTAAAATCATCCACTGTTAATTCTGAAGCGGGTTCATAAATACTTTTTTCTTGTTTAAAGTCTATATTCCCATTTAGTTTTCCTTTAAATTGCAAATTATCGACAGCAGGTGTAATCTTATCTAATTCTACATCCTTAAATGACAATCGAAGGTCTTTATAGGTAGAATCTTGTAAAACGCCCATTAATTCCATTGTCTGATCATTATGGGATAGTGAAATTTTTTCAATAGAAAAATCTGTTAGTTTTTTATTGAATACAATTTTGTTATTACGTTCTTCTTTTTCGTTTAAAAACCATAAGTAATTTTTAAAATTAATTTCTGACTTTTTAATTCCTACTACACTCTTATTATCTTTACCAATGGTATGGTATAAGTTTAAATTATAAAAATCCTCTGCTTTGTTTCCTCCTTTAAATTCAGTTCTAACAAATAACGTATCGTTTGAGGTTACATTTATCAAACTCATTTTTGAAACTTTATAGTATTTTGTTTTAATACTATCCATTTCTACATAAGCATTGTAAAGAGGGTTTTTATTATCTATATCTACACTTATATTATCAAATTCATTATCGTATGCTTTTATTTTTGGGGATTTAAAATTAAATTTGAATAAACCTTCATTAGAATCTATTTCTCCTTTCATAAAGGTGTTTTCTCCTAATGAAATTTCAGGATAAAATATTTCTATTAGTTTACTGTATACATTAAAATCAAACTTCATAAACTGTCCTTTACTCACTTTATTAGGTGAATAATTGGCATAAAGACTTCCCAGTGAATTTTCTATTAAATTGGGTAATTCTTTAAACTTGAAGATTCCTTCTACTATATCGGGAGAATTGATAGTAATCGTCCTAAAACCATCTTTCTCAAAAGTAGATTTAACCATGAAATCATCAAAAAAATAAGTTTCTTTGGGGTTTTCATACGAGGTTTTATTTATGTACACATTACCATAAATATTATCAATTGAATTCCCTTGTAAATCCATCCTTACATCTCCTCTAAAAACAGAAACTGCATCAGGAGTGTATACATTTAGTTTTTTTAGGTTAGCATATTCTACTTTTGCGTGAAAATTATATTTACTTTCTTTTCTAGTTAAATCTAGGAACCCATCAAAATCCATAATTAAATTAGGATCATTAGCTTTTATAGAACCTTCAAAAATGGCTTTGTTCATCTGACCATCAACAATTATATTTCTATAATTATATTTGTTATAGTAGAGACTCGTTACAGTTCCTTTTATTTTTGTATTCAAGTACTTTTCAACAAAACCTCTTCCGTCTACTTCTGTATCTAAATTTACGATTCCTAAATCTTTTCGGTTTAAAAATGTCCCTAAATCAAACTCTGTTAGTTTAACATTACCAACATACGTAGCATTATCAATAGCATTAATATGGGTCATTGTTAAATTGGTTTTTACGGTTCCTAAAACGGAAGAAAGTAAAATATTTGCTTTTAATTTATTAAAATCTATTTCTGCCTGGCCATTTAAAGAAAAAGTGCCTAATTTTTTAAAATTAGTGGGTATTTTTTTTCCTAAAATATTAGGTAGTATTTTAATTAAATCTTGATAAGTAGAAGTTATTTTAGAAAAGCGTCCTTTTACGTAATAAGTATTTTCATGTTTTGAAAAAAGATTTTTAAATTGAAAATCACCTTTTATTTGTGATCCAAAATCATCTAATACAATCAATCTTTTTGTAAAAAAATTATTTAATGTCCCTAATAATTTACCTTTTACTCGGTATTTTAAATTTTTCCCAAATTCGTCATAAAATTTATTCAGATCATTAGAAGAAAGTATTCCTTCTTGGATTTTCACATCAAATAAAACTTTGTTATTAAAATCAGAAAAGTCTTTACGATCGTAACGTAATTCTACATCTCCTATTAAATTCGATTCTGGTGTTTTTAATTTGAGATGTGCGAGGTGTATATTTTTTTTTGTATATGTAAAATCAGATGATGATTCTTCTATTTCTATTCCTCGGTTATCTACAAATGACATTTCATCAATTTGAGTTGTAACATCAGGTCCTAAAATTTTAAAGCTATGTGTTTCTGCATTTAATTTTTTAGCACTAAAAACCAAAGGATTGGACATATTATCATCCCAAAAATAAAATTCACTATTCATCAGGTGAATAGTATTTATGGTCATTAAAAACTTTTTCTTAGAGGTAGAAGGCTTTCCATCATCAAAAAGCTCAATAAATTTATCTAAATTCGTATCGCGTTCACCTTTATAATTCCTAATTTTAAACTTAAGACCATCCATTCTGACTTCGCCAAAATGCAAATCACCGTCTATTAACTTTTTTAAATCCAGAATATTCGTTTTTAACACATTGATATGAAACAATGTATCTTTTTTATAATCCTTAATAAAAACTTTTTTGAGTTTAACTCCTCCAAAAACAGTAAAGTTAGCTTCTTGAACAGTAATATCAGTACCAAATTCTTTATTTAAATACTCCGTTGCATACTGTCCTAATCGTGTTTGAACAGAGGGCATAGAAAGAACTATAGCCAATAGGAGTAACAAGAATGCAATTCCAAGAAAAAAATACATCTTGATTTTTAAAACAGTCATCCACAGACTTTTTTTATTTTTTTTTACTCCATCTTCTTGCTCTTCCAAAGGAAATATTTTTTTGAGTTAAAATTTAGTAACTTTGCACAGGTTGTAAAAATAATCTATTCCTTGATTTTACACAACTTTAGAAACAAATTCTATGCCTTAAAAAAGAATGAAAAACATTTATATACTAGCAATCGAAAGTTCTTGTGATGACACGGCTTGCGCTGTTCTACACAACAATAAAATGTTATCAAATGTTGTTGCTCGTCAGAGTATACATGAAGAATATGGAGGTGTTGTCCCTGAATTAGCTTCTAGAGCGCATCAACAAAACATTGTCCCTGTAGTAGATGTAGCACTAAAAAAAGCAGGAATTACAAAAGAACAGTTATCAGCCATAGCATTTACACAAGGCCCTGGTCTAATGGGCTCCTTATTAGTAGGGACTTCTTTTGCCAAAAGCATGGCAATGGCGTTAAACATCCCCTTAATAGCCGTTAACCACATGCACGCTCATATATTAGCTCATTTTATACACGAAGAAGGTTTTTCTAAACCAGAATTTCCGTTTTTAGCACTGACTATATCAGGCGGACACACTCAAATTGTAAAAGTAAATAGTTTTTTTGATATGAAAATTATTGGGGAAACAACTGATGATGCTGTTGGCGAAGCTTTTGACAAATCTGCCAAAATACTAGGATTACCTTATCCTGGCGGACCGCTTATTGATCAATATGCTCAACTAGGAAATCCTAAACGCTTTCGGTTTACCAAACCAAAAGTTGATGGTCTTAATTTTAGCTTTAGCGGACTTAAAACACAAATTTTATATTTTATTCAAAAAAATGTAAAAGAAAACCCTAACTTCATTTCTGAAAATTTAAATGATATCTGCGCGTCTATACAATATACCATAATTAGAATATTAATGGATAAGATCAAAGAGGCTTCTATCCAAACAGGAATTAAACAAATTGCAATAGGGGGTGGCGTTTCAGCGAATAGCGGTATCCGCCAAACACTAAAAGATACTGAAAAAAAATATGGCTGGAAAACCTTTATCCCAAAATTTGAATACACCACAGATAATGCAGGCATGATAGGTATAGTTGGGTACTATAAATTTTTAGAAAATCATTTTAGCGATAATTCCGTAACTTCTAAAGCAAGAATTGAGTTTTAACAAACCATTAACTACAAATAAAGAGATAATGCAATTATTCTATAATCCATATATAACCATTGCTTCGACAGATTTTTATTTTGACAAAGAAGAAAGCAAACACATAGTAAAGGTATTACGCAAAAAAGAAGGCGATATTTTATTTGTTACTAATGGCTTCGGTTTTTTATTTGAAACAGAAATCACTTTAGCTTCAGAAAAAAAATGCTCTATAAAAATTAACAATCATAAAACCTTTAACCAAACTGGGTTTTACTTGCACCTAGCCGTTGCTCCTACTAAAATGAATGAACGTTATGAATGGTTTTTAGAAAAAGCAACCGAAATAGGCATACATGAAATAACACCTATTATTTGCGAGCATTCTGAAAGAACTTCTATAAAGACAGACCGCTTTGATAAAATCATCCAATCCGCCATGAAACAATCCAATCAGTTTCATTTACCCAAATTAAACAAAGCTATCTCTTTTAAAGATTTTATTAATAAAGATTTTGAAGGACAACTGTTCATTGCTCATTGTGAAGATTCTGATAAAAAAAATTTAAAAAAAGAAATTACGCCCAATTCTAAATACACGATCTTAATTGGCCCTGAGGGTGATTTTTCGGAAAAAGAAATCCGATTAGCTGTAAATAAAGGTTTCATACCTGTAACTTTAGGAAACACAAGATTACGAACGGAAACCGCAGCAGTTGTTGCCTGTCATAGTGTGGTTTTTAGTAATGAATAATTAAAATACTTTTTAAAATTTAGATTTATATCAATTACAATATTATTTTTACAAAATAAAATAAGACTCACGCGGTAAAAAATGTTTAGAACAGATCTTATAATTTTTAGTTTTTTAGCTTTTTTTAGCTCTCCTCTTTTCTCTCAAGAAATAGCTTTACTAAAATACAATGGAGGTGGCGATTGGTATGCTAATCCCACATCATTACCTAATTTAATAAAATTTACAAATCAAACAATCAACACGCGTATCAAACAAAAACCCTCTACTGTAACTCCTGGTAGTAGCGATATTTTTTCATATCCCTTTATACACATGACAGGACACGGAAATGTGGTTTTTAGTCCTCAAGAAGCCGAAAATTTAAGAAACTATCTAAATGCAGGAGGCTTTTTACATATAGATGACAATTATGGAATGGATCAATATGTACGAAATGAAATTAAAAAACTTTTCCCTAATCAATCTTTAATAGAAATTCCTACTTCACATACTATTTTTCAAAAACCGTACCCTTTTCCATCCGGATTACCTAAAATTCACGAACATGATGGCAAAAGACCACAGGCTTTTGGTCTATTTTTAAACAATCGCCTAGTATTATTATACACTTATGAATGCGACTTAGGCGATGGATGGGAAGATTATGAAGTTCATAACAACCCCAAGGAAGTACGTGAAAAAGCTTTAAAAATGGGAGCTAATATCCTAAATTACGTTTTTAACCATTAGTCATTTGGAACAACTTAATCATTACAATACTGCTTTCAATTCTAAAAAATTCCCAATCACATTAGTGTGTGATGGTGTCTATTTTCAAGAAAATATAGGAAGTATTTTTAGAATTTGTGATGCAATGGGCGTTTCTAAAATTATTTTTTCAGGTTCAAAATTTATCTTTTCTGAACGCAAAATCAATAAAACATCTAGAAGTACTCATAAAAGGGTTCCTTTTGAAATCATTAAAGAACAAGAATTACTTATTAATCATCTACATTCAACTTCTTCTATCTGTATTGCACTAGAAATCACCCAAACCAGCATCCCTCTGAACAAAATAAAAATAAACCTAAACCAACCTATTACTCTAATAATAGGCAACGAAATAAACGGAATTTCAACTGAGATCCTAAAATTATCTACAATCCACACACATATTCCTATGTTTGGATATAACAGCAGCATGAATGTTGCACAAGCATTATCTATAGCACTTTACGAACTAACTCTTCAATTAACTTAATACAATTTCATAGCAAATACCTAAAACGGTTGCCTCCTTTTTGCTTTAACCCAGATTGTTCTTTAGCCTTTATAATGAAGATAAAAAGGCAAAGAAGATGAAAATATATAGATTTTTTTTCGCAAATATAGTTTTCGTATGTTCAGAACCAAAAACTGAATACTTTTTTAAAATTCAAAATTCTTTTTATTTATAATAAATCCCTAATGCGTATCTATTACTCTTAAAAACTATATAAATTACACAACAAAATACATAAATAAATGCAAAATACATATTTTAAATAAAAAATAAATAAATACTTTTCTAAAAAAATCATAATTTTTTATAATAAACGTTTTGTAATTAAAATATATTTCATATCATTGCAGCAGAATAAAACAAATTTTATCAACCAAAAACCAAAAAAATATGAAAAAAGTTTTATTATCCGCATCAGTAGCGTTAATGATGTTTTCTTGTCAAAAAGAAGACAATTCTCCAACAGATCAAGTAGAAACTGCTGCTCATAGAGGATGTGCATCGCATGAAGTACTGGAAAGACAAATGCAAGAAGACCCCTCTTTAGCTTCTAGAATGGCATCTTTCGAAAAACAAGCATCTGAAGCAATTAAAAACAATCGTTTAGTAAACGGTGTTATTGAAATTCCTGTTATTTTCAACGTATTATACAATGGTAGCACAGAAAACATTTCATTAGCTCAATTACAATCACAAATTGATGTATTAAATGCCGATTATGCAGCTACAAATGCTGATTATAACACAGCTAACAATCCTTATTCTTCTGTAAGAAGTGGTAATTTTAACGTTCGATTTGTTTTAGACCAAGTAATTCGTAAAAGCACTAAAAAGAGAAGTTGGGGAACTGATGACTCTATGAAAAAATCAACACAAGGTGGTATAAGCCCTACTTCTCCAACTACAAAATTAAATATTTGGGTTTGTAATTTAGGTTCAAGTTTATTAGGATATGCTCAATTTCCTGGAGGTGCCGCTGCAACCGACGGTGTAGTACTACATTATAAATATACAGGCACAACAGGTACAGCTACTGCCCCATTTAATTTAGGTAGAACAGCTACTCACGAAGTAGGCCACTGGATGAACTTACGTCATATTTGGGGTGATGCAAATTGCGGAAATGATTTTGTAGCAGATACTCCTCTACATGATTCAGCTAACTATGGAGTTCCTACCGCAGGACACAAATCTACTTGTACTGGTACCCCACTAGAAATGTATATGAACTATATGGATTACACTGACGACAGAGGTATGTATATGTTCTCTCAAGGACAAAAAGAAAGATCATTAGCTATCTTTGCTGCTGGTGGAGCTAGAGCATCATTTGCTCAACCATAATAGAATCATATTTTCCTCATATAATATTTTTTTAACCTTAGCCTGATCTTTTGGTCAGGCTTTTGTTTTTATGTTATTATTTTTACTTCATTTTCCCAAAAGTATCTTAATACTTTCTCTTTAAATAACTTAACATACGATGCAATCATTATTTTTGAATCGGTCAATTTCTATTCTATAAGCTAGCTATTTTTTCAGAAATTTTCTTAACATTATTATCTCCTCTTCTAAAACCTCTTTCAGAAATCCTTTTTCAAATAATTTCTATCTAAACTTTATAACTTTTCCTATTCTTCTTAGTTTCTTAAGTAAACCCTTAATTTAAAGCATAAATGATATTATAAAGTATTTTTGTTTTTATATATTGTAAAGAAATTCTTAAAAATCTTATCTTTTTCCTACTTTATTTCCAAAAAAGTATCACCTGCTCGTAAATCACCTGTTTGATAGCCTTTTAAAAACCATTTTTTACGTTGCTCAGAAGTACCGTGGGTAAATGATTCAGGCACAACATACCCTTGCAATCTTTTTTGGATTGCATCATCTCCTACTGCTTGTGCAGCACTTAAAGCTTCATCAATATCGTCTGGATCTAAATATTTCTGATTATGTTTAGCCCAAACCCCCGCGTAAAAATCTGCTTGCAACTCTAAAGCTACCGATAAACGATTGCCTTCTTCTTGAGTCGTTTTTTGTTGCAACTGTCGTACTTTATTGGAAGTCCCTATAACTGTTTGTAAATGGTGTCCAACCTCATGTGCAATAACATAAGCTGTTGCAAAATCTCCTCCTTTAGCACCAAAACGAGTTCTTAATTCTTCAAAAAAAGCTAAGTCCATATATACCTTTTCATCTCCAGGACAATAAAAAGGGCCTGAAGCTGCGGAAGCACTGCCACAAGCTGTTTCAACTGCATCTGTAAATAAAACCATTTTAGGATTTCTGTAATTAATATTGTTTTCTTTAGATAATTTACCAAAAATATCTTCTGTATCAGCAAAAACAGTGGCTACAAATTTCCCCATTTCTTTTTCTTCTGGTGTAAGAGAACGTTGTGAGGCTACTTCTTGAGCACTGGATTGATTCATTTGTTCTAAAACAGGGGCTATCATTTTACCAGTTTCTCCTCCAAAAAGATTTAATAAAAGGATAATAATTCCTAATACTCCTCCTCCTGCTATCATTTTTCCACCTACTGGTACACCTCTTCTATCTTCAACATTATCACTTTGACGTCTTCCTTGCCACTTCATCTTGTTATTTTTTATTTATGTTTAACCATTTAAATATTGTTGTTTCAAAAAACTCTTTATCTATAGGTTTAGAAATATAGTCATTCATACCTACTTCTAGACATTTTTCTCTTTCTCCTTTTATAGTTCCTGCTGTAAGTGCTATGATTGGAATTTTTTTATCAATTTTTCTAATTTCTAAGGATACTTCATATCCATTCATCAAAGGCATCTGAATATCTAATAGTATTAGATCAGGAGCATTTTGAGCATATTGTTCAACCCCTACAATTCCATTTTCGGCTTCAAAAATAATCACATGAGGCACTATTTTTCTTAAAAGTGTTTTAGCTAACATCATGTTGATTTTATTATCTTCTACTATTAATATTTTAAATTCATTATTTTTGAATTTCTCAAATGCTATTGTTTTTAGATCTTCAAGAGTTTCTTTCTTTTTTTGAATACTGTAATCTTCGCATTCTACGTTTTGTGTACAAAAAACTAAATCTAGTTCAAAAAAGAAAGTACTCCCTAATTTATAATTGCTTTCTAACTGAAGTTGAGTTCCCATTAAACTCAAAATATTATTAGAAATAGTCAAACCTAACCCCGTGCCTCCATATTTTCTGGTTGTTGAGTTATCTTCTTGAGAAAAAGGTTCAAAGATTTTCTGATGATTACTTTTTCTTATACCTATACCACTATCATGAACAAGGAATTGAACTTTAGCTTTATTTTCTTGAATTTCTTTTAGTTTTAGTTCTAAAACTACTTCTCCTTCGTTGGTAAATTTAACGGCATTTGATAATAAATTTAATAAAACTTGTTTTATTCTTAAAGGGTCTATGGAAACATATTTAGGTATTTTTTCATCAAATTTAAAGTTTAGCGCAATTCCTTTTTTTTCAGAGTCAAAACGTATAATTTTAACAATTTGCAGTATTAAATCATATAGGTTTGATTTTTTAAACTCTAATTCTAATTTTCCCATTTCAATTTTTGAAAAATCCAGAATATCATTTACCACCTCTAACAAGATTTTAGCAGATTCATTTACTGTTGATAAATATTCGTTTTGAGTAGCGTCTAGTTCTGTTTGTTTCATTAATCCCGAAAATCCTATAATAGCATTTAAAGGTGTTCTGATTTCATGGCTCATATTAGCCAAAAATTCGGATTTAGCTTTATTGGAAGTTTCGGCATACTCTCGAGCTTTAATTTCTTTTTCTATTAATTTTTTTTCTGTTACATCAACTAAAATTCCTCCTATATAAGAAACTTTCCCGTCTTTGATAACAGTATCACTAAATTCTTCAATCCAAATATATTCTCCGGATTTTTTCTTAATTCTATAGATTAATTGGAAGGGGATATTGCCTTCAAAAGCTCTTTTATTTTCGTATACTACTTTTGCTTTATCCTCTTTATGGGTCAAATCAATTAAATATACTTTACCTTCTAAAAATTCTTCACGAGTATACCCTGTTAGGTTTTCTATTTTGTCACTGATGTATATTTTAGAAAATTTTTGATCATATTCTGACAAGAATACGACTCCTGGTATATTATCAGCTAGTAATTTAAATTGTTTTTGTGATTCTTCGATCAAATTCAAATTTTCAATTCTTTCGATCGTAATAGAAACATTATTAGCTAAAATTTGTAAGATACTTACCTCTTCTTCTGTCCATTCACGTTCTCTAGAACAGTCATCAAATCCTAGAAAACCTCGAAAAGCATCATTTATAAATATAGGGAATAGTAAAATAGATAGTATTCCTTGTGAACGCAATCTTTGATAAATAAAAGGATTTTCTATTTGAGAACTTTTAGCTCTAAATACCTGTTTTTTTGATAACACTTCATAATAAATTAAATTATCTTTATGATGCATTTTTTGCAACGATTTGTTATTTATTTCTGGTTGTATATTTTTATTCTTATTTACCCATTCGTTCTTTTGGCTGAAATAATGTTCCACTTCATTATTTTCAAAATAATAAATTCGATCAATATTAGTGGCTTGGCCTACAATAGAAAAAATCTCTTCAAATAACTGATCTAAATCATCATTCTTGAGTAATTTTTCTGTTGAAACAGCAATTGCTGTTAGTATTTTTGTTTTTTCTTCTAATTTTTCTTCTGTCTCTCTTCTTTTATACGTTTCAATTGCCAATGAAACTACATCTGCTATTGATCTTGCAAAGTTAATATCATCATTATCCCATTCTCTTTTTTGTTTGGTTGCTTCAAAACTTAATAAAGAATGCAACTCTCCATTAATAAAAACAGGAAGATTGAGCATAGATTTAATTTTTTCTTTTAAAAAATAATCATTTACAAACTCATTAGTATAAAAATATTCGTATACATTATTCGCTACAATTAATTGTTCTTTTTCTAGATATTCGAAATAATTAGGATGGTCTGATTTAAAAAACACCAATCCCTCTTTAAATATATCTAACTCTAAATCATATAAAGAAAAACAATTAAGGCTTAATCGATCATAAGTCCAATAACTCACTCTATCTATTAGTGTTCCTTCCGCAGCAGATTTTAGTATAAGATTAATTCTGTCATTAAAACTTTCTTCTTCTTTATAAGATAGAGTAGCTAATTTATTTATTGTTTTATTGAAATTTTCATTTTTCCTTTGCCTGTTATTTTGTTCTATTTCTATATTCTTTAGCAAAGTAATATCCCTTGCTATTGCAGAAAAACCTAAAATTTCTCCCTCTTGATTTTTTTTAACATTTACTTTTTGAGACAACCATAATTCCGTACCTTCATTAACAATAATTGGAAATTCTATAGAGGGAATACTTTTCCTTCCTAATAAATTGGAACGATAAAACTGGAATACTTCTTTTTTATAATCTTCTCTAATAAAAAGGGAGAAATTTTCACCAATTACATCTTCATCTCTTAAATTAAATAATGATTTAGCAAATGTATTTACAAAAGTAAACCTTCCTTCTTTATCTATTTCATAAATAATATCGGTTGCGGTTTCTATTAGATTTTTATATTGATGGTCTAAATTAATCAGTCCTGTAATATCCTGACCAATATTCAGGTAGATATTTCCAGAATATTTAACATTCTTCCATTGTATGTAGCGGTAGGCCCCCTGTTTTGTTAATACCTTACGAGTATAAAACTCATGATTAGTTTGATAGTTTTCAATTGAATATTCTGGATCTTCTATTAAAGTTAAAAAACTAATTCCTTTTAGATCATCAGAACTATATCCTAAAATATTTTTTACATTTTCAGAACAGTAAACGATTATTCCGTTTGTATTAATCCCTATAATTAAAGTTGCTTTTCTATTAATAGCATTGTTGGTAAATAAAAAATTGTCTTTTGCTTTATACTTTATAATATAGCGTACATGATTTATTAAAGAAATCATTAAACAACTACAACTCAAAGTAACAAACATTATTGGGCTAAGTACTTTGTAATAAAACAAAAATATTATGAGCAAATAATTACAGATTACAAAGACCCAGTAAAAATGTATACGAGTAAAAAGACTATAAGAAAAAAAGAATAAAACAATCCAGTCAAAATAAGTAAACACATGTTCTGGATGGATCACTATACGTAATAAGGTAATAAAAAAACAACTAAAAAAAATAAGAGTAAAAAAGACTCCTAAATGTTTTTCTACAAATGAAATTTTATAACTAGCTACATATAAAAAAAGTAAAATGGTAGCAACAGTAAGGTTAATAGGAAAAAATTCTTCTTGTCGTAGATGAAAAAAATCAATTATAAACTCTATTAAAGGCAATGCAATTCCTACAAACAAAAAGTATAATCGATATTGCTCATTAGCTCCTTCAACCTCTGAAAAATCATATATAATTTCAGGATTAACAACCGATTTTTTAAAAAATCCGTAATACCCAACAAAAAAAGCAATAAATAAGAAAAAAAGTATATACCAAGATAACTGGTAAATATTTAATCCTAACCAATGAATCATTTGAAAAACCAAAATCCTAATCAAAAATATACAATTTAACTTTTATCCTAAATACCTAATAAAAATACAAAAAAAACAACTACATAATAATTATTTCTTACTTTTTTCCTCTATCCATTTCGACATATATTTTGTACTTGCAAATTGGTTTTGCGATAATAACTTACCAATAAAATTTTGATTCCTATGACTATTTATTCCTTTTTTCAATTTCAATATAAATTCTTTAAACAAACTTTTATATAATTCTTTTTTAAACTTTTCAAGAATAATTTTTTCTCCTTTTTTACAGGATTCTTCCCAAATTTCTTTTTCTCGGTACAAAGTTATGGACTTTTCAATAAAGTCTTTCATATTATCTGCCACATAACCGTTCCAATATCCGATAGAACTTATGCCTTCTACTCCAATAGACGTGGTTATTGATGGCGTATTTACTACCATTGCTTCCAACAACTTCCCTTTTATTCCCGCACCAAATCGTAAAGGAGCTAACAAAACTTTACTTTCTTCTAGTACATCATATACACAGGAGGCTCTCCCTCTGATACAAAAACCTTCTTTTTCATTATTTAACTGATTTATTTTAGGAGAAACATAAGCCCCATAAACATTAAGATTTATATTAGGTAATTCTTTACGTATGTCTTTCCAAATCATTTTTAGCTGAAGAACGGCATCGTAATTCGGCTCGTGTAAAAAATTCCCGATAAAAACAAAATTTTTCCTATCCTCATAAGCACGTGTCTGAACTTTGTTTGAATAAAAAATTGGCAAATAATAAAGTAGTGTTTTATCTATCTTAAAAACATTTTGTAATACCTCTATTTCAAATTCGGAAATTATCAAAGTTAAATCTGATCTATATATACTAGCTATTTCTCTTAGAGCCAATGGTTCTTCTACTAAATTTTTGATTTCAAAAACCATATTTTTTTTTACTGCTGTGTGTCTAGCATAACGTAAGCAATGCAAATCTTCTGAATCCAATATACGTATTGCTTTAGGACAGGTAGTAGCTACACGCCATCCAAATTGTTCTTCTGATATAAACCGATCAAAAACCACCATAACTGGATCAATCTTTAAAACAAAATCATCAAAACTAGCATGATTTAGCTCAATGGCATATTCTACTACATCAATAGATGATAGGTCAAATGAATTTTCTGTTTTTTGTGCAGTTGAAGCAAAAATTACTTTATATCCCAAATCTTTATACAAACTAATGAGTTGCAAAATCCTAGTCCCAGCAGCAGAAGAAGTGGGCTCTGGAAAAACTAAACCTATAAATAAAACTGTCTCCAAGTCTTTTTTTTGCACAAAATAACAACTATAAATTAGGAGTAAAAAATGTAATTTTGTATTTCAATAATTTTTTATATGTTAGGATTAAAACTTAAAACAGACCCTAGATGGGCTAATATAGCAGAAGGAAATCTTGCTGAAATTCTTTCAGATCATGCGTGGTGCGAGCAAAAAGCCGCAACTAACGCAATTAACCTCATCATTAATAACTCAGAAAAAGAAGATCTAGTAACTGAAATGACTAAAATAGCCATTGAAGAAATGGATCATTTTAGAATGGTACATGACATTATTAAGGAACGTAATTATGAGTTTACTCGTGAGCGCAAAGATGATTACGTAGGACAATTAACTAAATTTT
Organism: Flavobacterium columnare NBRC 100251 = ATCC 23463; assembly: GCF_002530675.1. Taxonomy (GTDB): domain Bacteria; phylum Bacteroidota; class Bacteroidia; order Flavobacteriales; family Flavobacteriaceae; genus Flavobacterium; species Flavobacterium columnare. The sequence continues at coordinate 25,037 of NZ_PCMX01000002.1, forward strand.
TAAAAAAAGACGGAAGTCGCGAACAATCTATGATTGACCGTTTATTATTTGCTGCTATGATTGAAGCCAGAAGTTGTGAACGTTTTAAAGTTCTTTCTGAAAATATTCAAGATCAAGAATTATCTAAATTTTATAGAGAGCTTATGATTTCTGAAGCCAATCATTACACTACTTTTTTAAATTTTGCTAGAAAATATGGCGAAAGGGACTATGTAGACAACCGTTGGAAAGAATGGATTGCTTATGAAGAAAGTATTATTATAAATTATGGTAAAAAAGAAACCATACATGGTTAAGATGGGCGACCAAAAAATAATTACTTAACGTCTTAGCTCGCCCCCTTCAACAACAGGAAAAACTTCATTATCAACACCATGTAATTTATTTTTCCTGTTCATATTGTTCGATTGAACTCCGTTGGGTCTAAAATTGAGATCTTTAAGCCCTTTTTTTGTAATATTTTCTTACAATATAAAACTTATTATCAACATTAAAAACTAAGAAAATGCAAGCACATGAAATAGATTATCATATTTATGGTGAAGAAATGCAATATGTAGAAATAGAATTAGATCCACAAGAAATAGTTGTTGCAGAAGCAGGAAGCTTTATGATGATGGAAAACGGAATTAAAATGGAAACTATTTTTGGCGATGGTTCAAACTATCAGGATTCTGGAATATTAGGCAAGCTCTTAAGTGCTGGTAAACGCGTATTAACAGGTGAAAGTTTATTTATGACTGCTTACCAAAATCAAGATTTTTCAAAAAGAAAAATTTCCTTTGCCTCTCCGTATCCTGGAAAAATTATTGCTATAGATCTAATGAAATACGGGGGCAAATTTATCTGTCAAAAAGATTCTTTTCTTTGTGCTGCAAAAGGAGTTTCTGTAGGTATTGAATTTTCTCAAAAACTAGGGAGAGGTTTGTTTGGTGGAGAGGGGTTTATTATGCAAAAAATAGAAGGAGATGGTATGGCATTTGTACACTCAGGAGGAACACTTGCTTGTAAAGAATTACAAGTTGGAGAAATTTTAAAAATTGATACAGGCTGTATTGTAGGATTTACGAAAGATATAGATTATGATATAGAATTTATAGGTGGTATAAAAAACACTTTATTTGGCGGAGAAGGTATGTTTTATGCTACTTTAAAAGGTCCAGGAGTAGTTTATATTCAATCTTTGCCTTTTAGTCGTTTAGCTGGACGAATTATTGCTGCATCTACCATAGGAGGTCAAAACAACAAAGAAGAAGGTAGTTTATTAGGAGGGTTGGGTAGGTTATTAGATGGCGATACTAGTTTTTAACCATGTTATAAATGTACTGTCCAAAAATAGGCTAGATACTGTTTTAAGAAAAGTACAAAGGTGGACTGGCTTTGCCTTTTTATTTAATAGAATAACTCCGAAGAGCTTCTTTAAACCTAGATTTATGCATTAGAAATGTAGTACAGATAAAAACGGCTTTAAATCTAAAAAATGATTTTTTAGATTTAAAGCCGTAAAAGTACATCTACGAAAAAAATTTCTGTTCCTTTTTTATCTTCTTTGCCCTTTTCATCTTCATCACAAAGTCTAACGCATAATCCAGATACAAGATGGATCGTATTGTATTAATACCAACGTTTCTTGTTTTTCTTAGAATTATCAGACTTTCGGGACTTTTTAAGATTTTTTTGTTTTGGCGAAGTGCCATTTATAGTTTGACTGGATTGGGTCCTTTTTTTTACAGTACTATTTGATTTCCAAGGAAAAGGGTGATCTTCTACAATTGTTACTTTGTTCTTTAATAATCTAACAATATCTTTCCAATATAATTCTTCGTCTTTACCGCAAAAAGAAATAGCAATACCTGAATGACCAGCCCTACCCGTTCTACCTATTCTGTGAATATATGTTTCAGGAATATTAGGTAAATCATAATTAATAACTACTGGAAGCTGATCTATGTCTATTCCTCTTGAAGCAACATCTGTAGCTATTAAAAAATCAATTGTTTTGTTTTTAAAATCTTCTAGTACTTTTTGACGTGCATTTTGAGATTTATCACCATGAAGAGCATCACAATTTAATTGATTTTTTCGTAAAAATTCAGCAAGATTTTCGGCACCTTGTTTGGTTCTTACAAATATAATAGTGTTTCCTAGTTTTTCTTGCTTAATAACTCGCAACAAGAGTTGTTTTTTTTCAGATTTTTCAACAAAATAGACAGATTGTATTATGTTCTGACTATTGTTAAAAGTGGATTTAACTTCTACATACTTTGGCTTTTTAAGAAATTCTTCTGCAATTTCTCTAATTTCTATAGGCATAGTAGCGGAGAATAAAAGTGTTTGCCTATTTTGTGGAGCTATTTTTGTTATTTTTCGCACATCATTTATAAACCCCATATCAAGCATTAAATCCGCTTCATCTATAACTAAATGATGTAAGTGATTAATATCTATTACCCCTTGTTTATTCAAGTCTAAAAATCGTCCTGGGGTAGCTATTAATATATCAATTCCTTCTTTTAATTTTTCTACTTGAGTTGCTTGAGGAACACCTCCATAAATAGTAAGTGTCGTACAATTAGTATATTTCCCGTATTTATTAAAGCTCTCTTCAATCTGCAACGCTAACTCACGAGTAGGAGCTAAAACGACTGTTCGAATGTATTTTTTCTTTTTAACAGAACCTACTATTGGAATTAGATAATTTAAAATGGGAATAGCAAAAGCAGCTGTTTTTCCTGTTCCAGTCTGCGCACATCCTACTAAATCTTCTCCTTCAAGAACAATAGGTATTGTTTTTTCTTGTATTTCTGTTGGTTTTGTATAATTTGCTTCTTTTATTGATTCTACAATATTTCGATGAAAACGGAACGGTTCAAAAGTCATATATAAAAAATTTAAGCAAAGGTACTATTTTATGACTGAAGAATGTGCTTTTATAAAATCTGTTATCAAGTAGCCTATCAGTTTACCAACTAACTGAGGGTTTTTATCCTCACCTAAAGAAGGTGCTCCTTCACAAATATGCAAATAAGAGGCATTTTTATGTTTACCAAAAAAGTGGCAAAATTGTCTTACTTCCTCTACTGAAAAACCGCTTAAAGTCATAGCACTAGAGGGGACATTAGGAATAGAATCTAAATCAATTTCAATTCCGTAGGGATCTCCTTTTATGTGTTCGTAAGCTATTTTTAGTTCTGACTGATAATGTTTTTCTTGACGAATTTTAATTTCGTCATACGTATTGTACTTTACTCGATCATTTTTACTTTTTATAATATCTAATACATTTTTAGACGTATAACTTTCATGTAAACCAAAGATAAAGTAATTCTTTAAAAAGCCTTCTTCAAAGGCATAAGAAAAACCATTGCCACTATGTCTTCCTTCTAAGATTCTAAAATCAGAATGTGCATCAAAATTTACTGCATTAATAGATTTTCCTAATCCCAGTGCTGTTCCTTTAATATTTCCATAAGCATTATTATGCCCTCCTCCTATAATAATAGGAATTTTTCCAGCCTTGATAATATGGTAAATAATATGAGAAACCTCTTTATCTATATTTTCAACTATTTTAAATAATTGTTTTCGATCATCAGGATTATTAGGATCTAAATCTTCTGCTTCGTTCATTTCTTGCGAAACATCTACACGCCCTAAAATAATAATTTGACTGCCTTTACAAAATTTATTATGTTGTATATTGGCTACACTCTGAAGGGTACTTTCCCACGCTGTTTTAGCTCCTCTTCTACCTAAATTAGCACGTATACCAACATCTTCTGGAATTCCTAGAAGGACATACTTTGCTTCACTTCTTTTTAAAAAACTAAACACATCCTCATCTTTAGGAACAATTTGAATTTTTTCTCCAAATTTTATTTCACCATTACGATAAGCTGTAATTTTTGAAAGATCAGATTGTCTAAAACGAATTAAATTTTCCATTGGGGAACAAAATTATATTAAGTCAAAAATACTATTTTTATGTAAAGTTACGTTAACTCTTGGTACAATCACATTAAAAAATTATTTTAGCATACTATAATAACCCTAAATAAATAAATTTAATATGCAAAGAAATGCTCCAAAAAGATCTAATAACATAGGCTTTAAAGTTGTTATAGGTATTTTATTAACTATGTTAGCTTCTAGCTTAGTTTATATTTATAAACTAAACGAAGAATCTAAAAATACCTTATCCGTAGTAACAAATGAAAAAGAGGCTTTAATTAAAGACTTAGAAATAACTAAGCAATCTTTAGAAACAACTATGGAATCAAACACCTCAATGACCGAGGAATTAATGGCAGAAAAAGAAAAAATTCAGCAATTAATGGTGGAATTAGAAAAAACAAAAAGCACTGATACTAAAGCCCTTGCGCGATACAAAGGTGAAATTGAAAAACTAAAATCTAAAATAGCTAATTTAATCAAGCAAATTGAAGGATTAAAAAAAGAAAATGCAACACTTACCACTAAAATAGACAGTACTAATACAGTACTAAAAAAATCACGCTTCATAAATGATACCTTAGTTTCAAAAAACAATATGTTGGCTAAAGCAATTGAAAAAGGATCTAAACTGTCTATTGTTAACTTACAAACAACAGCTGTTAAACAAAAAAGTAGCGGAAGACAAATTGTTACAGACAAAGCAAGTCGTGCAAATGTTTTAAAAATTAGTTTTACAATAGCAGAAAATCAAATTGCTAAATCAGGAGATAAATCCTATTATATTCAAATTATAGATAGTAAAAACAACGTATTAGGTGATAAAAAGATCGAAAGCTTTGGCGATAAAATGCTTACTTATAGCTTTGTATCTTCTGTACGTTATGAAAACAAAACCGTAAAAGTAGAAAAAGACCTTCCTGTAGAGGATATTTCGGAAGGAACCTTTTTTGTAAATGTTTTTGATAAAACTGAATTAGTTGCTAAAACGAGTTTCTCTTTAAGATAAAACCCGTTCCTAAAGCACAAATACCATTCCTTATTATAGAAGAATTAAGGAATGGTATTTTTTTTCATTGTTTCTTTTCTTTTTATTTTACCTGTTTCTGTTTCCTCAAATTTAGGTATAAAAATTACTTGCTTAGGTGTTTCATACAAACCTAGTTCTTTAAAGCTAGAAGGATCTATTTTATAATTTTGCCCTTCAATGACTAATACTAATTTCTCCCCCAACCTTTCGTCTGGCAAGCCATATACAAAAAAACGTTGTTGAATTTTATGCGTTAACTTAGCTTCAATTTGTTCAGGAAATAACTTTATTCCTCCACTATTTACAACATGATCAACTCTTCCTTTCCAAATAAATTCTGATTCTGAAACTAAATCTATCAGATCATTAGTTACTAGTCTCTCAGCATCAATATTAGGTGCATTTATAACTAGACATCCCCTGTCGTCTTGATTAATTACTACACCTGGCAATAATTTAAAACTTTTTGTTCCTATTTTTTTTAGCGCAATATGCGTAATTGTTTCGGTCATACTATAAGATTCATAAGCATTTATAGAATTTTGAACTAACTTTTCGGTCAAAACGGAATTCACCTTAGCTCCTCCTATCAATACAATCCTTACTTTTGGTAATTTATCTAACGATTGCTCTATTTGTAAGGGAACCATAGCTATAAAATCGTACATTCCATGAAGATTTCTTAATGGAGATGAAGTAGGTTCCACAATGGTTAAGTCCCAGCCCAGTACCATTGCTCTTACTAACATCATTTTTCCTGCAATATAATTAACAGGCAAACAACATAAGGCTTTAGATCCTGGATTTAATCCAAAAAAAGCACCTGTGCTTTGAGCTGAATATATCATAGCTCTTTTTTTTAATGTTATTTGTTTAGCAATTCCTGTGGTTCCTGAAGTTTGCACATTTACATAAGGACTTGTGTCTAACCATTCTAATATAAATGCTGCTGTAATTTTCTCATATTCTTTTCCTGCTTTGCTTTTTTCTTTTGCCCAAAAAGACAAAGTGTTTACATCATAAGAAATCCCATTTAATTTAAATTCCGAATGAATTGTCATCTTTTATTTTGTATTAAAATCGTACCTTTTAATTTTTCTTCCCAATTTTTCCAATGATATTTATTAGAGAAAATCATTAATAAAATAGGAAAAATTATAACTATTGGTAAAAAAAGTTCGAAACTTAATTTTGGATTAGAAACATCCTTTAGAACTGATGCCGTTTGTAACACAGTCCATTTGGAAGTTACCAATAAAGCGGTAATTAAATTATTTGCGGCATGAAATCCTAATGAAAGTTCCATTCCTTCATCCATCAAGGTTATAATACCTAGAAATACACCTGTACCTATATAATAGAGTACTAAAACGTTACCTAATTTAGCGACTTCAGGATTACTGATATGTAACACTCCAAACAGTACAGAAGTAAAAACTAAAGGTATTAATTTGTTTTTAAACACTAATGCAAGACCTTGCATTAAATAACCTCTAAATATTAATTCTTCTATAGAAGTTTGTATAGGAATCATGAATAAAGCTATAAAAAACAGTGCTAAAAAAGGTTTTAATTCAAAATTCCATTGGTAATCAGTAGGTGATATAAAATAAGAAATTAATAATATTAAAACCTGAAGAAAAGCCCAAACGGTAAACGAAAAAAGGACACGATTCCAGTCTATAGATACTCTACTCGTAATAATTTTAACAAGAGGTTGTTTGTGCAACGTTTTAACGACAAGAATAAAACCAAAAAAAGCAAAAACAAAACTCAATAACATCAGAAAAAGTTGAAAATTACTATCTAAAACCTGCAAAAGAGCTGCCTCATCCTTTCCATAAATAGTATCCTTTTTTTCTTCTAATTTAGAAAAAACAGCAATCATAAAGGGTACCTGTCCTATTAAAGTAAAAATAAAAACAATAAAGGTTCCCAAAAGATATTTCCAAAATTTATTCCCATTAAAAAAAGCTTGTTCTAAAAACATATTTTTATTTTTTAAGTATAAGAGCAATTTAGCCTATTTTTGTTACAAAAAAAAATTAAATCATGATTACAATTTACCATAATGCTCGTTGTTCTAAATCAAGAGAGGGAGTTTGTTTTTTAGAAAATCAAAATCAAAATTTTGAAGTTATTAATTATTTAGAAAACACTCCTACTGTAGAAGATTTAAAAGATTTATTAAAAAAATTAAACCTCCCAGCTATTGATTTAGTTCGGAAAAAAGAAACTATCTGGATTGAAAATTTTAAATCAAAAGAATTAAATGAAGAAGAAATTATTCAGGCAATGGTCGAGTTTCCCAAACTTATAGAAAGACCCATTGTAGTTAAAGGAGATAAGGCTGTCATTGCAAGACCTACTGAACGGATCAAGGAAATTTTATAAAATTAACATTTTCTTAATTTTATAAATCAAGTATATCCGCTAATTTTACCTATTAACTCCCTCTAAATGAAAAAATTATTATTTCTATTTTTTGTTTTTTCAACAATTGTTTTCAATGCACAAGAAAAAGAATTTACTAAAAAAATTACAATTACAGGTAGACTTGTTGACAAAACAACTCAGCAACCACTTGAATATGCCACTATAACTGTTATTAATCCTAGTAACAATAAACCCATTAATGGTACAATTACCAATTTAAAAGGAGAATTTACTCTTCAAAACACATCCGGTAATTTTATATTAAAATACGAATATTTATCATTTAAAACTTTATTAACCACTCCTAAATTATACAATGAGAGTTTAGATATTGGGATTATTTCTTTAGAACCTGATGCTAAAACACTAAGCGAAGTAGTGGTACGATCTGAACGAACAACAGTAGATCTAAAACTTGATAAAAAAGTGTTTACTGTAGGTAAAGATATATTGGTTAGAGGAGGAACCGTAAGTGATGTCCTTGACAATATCCCTTCTATTTCTATTAGTAGTGAAGGAACTGTAGCCCTAAGAGGGAATGAAAATGTTAGAATCTTAATAGATGGCAAACCCACTAATGCGGTAAGCGTAACCGATGCTCTAAAAATGATTCCTGCCGATGCAATAGACAAAGTAGAAACGGTTACTACACCTTCTGCTCGTTATGATGCTGAAGGAGGAGGAGGAATCATTAATATAATTCTTAAAAAAGGTAAAAACCAAGGAATTAACGGCAGTATTATAGCCGCAGTTGGAACACCTAAAAACAATAGTCTTTCTACTAATGTAAATTATAAAAACGAAATGATAAATTTTTTTTCAACCGTAGGTTATAATGATCGTACTAACCCAGGAAGAACAAAAATTGATCAAGAAACTTTTAATAAAAAAACGGGTCTTTTAGATTCTTATTTAGAAGAAAGAAGAGATAGCGAAAAGTATACTAAGGGAATCAACTTAAATTTTGGTCTTGAAATTGCTATCAGCAAGAACACCTCTTGGACCAATGCTTTTAATTATAGAAGCAATAAAGGAGGAAATAACGAAGCCGTTTTATACTACAACTTTGATGCTAACAAAATTTATCACAATACATCCAAACGTGATAATCAACTAGTATCTACAGGTGATAATGTAGAATATACCACTAATTTTACTAAAAATTTTAAAAAAGAAGGACATAAAATTACTTTTGATGGTGCTTTTTCAAAAAACACGGATAAAGATGATTCTGATATTTTACAAATAATCCTAAATAACAATCAATTTGTTAGGAACGAACGTAGCAAAAAACACGATACACAACTACGAAATTTATTGCAATTAGACTATGTACTACCTTTAAAAAAAGATTCCCAATTTGAAGCAGGCTATCGTGGTAATTTTGTAAAGTTATTAGCTGATTTTTCTGTACAGAATCTTAACACAAACACGGGTGTTTTTGAAAATATTACAGGTTTTTCTAATACAATGAATTATGTAGAAAATGTAAATGCCTTTTACACACAATTTGGGTCTAAAATGAATAAAATATCCTATCTCTTAGGGTTGCGTTTTGAAAATTCACATATTGAGATCAATCAATTAACCTCACAAATTTTTAAATCAAAAAATTACAATAATTTTTTTCCAAGCGTTTTCTTAACCTATGAATTAGGAAAAAACACAAGTATATCCACCAATTATAGCAAACGTATTACTAGACCGAGAGATCGTTTTATTAATCCTTTTGCTTCTTATACAAGTAATATCAACTTATTTCAAGGGAATCCTGATATTAATCCTGCTTATAGTGATGCTTTTGATATTGGTTTTTTAAAGAAGTGGAATCAATTAACATTAAACACCTCTGTTTATCTAAATCATACAACAGATGCTTTTCAAATTATCCGTAAAGAAAGAGGTGATTTTATTGATGGTACTCCTGTAATCATTAATACACCTTTTAATCTTTCAACAGACGATAAATATGGTCTAGAAATTACAGCTAATTATACCGTAAAAAAATGGTGGAAACTAAATGCTAATGCTAATTTTTTCTATAATATTACAAAAGGTGATTATCAATACACCAATACCAAAAATGAATTAGTTATTCAAGATTTTAATTTTAAATCCTCTACTTGGACGGCACGTTTAAACTCAAGAATTAATTTACCTTATAAAATTGATTTTCAATCTAATTTTACTTACAACGCATCACAAAAAATGGCACAGGGAATTCAAAAAGGAATTGCAGTGCTTAATTTAGGATTTAGTAAAGACATCCTAAAAGACAAAGCTACTTTAGCCTTTAATATCAATGATGTATTTAATTCACGTAAGATGATACGTGATTTAAACTTGCCAAGTGTAAATTCTTATTCTGAAATGCAAAATCGGATGCGCGTAGCTACTTTATCTTTTACTTATCGTTTTAACAAATCAAAAACCGAAAAAGAAAAAGATTCTAAGCAGAAACTAAATCATGATGGTAATGATAACGATTATATGGGAGGATAATACAATTAAAAAGCCCCATAAATGGGGCTTTTTGTTTAAAACAATAATAAAATTACTGTTTTAAGCTTTCTCTATTAGCTCTCTTTTCTTTGTATTCATTCCACAAATAACCTCCTACCCAATAGAATACGAAATTAATTAAGAAAATCATTAACCAAAATCCCATAGTTAAAATGGTTAAGAAAAGTAAGAAACCTAAATACTGTTGAAATTCAAACATTTTCCGGATTTTTTTTGTATACTCTACAAAAGTAAAAATACTATTTATTATAGCCAATAATTATGACTCTTTTTTTATTTACTAAAGTTTTCTTTTTTAAAACAATTAAATGTTATTTTTATCCTAGAACCATTTTCTCCATTTAAAATAAATTGCCATAGCTATTAATAATATCACCATAGAAACCAATACCATAAAATAACCATATTTCCAGTGTAATTCAGGCATATTATCAAAATTCATTCCATAAACACCTACTATAAAAGTCAAAGGCATAAAAAATACTGAAACTATAGTTAAAGTCTTCATTACCTCATTCATCTTGTGGCTTTGTGAGGCAAAATAAAAATTTGAAGCACTCTCTAAAGTTGTTAAATCATATTCTATTTGCTCTAATAACTCTAAACATTTTTGATGCAATCGATCAAAAAAACTATAATTTTCCTTTTTTATTACATTAAATACATTGTCGTCTTTTGTCGTTCTTATAGAGTATAATGAATCTCGTAAAGGAATTATTGAACGTTTTAAAAAATTAAAATTGTCTCGATGTTTTTCTATTTGCTCTAATATTTCGGGTTTTGAATTCGTTTTAGAAATATTAATTAATGCCTCTACTTTATCTTCTTCTGCCTCTATTGTTATAAAAAAATTTTCTATGATAGCATCTAATAATAAATATAATAAATAATCAACTTCTTTATCACGTACTATACCTGAATGCGTTCGGATGCGCTCTCTTATATGTGCAAAAAAATCACTCTTCTTTTCTTGAAAAGAAGTTAAAATTCCTTCTTTTAATAAAAACGATATTTGCTCTACCTTTATATTATCGGAATGCTCAATGGGTAAAATAGACTTGATGCTAAAAAAGAGGACATTATGATACTCATCTATTTTTGTGCGTTTTGTTGTATTAAGAATATCTCCTAAGATAAATTTATCAACATTTAAAAAAGCACCTATTTTTTGAATTTTTTCTAAATCTGTTAATCCATGAATATTAATCCAATTTTGTTTTTTTAGATCTACGTCTACAATCATTTCTTCAAAAAAGCCATCAGCACTTTCTACTAGAGTATGTGTATCATAAACAAATAACTGCATGGTGGTGGGTATACTTTTATAACTTCCTGTATACTCTAAAAAAGTAGGAATTATTTTTTTTCCTTTTTTATATTTTATTTTTCGCAAGATTCATTTCTTTTTAGTACAACACAAAAATATATTTTAAAAGACAAAAAACTGTTAAAAAAACAAGCAGTTTTGGTGTGTTTAATGATGTCTTCCTAAAAAACGTAGCTTTCTTTTTTATATACGTTTTTTTCGATAATACCATTTAACGCTCTCTTACACGACTAATCTGTAATAGTATCATCTTTTTTATTTCTTGACAATCCCTCAGCTTATTTTTACAAAACACATTAGAATCAATCTTTTAGGTCTATCTTTAGAGCAAAAATAACAGTTCAATAAATTTATTATTAAAAAAATATCTGATCTCTTTTAAAAAAGTCAACTTTTTTTACTGAATACTATAAAAACAAAGTACTTTAGCAAGACTTTTTTTTATAAAGATGAAAAAATTAATTATAAACATACAAGAATTATTACAAATAAGAGAACAATCTATTCTGAAAGTTTCAGGAAAAGATATGGCTGAACTTCCCAAAATCAACAATGCGTATTTATTAATTGAGGATAATCTTATTTCTGATTTTGGACCTATGGAAAACTGTCCGGAAAAAGTAGATGCTCATATTATAGATGCTAAAGGAAAAGTAGTTTTACCTACTTGGTGTGATAGTCATACACATCTTGTGTATGCGGGCAACAGGGTACAAGAATTTGTAGACCGAATCAAGGGCCTTTCATACGAAGAAATTGCTCAAAAAGGAGGTGGGATTTTAAACTCTGCAAAAAAATTAAATGAAACCTCTGAAGAAGAAATTTTTGAACAATCAAAAATTAGATTAGAAGAAGTTATCCAACAAGGCACAGGAGCTATTGAAATAAAGTCTGGTTATGGATTAACAGTTGAAGGAGAACTTAAAATGTTACGGGTTATTAAGAAATTAGCAAAGCAATATCCTATTAAAATCAAATCTACTTTTTTAGGAGCTCATGCCTTTCCTGCTTCCTACAAAGAAAATCATAGTGCTTATATAGATCTAATTATAAATGAAATGCTGCCTATAATTGCTAAAGAAAACTTAGCTGATTATATAGATGCTTTTTTAGAAACAGGTTATTTTTCTGTTGAAGAAACAGAACGTATTATGAAAGCAGGTCAGGAATATGGCTTACGAGCCAAAATACACGTTAATCAATTTACTGCCATTAACGGAATTGAAGCCTGTGTAAAACACCAAGCTCTTAGTGTTGATCATTTAGAAATTGTAACGGATCATGATATTGAAGTATTAAAAAATTCAAATACCATGCCTGTAGCATTACCAAGTTGTTCATACTTTATTAGTATACCATATACACCTGCCAGAAAAATGATTGAAGCAGGTCTTCCGTTAGCTCTTGCTACTGATTTTAATCCTGGTACTACTCCGTCAGGAAACATGAATTTTGTAGTAGCTACTGCTTGCATTAAAATGAAAATGACACCTGAAGAAGCCATTAATGCAGCTACGCTAAATGGAGCGTATGCTATGGGCATCAGTGATACACATGGTAGTATTACAAAAGGAAAAGTTGCTAATTTAATTATTACGAAAGAAATTCCAACCTATTATCAGTTGCCATACGCTTTTGGAAGCCATCTTATTGACCAAGTGATTATAGAGGGTAAAATTATGTAATTTCTTACTTTTATATCAAAAAAAGTCTGTCCTTAAAACTTGAATTAGAGTTTATCTTTCATTCTTTAAGGACAGACTTTCGTTTTTAAAATAATATTTTTTTAATATTAGGTTTAAAATAATGAGGTCCTTTTAAAACTTTTCCATCTTCTCGATAGATAGGTTTTCCATCCATACCAAGCTTGCTCATGTTGCTTTTTTGAATTTCTTCAAATACTTCTTCTATTTTATGTTGTAATCCATGCTCTAAAATGGTACCACATAATATATAAAGCATATCTCCTAAAGCATCTGCAACTTCTACTAAATCATTGTTTTTAACTGCTTCTAAATATTCTTCGTTTTCTTCTTTCATCAAATTAAAACGAAGTTGATTTAAATCATTACCTAAATCTGCCACTGGGACTTCTTTTACTCCTAAACCAAAAGATTGGTGAAATACACGTACTGATTCGAGTTGTTTTTCCATTTTTATTTGATTATAAATTTTATATGACAATTAAGATGTTTAAAATAAAAATATACCAATACTAATACTTAATTTTGCAATAAAAAACTATGTTTAGTCAAGGTCAAATTATATTTGCAATTTCTTTTTTTATTTGCTTTGTTATATTAATGATTTTTTCTTACAGAAAAGATATAAAACTACATAAATTACATTACAAAGGTAGTTTTTGGATACTTATCTCTTTTTTAATTTTCATTGGAATTTTATTTCTCATAAAAACAACACTCAAAAATCAATAAGAAATTTGCGTTTTTAACATTTTTTTATAGCTTTACATGAGTTTACACTTAGAAGCATGAAGGTAGCTAAATACTTATTCTTACTAATGCTATTACTTACAGGAACTATAACTGTATTTGTAGCCACAAAAGATGGAAAATATAAGATACAACATGAAAAGTTAATAGAGGTTTCTAAAGAAATCGCTTTTAAATACATGAGTGATCGTGCCAATTGGGATTCTATCAACCCTTGGAAAGATGAAAATTTTAAAGTAATCCAACTCCAAAAGGTCTCTAATGAATCTATTTCCCAACAAATTATCATGAATGAAGTAGTAAATAAATTAGTATTAAAATTTAAAGACACTTTACAAAACAAGACCAAAGCTATTTGGTCTACTGAAGGAGAATTAACATTTAAAGATAAATTTCTTAGTATTATAGGCAGAGGTGTTAAAAACGATTTTGAAGATCGTTTTGAGTCTGCTTTAAGCTTCGTAAATACTACATTAACAAGAGAGATTAACAATTTTGAAATAAAACTAGATGGTTTTGTAAAAAGAGATACCCTTTATTATATACAACGCCCTGTAATTTCTAAAAAAGAACAAATCCCATTAATGATCAAACGTTTTGTTCCTAAACTACAAAAAATACTAACCAGTACAAACACCCCTATAAACGGAGCCCCCTTTCTTGTTTACCATGCTAAGGATAGTATACAAAATCAATTTAAATACTCTATTGCTATACCTATAAAGAAAAAAATATACATTAGTAATGATAGTGATATATTAAGCGGTCAAATCAATCCTTCAAGTACTATAAAAGCAACTGTAAAAGGGAATTATATTCATTTAGCAAAAGCTATACCGCAGCTACATACTTTTATGGAGAAAAACAAATTGGAACAAAGTGATAAGTTCCGAGAAATAGAAGTTTTAGTTAAAAATAACACCACATCTCAATCCGCTTCTTCTTGGGTAACTGAAATTTACATTCCTGTCAAACCTATAAAAATAGCTACCAAAGTGAGTTCCGTAAAAAAAGATACGACAAAAACTCACATTGATAGCCCTGAAAATCTGCAAAAATAAAAGCGGATTTTTATTTTTTAAGTAGATCTCTAATTACCTTTTCTGCTGCGTGTAAACCAAACAAAGCAGGCATCCAACTATTCGTACCATAAAATGACTTCTTAAAATTAGATCCATCCGTCATTTTTACACTTGAATAATCAGGTCTTTCGTGTGAATAAACCACTTTTACTCCTCCTGAAATTCCTTCTGCTTTAAGTCTTTTACGCACTTGTTTAGCTAGTGGGCAATAGTCTGTTTTACTAATATCTTTCACACATACTTTTCCTGCTTCAAACTTGCCTCCAGCCCCCATATTGCTGATTATTTTTACTTTTTTCTTTTTAGCTGCAATAATAAGATTTAGTTTAGGTGTAATACTATCTATACAATCCATAACATAATCAAAATCCTCTGTAACAAGCTCATAAGCTCTTTCTGGTGAAAGAAATTCTTCGATAACGGTCAAATCTATTTCAGGATTTATATCCTTAATTCGCGCCGCCATTAACTGTACTTTAGGCACTCCTACAGTAGAATGCAAAGCGGGTAATTGTCTATTAATATTTGTAATATCTACCACATCACCATCTACAATAGTCATTTTACCTATACCTGCACGCACTACAAATTCTGCCGCAAACGAACCTACTCCTCCCATTCCTACGACTAAAACGTTGGAATTTCTTAATTTCTCTAAGCCTTCTGTTTTAAATAATAATTCCGCTCTTTCCTGCCAAACTGCCATTCAATTTTATTTTTTATTAATTCATTAAAGTTGAAACACTTTCATAAAATTAGCTTCTATTAATCCTTCTACATTCTTCCCTTTAATTATTGAAGCTTTATTGTATACCTCTTCAATCGTTTCTTCTATTGTATCTGTTTCTAAAAAAAAACGATCCTCTGGTACATACTTAAATACTGATGCTAATTCAGGATTTCTTATTAAATATTTCCCAAAAGAAAGATAAAATTCGTTATCTAATAAACTTTTAGCAACTTGAATATTCTTAGAAAAGCCATGTATAACAATAGGCTCCTCTATTTTCATTGCTTTTTTTATACTAATTATTTCCTGAAAAGCCGAAACGCAGTGCAAAATTAAGGGTTTTTTATATTTTTTTGCAAGTTCTAATTGCTTTTCAAACACTTGTATTTGAAAATCTAATTTTATATCTATCCGTTTATCTAAACCACATTCCCCTAACGCTAAACAATTTTGTAATGGTAATTTATTCTCTATTATCTTTAATTCTTTATTAATATATTCTTCTTTTATATACCACGGATGTATACCTATAGAAAAATAAGGTGTTTTTTCATTAAACGACATAGGGTATTGATTGACAACTTCTAATACCTCTTTTTGGTTTTTAAACGAATGTGTATGCAAATTATATTTCATCAGTCCTGATTTTTTTAACTCCTACAGAAATAGGTCTAGACAAAGTATTTTTATAAGAAACTATAGAACATGAATACTTTTGATTATAAACCCAATACGGATTGTACACTTGGTTAAAATCAAGCAATACCCTGTTTTAGGAGTACGTATTTCCAAATATATTCCGTCTCCGTAGGTTGTCACTTCGTTTGTTTCATCTCTAAATGGGAGAAACAAATAATTTCCGAATCCTTTTTTATGTTTTAATTCTTGATTTGATAGACAACCAATTCTTCTTTTACGCCTTTTATTTCAAAGCCCAAAAGTCCATACACTTTATAGATTACTTTACGTTCCGTTGTTGTAGTCAATTTCAAAAACTTTGCCTTTACTAAATAATCATTATTCATAGAAAAAAAATCCAAACTTTTAAATTTAGCAAGATCTGTTTTTTCTAAAGGTGTTTAATCTATCTAAAAACTCTTTATTTAAACGATTTTGAAATTGATAAACTGTTTCTTGAAGAGCCTCCTTTTGTTCAAAATATTTTAAAAAAAATAAAAGACTATAAATAGATTCTATTTTTTCATTTGCTAAAATTAAGTAAATATCTATAAATTACACATATTTTCTTTTGATATTTAGTATTTTTGAGAGCTATTACATCATTATGCTCAAAGCTGGAATTATTCGTTATATTAACAACTTCAAAGGATTTTCAAGAGAAATTTGGATACTAACCCTAACCACTTTTATTAATCGCGCGGGTACTATGGTACTTCCTTTTTTATCTAAATATTTAAAGGAAGATCTGCATTTTAGTTACAAAGAAGTGAGTTGGGTCTTAGTAAGTTTTGGTATTGGTTCTATGATCGGTTCGTGGTTGGGCGGCAAACTTTCGGACAAAATAGGTTTTTATAGAGTCATGCTTTTTAGTCTTCTAACCAGTGGTATTGGATTTATTATTTTACAATTTATCACTTCATTTATAGGTTTATGTGTAGGAATCTTTCTTATTATGGTGATAGCTGATATGTATAGACCTGCCATGTTTGTATCCTTAAATACTTTTGCTACTAAAGAAAATAGAACAAGGGCTTTAACATTAGTTCGTCTAGCGATTAATTTAGGGTTTGCATTAGGTCCCGCCATGGCTGGATTGATCATTATCGGAATAGGTTATAAAGGCCTTTTTTGGGTGGATGGTATAACTTGTATATTAGCCATTAGCCTTTTTAGATATTTTATAAAGATAAAAACCAACAAACATAACTCTAAAAAAAATGTAAGTCTATTTAATAACAAGATTACTGTATTTAGTGATACCCTTTTTTGGATTTTCTTATCTTGTTGTATGCTGATAGCCATTTTGTTTTTTCAACTTTTCACTACTTTACCCCTTTATCACAAAATTCAATTTAATTTAACAGAACTCCAATCGGGATTACTTCTGATGCTCAATGGTTTATTTATCTTTTTTTTAGAAATGCCCATTGTAAGTTATGTTGAAAGAAAACAAATTAATAAAATAAAGATTATCACTACAGGTGCTCTTATGATGTCTTTAAGTATGTTTATACTGATTTTTTCTTCTTGGAGTAGTATACTCGTAATTATGATGATTCTAATGTCTTTAGGCGAAATGCTTGCTTTTCCTTTTTCAAATTCTTTTGCCATGAGCAGAGCTCCTAAAGGTCATGAAGGAAGATATATGGCTATTTTTAGTATGAGTTTTAGTGCTGCTAATATAATAAGCGCAAAAATTGGCCTGTCTATCGTGGATTATTTTGGATATACGACAAATTGGTTAATCATGGCTTTTTTAGGAATTATTGCTGTTTTATTAGGCATAATTACTTATAATCTTACTCAAAAAGAGAATTAAAGCATTTGCCTCTTTTCTTAAAAATAACTTAATTTTTAGTTAAACAACTACAAAAATAGTTGTTCAACTAAAAACATCGTTTTAGTTTTGTTCTACTTACTAAAAAAGAAGAAAGTATTTAACTATGCAAAAGTTAACAAACAAAGAAGAGGAAATTATGCAAATTTTATGGAAGCTTGAAAATGCTTTTGTAAAAGACGTAATGGCTGAAATAAAAAACGAAACGCCACATTACAATACCCTTTCTACAATTATTAGAAATTTAGAAGATAAAGGTTATGTTGGACATACTATTTTTGGCAACACACATCAATACTACCCCATTGTCCCCATAAAAGAATATAGAAAAAAGTTTTTTAACACAACTATTGAAACCTATTTTAACAATTCATACAAAAATTTAGTTTCTTTTTTTGCGGAAGAAAAAAAAAATTTCAGCTGCTGAACTTAGAGAAATTTTAGAATTAATAGAAAATAAAAAATGATATGGGAATGCTAATTCTATATGTAGCTAAAGTCAACATAGTAATAGCAATTTTTTATATTGCTTATTATTTTCTTGTAAGCAAAGAAACTTTTTTTCGCAGTAATCGCTGGTTTTTACTATCTGGATTGATAACTTCTGTTATTTTACCCCTATTTTTCGTTCATAAATACATCGCAATCAAACCTCAAACAACACCAAAATCTACTTTCCTACAAAGTATACATCACACTCCAATTAGTCACACTGAATCCATGCCATTTATCAACTGGAATATTATAATAACAAGTATTTATTTGAGTATCTCTTTAGTATTCTTTATTAAATTCATTATTAGTTTCTTTTCGTTGTATAAACTTCTTAACCAAGAAGAAGTTATTAAAAAAGGCTCTTTCAAATTGGTGGATTCAAATAAAGATATTGCTCCCTTTTCATTTTTTAATTATATAGTCTATAATTCTGATTTTTATACTGTAGAGGAATTACAATATGTGTTAGTACATGAGAGGGTTCATAGTAAAGAAAAACACACAATAGATATACTATTTACTTCTATATTTTGTATTCTTTTTTGGTTTAACCCATTTATTTGGTTCTACAAAAAAGCAATTGTTCAAAACTTAGAGTATATAGCCGATCAAAAAGCCAGTTCTTTTTTAAAAGATAAAACCCAATATCAAAAAGCATTATTAAAAGTAATTACACAACGAAATTATTTTTCAATTTCAAACTATTTTAACTCATCATTAATTAAAAATCGAATCATTATGTTAAACCAATCACAATCAGAAAAAAAGAATTCTTGGAAATACGCATTAATTATTCCTGTCGTAATGGCTTTTATATTCTTTTTTCAAGTAAAAACAATAGCTCAAGAAAAAAACATTGTTCAGCCTAACTCAAGTGGTTTATATATTACTACTGATAAAAGTTCGACGGATCAAGAAATAAAAGAAGACACTAAAATTGCTAAAGACAAGTTTGGTGTTATTCTAAAATATTCTAAAATTAAACGTAATTCAAAAGGAGAAATAACAGCTATTAAAATAGAATATAAAGATACTAATGGCAAAAAAGGAATGACACACATTCAAGGAGATGACCCTATTAAACCTATTTATTTTCACAAAATTAAAGACAGAATAGGCTTTGGAAAAGCAAGCGAAATAAATCTGAATAAAAATTTTTACAAGTCTAATAACGAAGATACTGATTTTGGGTTCTCTTTCTTAGAGAAAGAAAACGATGGAGTACCTGATTCAAATCAAATAGAACTACCTACACCAGAAAATCAAAACAATTTAGAAAAAAAAGAGGAGAAACCGGTAGTAAAAAATTATAGCAAAAGCATAGTGATTAAAAAGAAAAACGATGGAAAACCTCAAGTCATTATAGATGGTGAACAAATAGAAACTGATTCTGAGGAGTATAAAAAAATGTTGAAAGATTTCAATGGGAATTTTGAATTCAATATACAAGAAGAAGGTCCTATGGTTTTAAAATTTAACAACAAAGATCTTTTTAAATTCGATTCCAATGAAATAGAAAAAATAACAAAAGAGGCGTTATCTAACTCACAAAAACATATTAAAAAGTTACGTGAAAAAATGAACACTATACAACCCGAAACAAATCAAATGAAAATTGAAATGGAAAAAATAAAACCAGAAGATTTTAATTTTGATTTTCTTTGGAACGAAAAAGAAGGCGAATCTGAAATGAAAAAAGCTAAAGAAGAAATCATCAAAGCTCGTGAAGAAATGATTAAAGCTCGTGAAGAAATGATCAAGGCCAAAGAAGAAATGCTAAAAGTAAAAAGTAAACAAAATAAAACAAAGAAGGTATAATTTTATTACACCACTAAAGAAAGTATCCTAATAGATTGCAATCTTATTATTTCGACTACAGGAGAAAACATAGTACTATAATACGCCTTTCTCCTTTTGGTTCAAGTAACGAATTAGAGGTTAAACATCTATTTTTTAGCCCTCTTTTTTATCTAGTGTTTTTTATTCAGGAGATAAATATGTAAATCTACGATTTGATTTAGGAAAAAATATAGATTATGTCTGAGATTAGTTAATTTCACAAACGATGTTTAATAGTCAAAAAAGTTAGTAAAAGAACTATTAGACATTGTAAAACATGAAGTTTCGAAGAGTTTATTGAAAGAAATTTCAATAAACTCTTTTTATTTATGAAAAACTCAAAAAAAGCAATGTCCAACTTGTAAAAGTCTAGAAACTATAAAATGGGGATTCAACAAAACAAACAACAATTTAAGTGTAAGAATTGTGGAGAATTATTTACCATTAGGAATAAATCAGTTTCAGATTCTAACAAAGAAATTTGATTAAAAAACTGGGAGAATTAGCAAACCTCTGGTTACTAATCTCTTAATAATAGAAGTACCCTTACAAATGCCATTACAGAATATACTATATTAAAAGGTATCGAACAAAAAATAAATGGATAAACAATCCTTAATCTTGTATTTATAAAAATCAGGTTATTTCACCCCTTCTAATCCTTTAACCGTTTCAACCAATACGCAAACCATTGCTTACCTTTTGATCAGAAGATAACAATACAATATCATTATTTTCCCCCACAGAACCTAACACCAAACACTCGCTCATAAATTTGCCTATTTGTTTTTTGGGAAAATTTACAACGGCTATAACCTGCTTATCAATTAATTCATTTTTTGAATAACGCTTTGTTATTTGAGCAGAAGATTTTTTAATCCCCAATTCACTTCCAAAATCAATTAATAATTGATACGCTGGCTTATGTGCTTCAGGAAAATCATCCACAGCAATTATCGTTCCTATCCGCATTTCTACCTTTTCAAAATCAGACCAAGAAATTTCCATATTAAATATTTTAATTAGTATTTGATGTATAAAAAAAGCCCCGAAATATCGGGGCTTCTAATTTATTAAAAAACACTTAAATTAAGCATTCATTTCTGCGTGTCTTTTTTCTATTTCTTCTTTATCTTTTTTAGACAAAGTATCTACTAGCACAGGTGTTGCAATGAATAATGAAGAATAAGTACCTACAATAATACCTATCAACATAGCAAAGATAAATCCTCTGATAGACTCACCACCAAATACGAACATAATAGCTAATACTAAAATCATAGTCAATGATGTATTGATTGTTCTTGATAAAGTAGTATTAATAGATTCATTTACAATATGATTAAAGTTTCCTTTTAAGTTCCCTGCTAAGAACTCGCGAATACGGTCAAATACAATAACTGTATCATTCATTGAGTACCCAATAACTGTTAAGATAGCTGCAATAAAGTGTTGATCCATTTCCATGTGGAAAGGCATAAACTTATAACATATAGAATAAATACCTAATACAAAAATTACGTCGTGTGCTACTGCTGCTACTGCTCCTAGTGAATATCCTAATTTACGGAATGAAATTACTAAGTATAAACCTACTACTAACATTGCTCCAATAACAGCCCAAAAAGAGTTTGTTTTAATATCATTAGAAATAGCAGCACCTACTTTTGATCCTGATAATACAGCTAGTTTTTTACCATCTGTTAAGGTAATAAATGTTTTATAATCCATACCAGGGAAATATTTAGACAATCCTTGGTATAATAATTTATTGACTTCCTCGTCTACAGCTACGCCTTCTTCTTCTATTTTATATTTAGTTGTAATCCTTAATTGATCTGAATCACCAAATACTTTAGCTTCGGCAGGTACACCAAATACTTTTCCTAATTCTTCCGACACTACGGCTGCATCAACTGGTTTTTCAAATTTCACTTGAAAAGTTCTACCTCCAACAAAGTCTACCCCTTGATCTAAACCATTTACAAAGAAAATTGAAACCAAACTGATTATAGTCACCACTAATGAGAAACCATAGGTAAATTTTTTAATTTTTAAGAAATCGAAATGATATCCTGTAAACCAATTTTTAGACCAATCTGTAGTAAATGATAAAGTAATATTTTTAGCCACTGCTCTATCCAAGAAAATTCTTGTAATAAAAATAGACGTAAATAATGAAGTTACGATACCGATTAATAACGTGGTAGCAAAACCTTTAATAGGTCCTGTTCCAAAAGTATATAAGATAGCACCCGTTAAAACGTGTGTTACGTTTGCATCAATGATAGAACGCATAGCACCCGTCCAAGAGAATGATTTTTGTACTGCATCACCTAAATTTAAACCATGTCGTAATTCTTCTTTTGCTCTTTCATAAATAATGATATTGGCATCTACAGCTGTACCCAATGTTAGTACAATACCTGCAATACCTGGCAATGTTAATACAGCACCTAAACTGGCTAAAATACCAAACAAGAACAATAAGTTAACTACTAGTGCTATATTTGCATAAGTTCCTGATTTACCATAATATACCCACATCCACAACATAACAGCCAATAATCCCACAATAGCAGACATAGTACCATTATCAATAGCTTTTTGTCCTAATGATGGTCCTACTACTTCTGACTGAACAATTTCTGCAGCGGCAGGTAATTTACCAGCACGTAAAACATTAGCTAAATCTTTTGTTTCATCAATTTTAAAAGTTCCTGAAATTTCAGAACGTCCTCCTGCAATGGGCCCTGAAGTTACACCAGGTGCAGAATATACAACATCATCTAAAACGATAGCAATTGCGTTCTTTTGAGAAAATACTCTACCTGTTAATTCTTCCCAAATTTTAGCCCCTTTACCGTTCATTTGCATAGATACGGCTGGTTTTCCCATTTGATCAAAAGTGTCAGCAGCATCTATTAAAACGCTTCCACTCATAGGAGGCACATTTGTTCTATTTCCTTTAATAGCATATACCTCAACTGCTTCTGCTTCTTCGTCTTTTACTTTACCGTATAAAAACTTAACATCTGCTAAATTGGCAGGTAATAAAGATTTTATATCCGTTCTTTTTAAATAAGCATTAACTGTTGCTGTATCTTTAGTTGCAATCATGCCTATTATAGAACCTCCTTGCTGTAATGGCATTAATTTGTCAAACAATGGATTATTTCCTTTTGCATTACTTGCTGAATCTTTTGACTTATCAACTAATAAATCATTTAGTTTCGAAGATGATTTAGTTTCTTTAACAGCTGGTTCAACTTTTTCAGTTTTCTTCAAAGCCTCATTTACAGTCATTAAGTAAGAGGCTACTTCCTCTACTTTGTAAGTTTCCCAAAACTCTAATTGAGCCGTAGAAGATAACAATTTTTTAGCACGGTCTACATCCTTTGCTCCTGGCAATTCCACTAAAATACGTCCTGTATTTCCTAATTTAACAATATTAGGTTGTGTAACACCAAATTTATCAATACGTTCACGTAATACTCCAAATGCGCTTTGCACAGACTCATCTACTTTTTTAGCAATTACAGCTTTTACTTGTGAATCTGACATATTGAAGTTAATCTCATCGGCTAAGTTTCTATTTCCAAAAACATCAGGAGAAGCTAATTTAATTCCTGAACCAGCCGAAGCTTTTTCAAATGCTTCAAAAAAAGCATCTAGAAAAGATTGATTCCCTTGTTGATTTTTCTTAGCATCTGCTAAAGCTTTATTGAATAAAGCATTTGATGTATTATTAGCTAAACCTTTTAATACATCTTTCACAGAGATTTGCAAGGTAACGTTAATCCCTCCTTCTAAGTCTAAACCTTTGTTAATTTGCTTATCAGCTACTTCATTGTAAGTAAAATCAGTAAACCCTAAACTAAAAACTTTTTGTTTACCAATTGAATCAAGATACTTAATCTCCTTTTCTTGATTTCCATTTGCAAATGCTTTTGCATCACTTTTAACTTTATTCGCTATAAAAGTGAAAGTAAGCTGGTAAATACTTACTAAAGCAAAGATGATTGCAAAAAACTTAATGAGTCCTCTATTCTGCATTCTTTGTAAAAAATTAATTAATTTGTTCTACGTTAGTTTTTGGTTAATAAAAGACTCCTAAATACAATAGGAGTATTTACTAAAACTTGCAAATATATAATTCTGAATACGATAAACCAATTAATTTCCAAAAATTATATAAAAAAAAAGACTGTCGTTTTACAGTCTTTTTAATAAATTAAAGTTTTTATCATAATAGTTCTGAAAGGGTATCATTCATATTACGAACTGCCGCTGAGGATTTGATAAATAACTCCCTCTCTAGATCATTTAACTTCACATCTATTATCTCTTCCACTCCATTCCTACCAACAATACAAGGAACCCCTATACATAAATCCTTTTGACCGTACTCTCCATCCAAATACACAGAACAAGCAATCATCTTCTTTTGATCATTTAAAATAGAATCTACCAAATAAGCCACCGAAGCACCAGGTGCATACCAAGCTGAAGTACCTAGCAAAGCCGTTAACGTGGCTCCACCTACCATTGTATCCGAAGCTATTTTACTCAATTGTTCTTCTGACAAAAACTGCGATACTGGGATTCCATTATAAGAAGCCAAACGCGTCAGCGGAATCATAGTTGTATCACCATGTCCTCCAATAACCATAGCGGCAATATCATTAGTTGGCTTATCTAAAGCTAAGGCTAAATATGTTTTAAAACGT
This sequence comes from Flavobacterium columnare NBRC 100251 = ATCC 23463, assembly GCF_002530675.1. Taxonomy (GTDB): domain Bacteria; phylum Bacteroidota; class Bacteroidia; order Flavobacteriales; family Flavobacteriaceae; genus Flavobacterium; species Flavobacterium columnare. The sequence goes on from NZ_PCMX01000002.1 coordinate 50,151, forward strand.
GCACTATCTAAAGCTCCTCCCATGCCTATCACTCTGTTTTTAGGTATACCTAAAGCCTTATAGGTTAAATAAGTCATTGTATCCATAGGATTTGACACTATAATAAATACTGCATTAGGTGAATGTGCTAAAAGATTTTCAGCTACTGACTTTACAATCCCTGCATTAATACCTATAAGTTCTTCACGTGTCATACCTGGTTTTCTAGGAATTCCCGAAGTAATAACCACTACATCACTATTAGATGTTTTAGAATAATCATTGGTTACCCCTATCAATTTAGTATTAAAACCTGTATTCGTGGCGCATTGCGAGATATCTAATGCTTTTCCTTCTGCAAAACCTTCACGAATATCCAATAGAACTATTTCACTAGCAATACCTCTATAAGCCATAACATCTGCGCAAGTGGCTCCAACATTACCCGCTCCTACAATTGATACTTTCATAATAATTTATTTTTTTTAATCTTTTTATTTCTAAAACCTCTTTAATAAGAATCTTCTTTCGAATATACGAAAAAATACAATAGCAATCTACTAATAAAAAAAATTATATAAACAAAAAAGACTGGTTCATTAGACCAGTCTTTTTTGTTTATGTTATACATACTACGCATCAATATTAGCATAAATAGCATTTTTCTCGATAAATTCTCTACGAGGAGGAACCTCATCGCCCATTAACATTGAGAATACCCTATCTGCTTCTGTTAAACTATCAATAGTTACTTGACGTAGTGTTCTATAGCCTGGATTTAAAGTGGTTTCCCATAATTGTTCTGCGTTCATCTCTCCAAGACCTTTATAACGTTGAATATTAGCTCCTCCTCCCATTTTTTCATTGATTGCATCACGCTGTTTTTCATCCCAAGCATACTCTTTTTTATTTCCCTTTTTAACTAGGTACAAAGGTGGAGTTGCTATATATACGTGTCCTTCTTCTATTAATTCTTTCATAAAACGGAAGAAGAATGTTAAGATAAGAGTAGAAATATGGCTCCCATCAATATCGGCATCACACATGATTACCACTTTATGATAACGAAGTTTTTCAAGATTTAAAGCTTTACTATCATCTGCTGTACCTACTGTTACTCCTAGGGCTGTAAAGATATTACGTATTTCTTCATTTTCAAACACCTTATGATGCATTGCTTTTTCTACATTCAAAATTTTTCCTCTTAAAGGCAGAATTGCTTGAAAATTACGATCTCGTCCTTGTTTGGCTGTTCCACCTGCGGAATCCCCCTCGACAAGGAATATTTCACATTTTGTAGGATCTTGTTCTGAACAATCTGACAATTTTCCTGGCAAACCACCACCGCCCATAACGGTTTTGCGCTGTACCATTTCACGTGCTTTTTTAGCTGCATGACGTGCTTGAGCGGCAAGAATTACTTTTTGAACGATAATTTTAGCATCATTAGGATTTTCTTCTAAGTAATTTTCTAGCATTTCAGCTACCGCTTGCGATACAGGAGAAACTACTTCTCTATTCCCTAATTTTGTTTTTGTTTGTCCTTCAAATTGTGGTTCGGCTACTTTTACTGAAATAATAGCCGTTAACCCTTCACGGAAGTCATCTCCTGAAATTTCAAATTTTAATTTATCTAATAATCCAGAAGCATCTGCATATTTTTTCAATGTACGAGTTAACCCCATACGAAAACCTTGCAAGTGTGTTCCTCCTTCGTGCGTATTGATATTATTTACGTAAGAGAATATATTTTCTGAATAGCTATCATTATAAATTAAAGCTACTTCAACAGGAATTTCTCCTTTGTCATTTTCCATTGAAATTACGTGACCAATAATAGGCACACGATTCCCATCAAGAAATTTAACAAACTCCTTCAAACCTTCTTTGGAATGAAATGTTTCTCCTAAATATTTCCCTTCTTTATCTTGCCCTCTTTTATCTGTAAGAGTAATTGTAATTCCTTTATTTAAGAAAGCCAACTCACGCATACGAGCGGCAAGTGTGTCATAAGAATATTCTAAGGTTTGTTGAAAAATCGTACCATCTGGCTTAAACCAAACAGTAGTTCCTCTTTTATCTGTAGTTCCTATTTGTTTTACAGGATATTGGGCTTTACCTCTTTCATATTCCTGCTCATAAATCTTCCCTTCGCGATAAACCGTGGCTTTTAAATGATCCGAAAGAGCATTAACACACGAAACCCCTACCCCGTGAAGACCACCAGAAACCTTATATGAATCTTTATCAAATTTACCCCCAGCACCAATTTTAGTCATTACAACTTCCAGTGCTGAAACGCCTTCTTTTTTGTGAATATCTACAGGAATCCCACGACCATTATCTTCTACAGTTATGGAATTATCTTCATTTATAGTAACAAAAATAGTATCACAGTGTCCTCCTAACGCCTCATCAATTGAGTTATCTACTACCTCGTATACTAAATGATGTAATCCTCTTACACCTGTATCACCGATATACATGGACGGACGCATACGTACATGCTCCATCCCTTCTAGTGCCTGAATACTGTCAGCAGAATAATTATTCTTTTTAACTTCTTCGCTCATAATATCTTTTTCGAAATTGCATTATTTTGTCTAATATGCAAATATAGTGAAATACCACTTTTTAAAATTATAAAATACTTTAAAACCCTTTTAGTTTGTTAACATTAGAGAGTTAATAAAAAGATCATTGCTTAAATCAAACAAAAATAGTCTTAATTTACATTTTCTTTCTTTTTTAAGAAATGTTAAAATTAAGTTTTTACAAAAATCCATTTAAAGCCCTCTTATAACTTTATTTTTACATTAATCCCAGATTCATTAGAAATTTATTACAGATAAAAATGCTTTTTAATCTAAACAAAGTAGTTGTTTTTTGTACTCCATATAGTAAAACTACAGCAGCGATAAAAATTTCTCGTCCCCTTTACCTTCTTTCCCCTTTTCATCTTTATCACAAAGTTTAACGTATAATCTGGGTTCAAATTAAAAAACCTCAAAAGAAAAGCTATTGAGGTTTAAACTTTCCCATTAAATTGATGAGAAAGTAAATCAGAACACAAAACTATTTTAATTCTTTTTCATACGCATCATCATGTACGTTAGCTACAGCTCTACCCGAAGGATCATTTAGTTTTTTAAAAGCTTCATCCCATTCTAAAGCTATTTTTGTACTACAAGCCACACTTGCTTCTTGCGGCACACACAATGCAGCCGTATCGCTTGGATAATGCTCGCTAAAAATAGTACGATAATAATATTCTTCTTTATTCATTGGCGTTTGAACTGGGAATCTGAATTTAGCATTTGCCAATTGCTCATCTGTCACCTCTTTATTAACAATCACTTTTAAGGTATCAATCCAACTGTACCCCACTCCATCGCTAAATTGTTCTTTTTGGCGCCATGCTACACTTTCTGGCAACATATCTTCAAAAGCTTTACGTAAAACCCATTTTTCCATGCGCTCTCCGTTAATCATTTTATCTTGCGGGTTGATTCGCATGGCTACATCCATAAATTCCTTATCTAAGAACGGTACACGTCCTTCGATCCCCCAAGCCGCTAAACTTTTATTAGCTCTTAAACAATCGTACATGTGGAGTTTACTTAATTTACGAACCGTTTCTTCGTGAAATTCTTTGGCATTAGGTGCTTTATGGAAATATAAATAGCCCCCAAACAACTCATCAGAACCCTCACCCGAAAGCACCATCTTAATCCCCATAGATTTAATTACACGAGCCATTAAATACATAGGCGTACTGGCACGAACCGTAGTAACATCATAGGTTTCTAAGTTATAAATCACATCACGAATAGCATCCAAACCTTCCTGAATAGTAAACTTAATTTCGTGGTGAATTGTTCCTAAATGATCCGCTACTTTTTGAGCCGCAGCCAAATCTGGCGACCCTTCTAAACCTACAGCAAACGAGTGCAATTGCGGATACCAAGCTTCTGATTTATCATCTGTTTCAATACGACGACTTGCATACTTTTTAGCAATGGCAGAAGTAATAGATGAATCTAAACCTCCTGACAGCAACACTCCATAAGGCACATCACTCATTAACTGACGATGCACAGCAGCTTCTAAGGCTTCACGTATCGCTTGAATACTAGTTTCGCTCTCCTTCACGGCATCGTATTCAGTCCATTCTCTATCATACCATTTTACCAATTGACCATCTTTACTATACAAATAATGTCCTGGAGGGAACAACTCAATTTTAGAGCAATACCCTTCCAAGGCTTTTAATTCAGATGCCACGTAAAATGTTCCGTGTTTATCCCAACCTATGTACAATGGGATAATACCAATATGATCGCGAGCAATAAAATACTCATCTTTTTCTACATCATATAAAGCAAAACCGAAGATTCCGTTCATTTCATCGACAAACGTTGGTCCTTTTTCTTGGTACAATGCCAAAATAACTTCACAGTCGCTTTGAGTTTGAAAATCGTATTTGCCTTCAAATTGTTTACGTAATTCGCGGTGATTGTATATTTCGCCATTTGCGGCTAAAACAAAATTTCCATTAGAACTAAACAAAGGTTGCTTTCCCGAAGCTGGATCTACAATAGCTAAACGCTCATGTGCTAAAATAGCTTTATCATTCGAGAAAATCCCACTCCAGTCTGGGCCACGATGACGGATGATTTTTGCCATCTCTAACACTTGAGGCCTTAAGGTTTCTGCTTTTTGTTTTAAATCAAAGGCACATACAATTCCACACATAATATTTTTAGTTTTTAATTACCTGAATCCAGATTTTATTAATAATTTATTTCTGAAACAAAATTGATATATTTAATTCTAATTTTAAACTATAAACAATATTTTGATTTAAATTTAAAACAAAAAAACAAAAAAAACAAACTAAAACAAACTAAAACACATTGACAGATAATTAAAAATTAAAATCTGTAACTTATTTAATATTTTTAAGGAATGTTTTAAAAATCAAACTCTATATCATTTATAAATTGACTCAGCTTCTTTGCCCTAATAAACGACAGAAAAAAGACTAATACAAACGATCTAAATAAGACTGAGTATTCAACTTGTTCATTAAACTAAATTAACTAGTTGAATATTAAAAATAGTAGTTTACAACTTCTATTAACACACGTTATAAGAGATGTTAAAACTGATCCGCTGGGGTTATTTTTATATTAATTTTAAATAAAAAAAGGTTTACTAAAAAATTAGCAAACCTTTTTAAAAGTGATCGTCTATTTTATTCTTGCATTTTTTTTTCTCTTTCAAAAAGAAGTTTAATGTTTTCGTATGAATTAGTTAATACTTCCTCTATTTGAGCAGGATTAAGCCAAGCTACTTTTTCAATACCTTCCTTCTAATTGACCTACTAACAAACCATTATAATCTGTTTTCATTTCATACCATTGCGTAATTTTCAAACGGTATTTGCCATTTCTTCTAAAGATATGGTATGTTTTTTGGAGTTTTTTGGTAATTTTAAGATTCGAAACCCCTGTTTCTTCCTCTACTTCACGAATAGCCGTTTCTTCTATTTCTTCCCCTTTATCAATGCCTCCTTTAGGTAAATCCCATTTTCCTCCACGATAAATAAAAAGAACCTCTCCTTTATTATTGTACACTAAACCGCCTCCGGCAAAGTTTACTTTTATTTTAGATTTTAGAGTATTCAAGATTTCTTTTTCATCTGGATGATACAAATAAGCCTTTTGAATTTTGTTTTGAAAATAGCTTACAATAAGCTGTTCTATATCAATACTTTCAAGTAAAAAAAACTTGAAATCGGTTTCCTTAACAAATTCATTTGTCAGGAAAAGTGGTTTGTCGTTCACAAAAACTTTATACATTTGCAGTATGATTTTTAATAAAGATACAGCGAGTAAAACTGCCGAATTGCTTTTACAAATAAATGCAATTAAATTGAATTCTAAAAATCCTTTTACATGGGCCTCTGGTTGGAAATCGCCAATCTACTGCGATAATAGGATATTACTTTCGTTTCCGGCAATACGAAATTATGCAAAAGATGAATTTGCAAAAAACATCGAAAAACAATTTGGTAAACCTGATGTGATTGCGGGAGTAGCTACAGGAGCTATTGGTATAGGTATATTAGTGGCACAAGAATTAGGACTCCCTTTTGTATATGTACGTCCTGAACCTAAAAAACACGGTCGTAAAAACCAAGTAGAAGGGTTTTTACAAAAAGGTCAAAATGTGGTGGTAGTTGAGGATTTGATTAGTACAGGAACCAGTAGCTTGTTAGCTGTTGAAGCCTTACGAAATGAAGGGGCTAATATTAAAGGAATGGCTGCTATTTTTACTTATGGTTTTCCTATTGCTGAAGAAAATTTTAAAAATGCCAATGTAGATTTATTTACCTTGAGTAATTATGAAAATCTTTTAGAACTAGCCGTAACAAAAGAATACATTACAGAAAGAGAACATGAATTACTTACAGACTGGAGAAAAAACCCAGCAGAGTGGAATATTGGAGTATAATATATTTAAAAAATTGATATGAATTTAGAGAGCCCAAAAGTAACGGTAGCAAAATCTGCGGAATACATATTTAACGAATTATCTATCGTTAAAAATTTTGAAAAATTAATGCCTGAAAACACGGCTAAATTTGAAGTAATTGATGAAAATTGTTTTGAATTTGGTTTAAAAGGTATGCCTGAAATCAAATTAGTAAAAAAAGAAGCTGTACCCACTTCGAAAATTGTTTTAGGAGCTGCTTCTAGTAAATTACCATTTACATTAACTGCTAATATAAACGAAACGGCTGCTGAATCTACTGATATTCAATTAGTATTTGAAGGCGAATTTAATGCTATGATGGCAATGATGATTAAAGCCCCTATTACTAAATTCATTGAAACATTAGCACAAAATATGAGTAAATTATAATTCTTTACAGAAGTAAGAATGATACAAAGACAACTGTTAAGCAGTTGTCTTTTTTTTGAATTTTATTTAAAATTTTAATAACCAAACTCTTGTTTTTTTAAATATCTTCAAAAAAAAATCTATTTAACACCATTAACTTATAACTTTTCACTACCTTTGCGCCCAATTTAAAAGTAAGTAATGAATAAATTTGAACAATTAGGTCTTAATGAATCGCTAGTGCTGGCGATTAAAGATCTAGGATTTGAAAATCCCTCCGAAGTACAAGAAAAAGCGATTCCTCTATTATTAGAGCAAGATACCGACATTGTTGCATTGGCGCAAACTGGTACTGGAAAAACAGCTGCATTTGGTTTCCCTCTTATTCAAAAAATTAACGTAGAAGATAAAATAACTCAAGCATTAATCTTATCTCCTACGCGTGAATTATGTTTGCAAATCACGAATGAAATCAAACTTTATTCTAAATACATCAAAGGTTTGAATACGGTAGCCGTATATGGTGGAGCAAGTATTAACGAGCAGGCAAGGGACGTAAAAAGAGGAGCGCAAGTTATTGTGGCCACTCCAGGACGTATGCAAGATATGATTAACCGCGGAATGGTTAACATAAAAAACATTTCGATTTGTGTATTGGACGAAGCAGATGAAATGCTTAACATGGGGTTCTATGATGATATCTGTTCTATTTTAGCAGATACTCCAAAGGATAAAAATACTTGGTTATTTTCGGCAACTATGCCTACTGAAGTAGCAAGAATTGCTAAACAATTCATGCATACTCCTCAAGAAATTACAGTAGGTCATAAAAATCAAGGTTCAACAAACGTTTCGCATGAGTTTTATTTAGTTAATGCACGCGATCGTTACGCTGCTCTAAAACGTTTAGCAGACACTAACCCTGACATTTTCTCTGTTATTTTTTGTAGAACCAAAAGAGATACGCAGGCAATTGCCGAAAAATTAATCGAAGATGGTTATAACGCAGCAGCTTTACATGGTGATTTATCGCAAGCACAACGTGATGCTGTTATGAAAGCATTTCGTGGTCGCCAAATTCAAATGTTAGTGGCTACTGACGTTGCAGCACGTGGTATAGATGTAGATGATGTAACACACGTAATAAACTATCAGTTACCTGATGAAATTGAAACTTACACACACCGTTCGGGTCGTACGGGTCGTGCTGGAAAATCAGGTACATCTATGGTTATTATTACAAAAAGTGAATTACGCAAAATCAGTCAGATTGAGCGAATCATTAAAACTAAATTTGAGGAAAGACCTATCCCTAGTGGAATTGAAATCTGCGAAATTCAGTTATACCACTTAGCAAACAAAATAAAAGACGTAGAAATAGATCATGAAATTGATAATTACCTACCTGCTATTTATGATGTTCTTCAAGATTTAACAAAAGAAGAATTAATCAAGAAAATGGTATCGGTTGAATTCAATCGCTTCTTATCTTACTACAAAAAATCACGTGATTTACACCAAGAATCTTCTAGTAGTAAAACAACAACTATTCCAACAGAAGGTGCTGTTCGCTATTTCATTAACATTGGAGCTCGTGATGGTTTTGAATGGATGGAATTAAAAGATTTCTTAAAAGAAAAATTAGAACTAGGCCGTGATGATGTTTTTAAAGTAGATGTAAAAGAAGGTTTTTCTTTCTTCAACACTGATGCAGAGCACGTAGATTTAGTTATGAATACTTTAAACGGTATTACCTTAGAAGGTAGACGTATAAACGTAGAAATATCTAAAAATGATGGTTCTTCCAACAACAAACGTCGCGACCATAACTCTAGAGGTGGTGGTGAACGTAGAGAAAGACGCGGTGAAGGTGGTGCTCCTAGAGGGGAAAGACGTGATGGCGCTAAAAAATCATCCGATAGAAGAAGCTCTTCTTCTGACGATAGAAGCCCTAAAAATGAAAGACGTCCTCGTCGTTCCGATTCTTCTTCATCAGGCAGCAGAAACCGTAGAAGCTAATCATTTTATTAAACTCAGATTATGCGTTAGCCTTTGCTATAAAGATAAAAAGGAAAGAAAAAAATACACGGTTTTTTTTCTACAGATGTAGTTTTACCACATTGAGGAACAATAGTTAAGTACTTTTTTAGAAACCTTTTTATCTATAATAAATTTCTAATGCGTGATTCTGGTTAAAGCTATACTATCTAAAAGGTTGTTCAAAATTGAACAACCTTTTTTATTCAAATAAAACCAGATTTCTTTACTTTGTACAAAAAATATGCACGACTTTATATACGATCAAAACTTCAATCAAGTTGTTTACAACCAATACGAATTAACTAACAAAGAATTTGAAAACTGTACTTTCACGGGTTGTAATTTCACACAAGCCTTTTTTACTGGAACTATGTTTGTTGACTGTACTTTTAAAAACTGTAATTTTAAAGAGGCTAAAATTGGCCATGTAGGTTTAAGAAATGTATTATTTATAGACAGCGATTTTACAAATGTAAATTTTGCTATGACGGATCAAGTTATTTATGAGTTTCATTTTACCAATTGTCTTTTAGATTATGCCCAATTTTATAAACTAAAACTAAAAAAAATTCAATTTACTAATTGCAGTATGGTTTCCGTAGATTTTATGGAAAGTGATTTAACAGAAGCTTTGTTTGATAATTGCAACTTACGCTTGGCTGTTTTCTCAGATAGTATTCTTATAAAATCAGATTTTTATTCAAGTTATAATTTCTCCATAAACCCTGAGAAAAATAAATTAAAAAAAGCCATTTTCTCTCAAGAAAACATCAAAGGATTATTAGATACTTATGAGATTATAATTAAGTAACTTTTTTTTACCGAACGAGAAATAAAATCCGAACGAGAAATAAAAAACACAAATAAAACAATTACCTCCTACTCCAACGGATGTTTGTAGAAAATATAAACTAAAAAGAGTAAGAGGTAAAATGGAGTTCATCTTGTATCGAATAAATGAAACTTATTTAAACTCGCTTATAATTTCATCTAACTGCAAGCGTGATTTAGATCGTACATGAGGTTGGTTTCCATCTTTTTGATCTCTTTTTCCTATTGCAACTGCAAATAAAGGCTGATAATCTTTTAATCCTAATACTTTTCTATAAACATCTGTTTCTATTCCTTCCATAGGAGTTGAATCAATTCCTAAACTGGCACAAGCTGATAAAAAATACCCTAATGATAGGTATACTTGATTTTTCATCCAAGATTTTATTTCTTCTTCTGGAAGAGGTTTTAAATATTGTTTGTAGTACCCTGTCGCGCCTTCTGGTAATTTATTTTCTATTTTTTTTTCAAATTTTTCTTCAAATTTTTGAATATCATCAATTACGCTAAACACTATTGTATGGCTTGACTCTAAAACTCTTGAGGCATTAAAATAGGATGCTTCTGCTAAAAGTTTTTTTATCTCAGTATTGGATACAAAAGTAAAATGCCAAGGTTGACTATTAATAGAAGATGGTGACAAGTTTAATATTGATTTTAATTTTTCAATCATTTCTAATGAAATTTTTTCATTAGGATTGTATTTTTTTGTAGTGTAGCGCTCTTTTGCTAATTGTAGAAAACTCATGTTTGTTTATTTTAAATTAAACTATACTTTTTATAGTTGCAAACATATTTATAGTTTTTTATATTTGCAATAACGGTCAAAAAGGATAGTGAAATGTATAAAATAGATCATAAAAAATTTCCTTGTAGCACGAGTTTGACTATGAAATTCATAGGAGGTAAATGGAAAGCGGTTATCTTAATTCATCTTTTTAATAAAAAAAGGTATAACGAACTAAGAAAACAAATACCTATGGTAACAGAGAGAACTCTTAGTTTACAACTAAAAGAATTAGAAGAAGATGGTTTGATATCTAGGACTGTTTTTACTAAAAAACCTCCGTTAAAAGTAGAATATGAACTTACAGAATTAGGTAAAACCTTAATTCCCTTATTGAATGAAATTTCAAATTGGGGCAAATTTATTGCTGAAGAGCACTTACATGTAAAAATAGAGTCTTGTATAACAGATCTTAAATCATAACTCTACCATCCTCCATAGTTATAATACGGTGCGTACGATTAGCAAAATCAGGATCGTGTGTTACTATTAATAAGGTTTGATTAAATTCTTTAGCTAATTGATTAAAAATATCAAAAACGATATCGCTATTTTTTTTATCTAGGTTACCAGTTGGTTCATCACCCATGATTATAACAGGTTTATTGATAAGTGCTCTAGCAATTGCGACTCGTTGTTTTTGTCCACCACTTAATTGATTGGGCATCTTCAATGCTTGTTCGTGCATTTCTAATGTGCGCAAGTATTCCATTGCATTATATTCGATTTCCTCTTCTGAGAGTTTAGCTAATTTTAGTCCTGGAAGCATTACATTTCGCAACACACTAAATTCGTTAAGCAGATAATGAAACTGAAATACAAATCCTATTTTTTCATTTCTAATTTGCGCTAATTCTTTATCTGTCTTGCCTGTAATTAACTGATTATCCATTAAAATTTGCCCTTCATATTCAGTATCCATAGTTGATAGTAAATACAATAATGTGGATTTTCCACAACCTGACTTTCCCACAATAGAAACGAATTGACCGTATTCTATTTGTAAATCAATTTCTTTAAGAACCTGCATACGTACTGGATCATTAAAGTATTTTGTTAGTTTTTTAGTTTCTAAAACAATATTATTCATTATTTTCCTCTAATAATTTCTACTGGGTCAATTTTACTGGCTTTCAGTGCTGGAAACAAACCTGCTATACAAGTGGTTAGTAGGGCAAATGTAATTCCTATGACATAAAAAAGGGGATTGTAATTCATTGGAAACGTTTTAACTGTAGGTAGAGCGGCTGTATTAAATGGAATTAGATCTATAATATTTGAAAAAACAAAACCTAAAAACAACCCTAAAATACCTCCTGTAATTCCAATAACCATGGACAATAACAGAAAAATCCATTTTACATCATTTCCTGAAAAACCTGTTGCTTTTAGAATTGCAATACTATCCATTTTTTCAAAAATCATCATATTTAATATGTTATAGATCCCAAACCCAGCTACAATTAAAAGGACAACACCTACTGCGTAGGATATAATACTCCTAATAGTCGTACCTGTTTCAAATTGCGAATTGGCAGTTTGATAATCCATTGCATCTGTTTCATATTTTATTTTATATTCCTTAGCTAAAATGGGGGCTTGTAAAATGTCATGAATTTTTACTTGAATATCGGTAATATAGTTTTTGGGAACGCCTAAAATTTTTTGAGCCATAGACAAAGAGGTATAACTAGTTATATCATCTATTTCTGCGATACCTATTTGAATAATTCCTACAATTTTCATAGAGGTTAAATTCCCTTTGGGTGTAGTAATTTTAATCATATCTCCTTTTTTTAACAACATTTTATCAGACAATCCTTTGCCGATCACAATGCTATTGTTTTGTTGCAAATCTTCTATTTTACCTTCTATCATATAATCATTAAGAGCAAATAACTTTTGTTCTACTAGAACATCAATACCGTTTACAACTCCTGAAATTTCTATTGTTCCAGAATTAAAAAAAACAGGTGTATTGATCTTGGCTGCCACATCATATACGCGGGTATCTTGCTTTAAACTCTGAATAATTGATTTAGCATTGTAAATAGATTTCCCTCTATCTTTAGGTTTTATTGAATGAATGAAATTACTATGTTCTTTATATTCTTGCGAGATAGTCACAGGCTGATTTTGGGAAGGTTTTATTTCGTTATACAAACGAACATGTGGTGTACGATTAATAATTAGACCGTCTAACAAATCGTTCATACCATACATAAAACTGACCAAAGTAATAAACATGGCTATTCCAAACATGACTCCTGCTCCTGCAATGATGGTTTGCTTGAGTCTAGAACGCATTAAATGCAGTGCTATAGAAAAAATCAGCTTACAATTCATTACTTAGGCATATAAATGGTTTCATCTACTTTTAATCCACTAATTACTTCTACTTTTTGGTAATCTTTTAGCCCTGTTTTTATTTTTCTTTTTTCATTTTCATTTACCAAAACGTATTGTTCTTTTATTAAATAATTCCTTGGTATAGTGAGTATATTTTTACGGGTTTGAATAATAATATTAGCCTCGGCAGTCAGATTAGGATATAGTTTTTGTGGTGGTTTTACAAAATGGGCTTCTATTTTAAATGTACGTGAACGTACATCCATAATAGGATAAATTTTAGCAACGGTAGCTTGAAAAAATTCCCCCTTATAACTATCCATTGTAACGCCTATTTTTTGACCAACTTGCACGCGTACCATATCATTTTCATCTATATCTAATTCTAATATATAATTATCTTTTTTACCTATGATGGCTAAGGGTGTTTGTTGATTTATAACGGTTCCTTCTTTTACTAGGATATCATAAAGTTCGCCTGAAAAAGCACTTTTAACAATAAAATCACTTTGTGTTTTTTGGTTTATTCTTAAATTTACATTACTACGATCTTGTTCATTACGCAACTGAGTTTTTAATTGAGACAATTGTTTTATAGCCATTTCGTGAACTAATTTGGAGTTCTTGTAGGCTAATTCTACTTTTTCGAAATCGACTTCAGAAATAGCGTTGTATTCCTTAACATTTTTACTACGTTTATAAAGTGATTCATCCAAAATTAATTTATCTTTAGCACTCTGGATACGTAATTCTGCTTCTGCTATTTTATCTCGAATATATCTACCGTTTTCTTGTGTGATTTCATACGACAAACGAGCATTTTCAGTAGCCAAATTAGCTTTTTCACTTTCTATTTGAAACAATGATTGTCCTTTTATTATAGGCTGCCCTGGTTTTACATTAATGTTTTGTAAAACACCTGTTACTGTACTAAAAACTATATATTGTTTGTCTGCTTTTACCACTCCAGAAGCATAAACACTTTCCGTAACGGTTCCTTTTTTAGGTTGTGTTTCTTTAGCTGCTTTTTTGGAACAAGAAACAATAGAAAGTAATGAAATCAGTAATATTTTTTTCATTTGAGGTAATTAATTTAGAATGAATAAATTTACAAATTTTATTACTGTTTTTGATTCATTCAAACTAGTATTTTTTATTTACTCTTAACAACCTATAGCGCATTATTCAATAGTATTTTTCTTTCTTTTCTATACCATAAAACTGACTCAAGTTAATACCATAGCAACAAAGACCAATAAGTCTAATTTTACCATTATTCTTAATGATAATTCATTTGTATTAAAACAAGATCATAAAAACCATAAGGATTCCTTTATAGGCAAAATCACGATTATGCTTTTGTGTATAATAGTAACTCCCTTAAAAATGTCAGGGTAATTCCTATGAGTGACATTAAAGAGATCCGTTTTACTTTAGAGGAATAAATGGTTCTTTTTACTTTTATAAATTCTGTGTAAAAAAGCAACCCAAATTATTATAGTCGAGTAACTTAATACTAAAAGCACACCTGTTTTTTAAAACTTTTTTACAAAGACAATGCACTAAGTACTAAAAAACTAGTTAAATTTCAGATGGCAACACATAAAAAAAACTAGCCAAATACTAGGTTTTCAGGTGTTTTTAAAAAAACTTAATATTATTAATAATTAATCCTTAGGCTTATGTTCGTGAGGTTTTAATTTTGGGTGTTTTGGTTGATTTTCTCGAGTTACACGTCTTCTTTCATCAGGTGTTCCGTCTTCCTTGTTCGGTTTAGGACCTGGTTTAATTGCTTTAATTGTTTCCATATAGTTTGTAAATTTAAAATGATAGACAAATTACAATAAAAAACTTATAATTGTTTTACGGAAAACCTCATTATAAAAAAGAAGACTACTTTATATTGGCTTTAAACAACGCAAGTAGCAGTTCCAAAATACCGTACTCCAGCATATAAAGCCTGTCTAGTAAAAGACCCTCTAAGGAGGTTGTCTTTTTTATTGAAATTGCTTTTGATTTTTTTACATACAAAACCTTTTGGGACAGTACTTATTAAAAACAGGATTTTATACCATGTCAAAAATAATAATTTTAAACCCAAATTACGCATTAGACTTCGTTATGAAATCTAATGCGTAATTTGGGTTAAACTTTATCTAATTATAGTACTTTTGAGTAAAATTTTTCCTCTGTATTCATACCTTCATTTGTTTTGTATTCAAAAATATCTTTTGAAAGGCAGTCTGTACGATTCTTGATCTCTAAAATTTGCTATGAAATGGAATGTGTTTATATTAACTTTTTTAGGAAATTTAAAATTTCCTTTTCATTTATGAATATCTATGGACAATCGAAAAAGAAATACTATTCATTTAATATAGATCTATAATTGTTTTTTATTCTAATTCTATGTTCTAAGCTTAAAACTACTATTCTTCAGAGCCCGTAGATAAACTGAAATCTAGAAAAATAAAAAGAAATTCGTTTCCCTAGATTTCAGCATTTTTATTTTGATTTATTGACCCTTACTGCTTCTGGTACCAGACCTGTATAATCGCCTCCATTACGTACCACATCACGTACTATACTGGAAGAAATAAATGAAGTATCAGGTGCTGTTAAAAGAAATACAGTGTCTATTTTTGATAATAATCTGTTAGTATGCGCAATGGCTTTTTCAAATTCAAAATCAGCTGGATTTCGGAGTCCTCTTAGAATAAAATCGGCTTCTAAACGTTTGCATAAATCAATTGTTAGTCCTTCATAAGATACAACTGTAATTTTGTCTTCATACTTAAATGTTTCTTCAATAAAATGAATCCGTTCTTGTAATGAAAACATATACTTTTTATCAGCGTTGACACCTATAGCTATTACAATTTCATCAAACAGAGGAAGGCTTCTTTCTATGATATCAATATGCCCTAATGTTATTGGGTCAAAAGACCCAGGAAAAATCGCTTTTCTCATTATTTTTTCCAGATTAATTTTCTTTGAAATGCTAATTGAATTTCGTTATCTAACATTTCTCCAAAATCTAGCTTTGCGTACTGAGCTTGTTGTGGAAAAATACTTTGTGGAGACAAACCTGGATTTGTATTCATTTCTATAAAATGAGGTATCCCGTTCATGATAATAAAGTCCGTTCTTGAAAAACCACTCATTCCTAAAGCTTCATATACTTTTTTTGCCGTTTGTTCTACTCTTATACGTACCTCATCAGTTAATCTTGCAGGTGTAATTTCTTCTGATTTACCAAGGTATTTCGCTTCGTAATCAAAAAAATCCGTTTGCGAAACAATTTCTGTTATTCCTAAAACTTTGGTTTCTCCTTTATAGTGAAATACTCCTACTGAAACTTCTATTCCTTGCAAAAAGGATTCTATTAATATATCACTATCTTCTGCAAATGCAAATTCTAATGCCTTATCAAACTGACTTAAATCGGTTACTTTTGAAACACCTAAACTACTTCCTGATTGATTGGGTTTAACAAAAAAAGGCAGTGCTAACTCATCTGCAATTACTTGTTTATTTATTGTCGTTCCTTTTGTTAGATAAATAGATTTCGCTTTAGGAATATTAAATTTAGCTAATACAGAAAGTGTGTCCCGTTTATTAAATGTTAATGCTGATTGATAAAAGTTACATCCTGTATAAGGAATTTCTAGTAACTCCCAATAAGCTTGAAGATGACCGTCTTCACCTGGAGTACCATGAATTGTGTTTACGATTACATCAAATGTTATTTTTTCTTGATTCAATGTAAATGAAAAATCTGATTTATCCAACGTATACTTTTGATCATTTATCAAAACATACCACCCTTCTTTAAGAATATGCACTTCAAAAGTTTGGTATTTACTCTGATCTAAATTATTTAATATCAACTGACCACTACGCAACGAAATTACACTTTCGCCTGAATAGCCTCCCATTACCACAGCAACTTTCATATTTGTATATTTATTTTTTATAAAATCGTTTAAGAAAGATTTAAAAACTTATTTTTTATCTAAAATCTCTTCAAACAAAAATATCATTTTTTTTCAAATGAATTCGCTTTACTATTTTTATATCTTTGCATATATTGCTTTTTTTCTAAAAAAAATAGCATACAAAAAATAACCCTTTGAAAATTAGCATTTTTATATGAACTGGAAACGTTTTATACTTAGTTTTACTTTTTTTAAGCAACTATTTTTCGCATTTTTAATAGTATCTGCTTCTTTATTTATTTTTATGCAATGGATTCGTTTTACGACTAATCATGGAGAGGAGATTACAGTTCCTAACCTAAACAAATTAACGTTAGAAGAAGCAGAAGAAAGACTGGACGAACTAGATTTAGATTATGAATTATTAGATACTACAGACTATAACCCTGCATTCCCAAAACTTTCTATTGTTCAGCAAGACCCTAAACCTGGAAGTAAAGTAAAACATAACCGCGTAATTTATGTTAAAATTAACGCAGAAGAATACGCTAAGGTAAGACTTCCTGACCTAATCCAAAAAACGTATCGTCAAGCCGTTCCTACTCTTAACGCGTTAGGATTGTCTGTAGGGGATACAACCTATATTCCTAACCTTGCTAAAGACATGGTATTAGAAATGAATATCAATGGTAAACCTATAAGACCTGGACAACAGGTTTTAAAAACGACTCGTATTAATCTTGTTTTAGGCGATGGCAAAATAGGTTTTGAAGAAGAAAATACTGATCCTGAAAATGAATCTATAGACTCTACTGTTACAGAATAAAAATGGCTATTACATTTATAGAAAAGGAAGAGGAATGGGAAAACGATTTATATGAACACTATAAATTTGATATTCCAAAAGGGCAAAGCTCAATGCGTGTAGACAAATACTTAATGACTAGTATAGAAAACACTACACGTAACAAAATACAGCAAGCTGCTGAAAAAGGATTTATATTAGCAAATGACATAGCTGTAAAATCCAGTTATAAAATAAAACCATTTGATGAAATAAAGGTTGTACTATCACACCCTCCTTTTGAGAATAAGATTATTCCTGAGAACATTCCTTTAGACATTATATATGAAGATGATGCTCTTATAGTCATTAACAAACCTGTAGGATTAGTTGTTCATCCTGGTCACGGAAACTATACCGGTACTTTAGCTAACGCATTGGCTTTTCATTTTGAAAACCTACCTATGAATTCAAGTAACCGACCAGGACTAGTACATAGAATTGACAAAGACACTTCTGGACTCTTAGTTGTTGCAAAAACCGAACAAGCTATGGCTCATTTAGCCAAACAGTTTGAAGAAAAAACTACAGAAAGAGAATATATAGCTATTGTTTGGGGAAATGTAGAAGAAGATTATGGAACCATAAAAGGCAATATAGCCCGTCACTCCACTGATCGTATGCAAATGGCCGTATATACTGATTCATCTATAGGAAAACACGCTGTAACACACTATAAAGTCATAGAACGGTTAAGCTACGTTACCGTTGTATCCTGTAAATTAGAAACAGGACGTACACACCAAATACGTGTTCACATGAAACATATAGGACATACCTTATTCAATGACGAACGCTATGGCGGTCATTTCATTCTAAAAGGAACTACTTTCTCTAAATACAAACAATTTGTAGAAAATTGTTTTAAAATTTTGCCTCGCCAAGCTCTTCATGCAAAAACACTGGGGTTTGAACATCCTGTTACAAAAGAATACATGCGTTTTAATACTGAATTACCAGAAGATATGGTTTTATGTATAGAAAAATGGAGACTTTATGGCAAATCTAATCATTTAGAATAACCATACCCAATATATAAAGTGTCCAAAAAGTAAAAAATAAATAGTTAATTGAGTTCTCTAAGAACAAAAGAAACATTGTACTTAATTCTTAGATCCTTTTCAATCAAAACAAGAAAACTAGAGATTCATAAAACAAATTTGATTACTTTTTGGACACCTATTCTATTTTCTCAACGATTTTACTTGCACTATTTAAAAGATATAATTCTTGCTTGTAAACCAACATTTACCTATATTCGTCTATCAAATGTTAAATCATGAATAAAAAGACGATCTTATTAGGACTTCTTTCCTCCCTATCACTAAGCTGTTCTAGTCAGAAAAAAACGACTAAATCAGACCATAATAATAAAAATTTAGTTACAACCTATCTCAATACCATAACAGAAAAAGAACTTAAAGACCACCTCTATACAATTGCTTCTGACGAAATGCAAGGAAGAAATACGGGAGAAGAAGGACAAAAAAAAGCAGGAAAATATATCATTTCAGAATATATAAAAAACAATATTCGCTTTCCAGATGAAGCTACATCTTACTACCAACCTATCCCTTCTTCTTATTTTCAAAAAGCATTTAGCCCTCGTTTGGGTGATTCTGAAAATATTTGGACGTTTATAAAAGGAACCGAAAAACCTAAAGAAATAGTAGTTGTTTCTGCTCATTATGATCACGTAGGAATGAAAAACGGTGAAATCTATAACGGGGCGGATGATGATGGCTCTGGCACCGTATCTTTACTAGAAATTGCAGAAGCTTTTCAAAAAGCAAAAAATGAAGGACATGGTCCTAAACGTTCTATATTATTTTTGCATGTAACAGGTGAAGAACATGGATTACACGGGTCTCGTTTTTATTCCGAAAATCCTCTTTTCCCTCTAAAAAATACAATTGCCAATGTTAATATTGATATGATAGGTCGTAGAGATAATTTACATAAGGATTCTAACAATTATGTTTATATAATAGGATCCGATTATTTATCATCTGATTTATATACAATTGTTGAAAATGCCAATTCTGATTTTGTAAATCTAAAATTAGATTACAAATACAATGACAAGAATGATCCAAATCGTTTCTATTATCGTTCCGATCATTATAACTTTGCAAAACACAACATCCCATCTGTTTTTTTATTCAATGGTACTCACGAGGACTATCACAAGCCAACGGATGACCCTGATAAAATTGAATATGATGCATTAGCAAAACGTGCCAAACTTGCCTTTGCCATTATATGGAATTTAGCTAATAGAAATGAAAAACCTATAGTAGATAAACTTTAAAATACAACTTTCTTTTTATTTTTAAAGTTTCATTTTGTTTCGCATACATTTTTTATAAAAAGCCCTAATGACTACTATACAATCATTAGGGCTTTTTCATCCTTGCTCTTAGTTCTTATTAATCTTGCTTTACCCCAAAGAACATTCATTCAGAAAACAAACACACTTCTCTAAATAGAACTGAAATAACAATATACGGATAGATGTAACAATGTTTTTAAAATAAAACCCAGATTACGCGTTAGACTTTGTGATGATAATGAAAAGAATAAGGATAGAAAAATACGCCTATTTTTTTTATCGCAGCCACCGTTGTACTTCATTGAAGGCAAGAAATAACGTACTTTTTTAAAATCGAAGTCTTTTTATCTGTCATAAATTCCTAATATACAATTTAGTTTTATAGTAGTACAACCTCTATTTTTTTATATAGAATAAGAATGTCCTAAAAGGTTGTAACCTTTATCCTCTGTTTGAAAAGAAAAGTTCGAACGAATTAAACAAGTGAAACACATGTAATATTGAAAATGTGCTTCCTATTTCGTCGAAGTGACAAACTAGATTTTAAGTTACTACTTTTTAGGACACCCTTTGTATCAAAAGCTTAAATAGTTTTTTTCTCTTCTAAAACTATTCGTTAATTAGTAAAATCTTGATCTTCTAATTTAGCATCTGCTATTTTGTTGTTATGCAATTTAACAGGGTTTTTAGATTTTTTCATTCTTAAGTTTAAGAATTCTACAAATAGAGAGAAGAAGATTGAGAAATATAAATATCCTTTAGGAATACTATGTACTTCTGTACCTCCAAAGAAAGCAATATGAGCAAGATGTCCTCCTTCTGCTAATAACATTACTCCTATTAGTATTAAGAATGATAACCCTAAAATTTGAATCGTTGGGTGATTATTTACAAATTTACTCACTGGTCCCGCAAATATCATCATAATAACAATTGAAATAACAATTGAAAGAATCATAATCACTAAAGCTCCTTCATATCCAAAACCCTCAGGAGCAGGTTTCATACTTACCAATCCAACAGCGGTTAAAATACTATCAAAAGAAAAAACTAAATTTAGTGCTGCAATTTGAAAAACAGCTGCTGACAAACTACTACTTGCACTTCCTTTTTCACCTTCTTCTTCGCCTTCTAATTTGTGATGTATTTCAGATACTGATTTGTATAATAAAAACAAACCTCCTCCAAATATGATAAGACTTTGCCCTGTTATTCCTGCTTGAAGCCATCCCCAATCAATGTGAAATAAAACCTCTTGTAAGCTTAAAACCCATGTAATACCAAATAGTAATACAATACGAAAAGCCATGGCTAATAACAACCCTATTCGACGCGCTTTGGGTTGCTCTTCCTCTTTTAATTTTCCGGAAACGATTGATAAAAAAACAATGTTATCAATTCCTAAAATAATTTCTAAAAATGTTAAAGTTAATAATGCTATCCAAGCATCTGGGTTAAATAAGATTTCCATTTTGTTTTTTTGAATTTACAATCATTATACGCGACTATTTTATTTTTGTTACAAAACCTTTTTGTTTTTTTGATTCTCCTACAAAACAATATTCAAAATAATAACCTTTTTGATTGGTACTCAGTATCTTTATCTGAATTGCTTTTTTTTCTTCTAAATTTTTAGGGTTTATTTTTTGCAGTATGTATTCGCAATCATTAACCCATCGTACTTTAGCTGTATCTATTTTTCCTCCAAATGTTTCTATTTGTAAAGAATCATTACGTACAAAAGTAGAAGTGTGTTTAACCCCTTCTATTTCTTCATTAAATTTAAAAGTACCTGTTTTAAAATCATTGCAATTACGTTCTACATTATAACAAGAAACAAAAACAAGTGTTAGAAGGAAAAATAAATTTTTAAACATTTTAATAGTTGTTTAAGGATTTTATAAATTATTTTCTTTTGAAAATTTGATACTATTATATTCTTTTGACTGATTTTTAGGAATAGATAAGCTGTTCCAGGTTTGTTTTTTTAGCATTTTAGCATAAAAAACAATTTGTCCGATATGGTATGGATAATGTGCTAACTGACGATTAATAGCATCTATAACGGTTTGTTCTTCATTTCGAATGTATATAATTTGACTTAAATTTTGAGGTTTTAAGTCATTAATTGCATCAAAAAAACATTTCCATCCCTTTTCCCATAACCCCAAAAGTTCTTCCTTAGTCGTTATTTTATTTTCAAATTCAGCGTCTCGATCGCGCCATTCTTTCTCTCCATCAGAAGTAAGAAAATCGGTCCAACGAGATAACATATTACCCGCTATATGTTGTAGTATTACAGCAATTGAATTGGTGTCTTCGTTAGACATTACAAATAATTGTTCTGAATTCAACTGATCTATAGCCTTCTCAGCAATAGTTTTGTAATAAAACATCTGTTTTTTTACACTTTCTAAATAAAGATTAGTGCTTTCCATCAAACAAACTTTTCATGATAGTTTGAATTCCTTTGAATATAAGATATATTGAAAAGAAACATAAAATAACTCCTAGACCTAGAACAGGAATATAAAATGGATGCCCTTGATTTTTGAATGCGCTAAAAATAACAGACGGTCCTATAAACATAAGGGGCAGAGCCATTGCTAACGTTTTTATTCCTTTTAATAAAACATCTTTATTAGTTGACATATTGATTAATGTTGTTTATATTTTAAAGATAATTTACAATTGCTTTTCTAACACTTCCATGTTCTTTTAAAAGTCTTTCAGCTTCTTGATAACTCACAGGAATTTCATTCATTATCATTCGCACCCCGCGATCAATTAGTTTTATGTTACTTAATTGCATATCAACCATTTTATTCCCTTTTATATGTCCTAATTGAATCATAGTAGAGGTTGAAATCATATTTAAAACTAACTTTTGAGCTGTCCCTGCTTTCATACGACTACTTCCTGTTACAAATTCTGGTCCTACAACTACTTCTATGGGAAATGTAGAGGTTAATGCTAAGGGACTTCCAGCGTTGCAGGTAATTCCGCCTGTTATAATTCCTTTATCATTGCATTTTTCTAACCCTCCTAAAACATAAGGTGTAGTTCCCGAAGCGGCTATACCTATAACGACATCATCTTTATTGATATCCCATGCTTCTAAATCATTCCATGCTTGTTCTCGATCATCTTCTGCAAATTCTACTGCTTTTCGGATAGCGGTGTCTCCTCCTGCTATTATTCCTATGACTCTATCAAACGGAACTCCAAACGTAGGAGGGCATTCTGAAGCATCTACAATTCCTAATCTTCCAGAAGTTCCAGCTCCTATATAAAACAATCTTCCGCCTATTTTCATCTTTTCTACAATTTGATGAACTAATGCTTCTATTTGTGGCAATGCTTTTTCTATTGCTAAAGGAACGGTTTTATCCTCATTGTTAATATTAATCAATAAGTCATGAACCGACATTTTTTCTAAATCTTGGTATTTTGATGATTGTTCTGTGGTTTTTATGAAGGTCATTTTTATACATTTAAAGTGAAAGCATCTTTTATTTACATTTTACATAAAATAAGCTAAAACAATTCCCAATATAATAGCAATTAATTTAGCTAGATTAAATTTATGTCCTTCACTACTTTCAAAAATAATAGTAGAAGAAATATGAAATAAAATACCTATAACAAATGCTGTAATTTCTTTATGAAAAGGAATCAGAAAATCCGTACTAGCTGAAATGTAGGTTCCCACAGGAGTCATTAAAGCAAAGCTTAACATAAATATAGCTATTTGAATTTTATTTAGATGGGATTGAATTAAAAAAATTGTCAAAATAATTGCAATAGGAAAGTGATGTATTGATATTCCCCATGCCACATGAGGGTGTTGACTGATTGGCATTCCTTCTAGTAGAGCATGCAAACACAGACTTACAAATAAAGCCCAAGGAATATGTGCTAAATCATTGTGTCCGTGTACATGACCGTGCTCTGCTCCTTGTGAAAAATATTCTAAGATAATCTGAAATAAAATTCCAGCCATAATAAACATTCCTATGTTGTTATGCAAATGCTCCCCTATCGCCTTATTTACACCTGTAAAAATTTGAGGAAGCAAATGAGAAACAGTCAACGCTAATAGAAAAGAACCACTAAAAGCTAATAATAATTTTAGATTCTTCTTGTTTTTAGGTTGCAAAAAAATAGCTACTATATAACCTAATACAACAGATAAAAAAGGAATTAAATATATCATTTATGTTTATTTCTGATAAATTCATTTGAAAAGCGGATTTTGAAATAAACCAATATTCAAATGAATCCATCAACTTTTATTTAAAAATCATTATTAATCGTTCCGATTCGTTTTTATAAAACTTACGCAGTTTATAATCTCCAAAAATTTCTAAAAGGTAGATTCCTGCTTCTTCCATCATAGTTTCAAAATCTTGTAATGTCAAGGCACGAACTTTTTCTGTAAAATGGTATTTTTTCCCTTTATCTTCAAAATTAATTTGTTTAAAAATATGTCCTTCTCTTAGATCCCTTTTAATATAAAAATCAATTCCATCAACTGTTTTAATCTCTTCAGGCACTAAATTATTGATCACATAATTAACATTTAAAAAATCAATAACTGCAAAACCATATTCCGTTAGGCTTTCCTTGATAGCTATTAAGGTTTTTAAATTATCACTTTCATTCTCAAAATAACCAAAACTAGTAAAAAGATTAAATACCGCATCGTATTTTTCTTCTGTACGTTCGCGCATATCATGTACCTTAAATTGTAACTTTTCATTACTAAACTGAGCTGCTTCTGCAATGCTGTTTTCTGCTAAATCTACTCCTGTAACATCATATCCTAATTGATTCAGATAAATAGAATGTCGTCCTTTTCCACACGCTAAATCTAGAATTTTAGCTTCTTCAGGTAAGTTCAAATAATGCGTCAAGTTATCCATGAATAACTGTGCTTCTTGATCATTTCGTTCTTTATAAAGAATATGATAATAAGGGGAATTAAACCAAGTTTCAAACCAATTTTCTGATTTGGCTTCTGGGGTCTGTGCTTTATGATTTGATAATTCTGACATTTATACTTATTTGCATACAAATTTAAAGTATTTTTGCATTCCAATTTCAGATTTAAAATTTGATGTTTGAAAATATTTAGGATTTGAAATTGGGAAATTAAAATTTTGACTATTGGAATTTAAAATAATTTATGGATAATAATTTTAAAATGGTTGCTAAGACACTTTTTGGTTTGGAAGAAGTGTTGGCAAAAGAACTGCAAGTTTTAGGTGCTCAAAAAGTAGAAATAGGAACTCGTATGGTGAGTTTTCTAGGCGATAAAGGATTTATGTACAAAGCTAATTTAGCATTGCGTACAGCCTTAAAAATACTAAAACCCATTCATCAATTTAGAGTTTATAACGAATCTAGTTTATATAAAGGGATTAAACAAATAGATTGGGCTCAATATTTTGGAGCCAATCAAACTTTTGTAATTGACACAACGGTAAATTCAGAATATTTTAATCATTCGCAATTTGTGGCATTAAAATGCAAAGATGCCATTGTAGATCAATTTAAAGAAAAATTAGGCCATCGTCCGAGTATTGACAAAGAACGTCCAGATATACGTATCAATGTACATATTGATAAAGAAAACTGTTCTGTTTCCTTAGATTCTTCAGGAGATTCTTTACACCATAGAGGATATAAAACAGCAACCAATATTGCGCCTATAAATGAAGTATTAGCAGCTGGAATATTATTATTATCAGGATGGGATGGTAGTTGTCATTTTATGGATCCCATGTGTGGTTCAGGCACTATTTTAGCCGAGGCTGCTATGATTGCTTGCAACATTCCTGCCAATATCAATCGCAAGGAATTTGCTTTTGAAAAATGGAATGATTGGGATAATGATTTATTTGATAAAATAATGGATTCATTGTTAAACAAAACAAAAGAATTTCATTATAAAATTATCGGTTACGATAAAGCCCCAAGTGCTGTAATGAAAGCCCGAACCAATATTACACAAGCCAATCTAGATGAATACATCATTATTCGCGAACAAAACTTTTTTGAAACTAAAAAAACATTGGAAGGCCCATTACACATGGTTTTTAATCCACCCTATGGAGAGCGTCTTGACATTCATTTAGAACGTTTTTATCGCGAAATAGGCGATACCCTAAAACAAGGATATCCAAACACCCATGCTTGGTTCATAACGGGTAATATGGACGCGTTGAAATTCGTAGGATTAAAACCTTCAAGAAAGATCAAACTATTCAATGGAAAGCTAGAAACCCGTTTAGCTAAATTTGAAATGTATGAAGGTAGTAAAAAAGGAAAATTTTTAAACACCAATAGTTAAAATTACCTTATCATTAATTCAGCCGTTATTATTTTAAAAATATAAATATTGAAAAATATAATTCTAGAATGTTTATTAAGTAGTATACAAACACTGTTTTATTTTGCATTAATAGAATTATTTTTTTCTTTATTTAACTCAACCCTTAGTTATGAACAATACACCCCTTTACATTATTAGTTTTCTTAATATTGGTTTTAATAATAAAGAAGGATGCAATTTTATTCAAAAAAGATTACACCTACACTAAAATCTAAATAAAAACTTAATCACTTTTTACGTACAAAAATTCTAAAAAAACATATAATGAACAAAAAAACAAAAACCTTTATTTATAATTTTTTATCCTTCGCTCTTTTCTTTTTTTCAGCACGTTACTTAGTTACTCAATACACCCATTTAAATGGCTGGTGGATTCCTATGACTGCTTTTGTTATTAGCACCATATTAGCACCTAAATTTCAAGCAATTACAACACGTGATGGAGAAAAAATTTTTATGAAATGGATTTTTATTAAAGGAGTTAAAACAATAGAATAACAAAAAGGGTGTTCTAAAAGTTCGCAATCTTTCATTGAATCAAAAAGAAACTCAAACGAAATCTCATAGTCCTTGATAAGATAACTTTTCTTCCCGTTGAAGCAACAAGTTAAACATTAAGTTACTGCTTTTTAAACACCCACTTCCCTTTTTCACACCTTTATAAACACAAACTCTATGTTTTTTCCTAGATTATCTACAAATCCTTGTAACTAAACGTTACCCCTTTTGGATTTACCTCTTGAGGTCGGTGGTAGCTAATGGTGGGTAGTTTTCAACTCTATTGGATTTTTTCCAAAATAAAGCGCAACGGCAGCAACGTGCCGAGCATAATTACTAAAAGTACTTTGACTTCTACCGAGTATAGAAATGCTACGCTCAAAACGGTAAATAAATTCGCTAAAGCCTTCTACCTCTCGTTTGGCTTGATTAAGGATTTTGTTTTCTCTTAAATCATCAGGATGCTTTTTTTAGACATAATAAATAATTAATACCATTTAAACTTAAAATATACTGGATTAAAAAGTAAAGTTCTCGATACGTTTTTTTTTCATTTTAAAAACAACTCGAACAGACGGTTGAGTATATAATTGAAATCATCGTTCGTTCGAGTGCGAAGCGCATCGAGAACCAATACTAATATTTGTTGCTTTTGTAGATGTACTATTTTTAAAAAGAAAATTCAAAGTTTAAATGGTATAAGCTGATATTTAAACTGAATCCAAATGATGTTTCGACCTTGATGCGTGCCGAATGAAAATTGATATTGTGATAAATCCATAACTGCGCATTTTAAATATTTAAATATTATTTTTCGCAATAAAACTATATAAAGATACATAAAATACGCATTTGACATGTCTTTTAAAAGCATTGATTTTAAAGATGTTATCTAGGAGAACCTAGTTTTCTTTGTTTTTCCTTGTAATCATCGCTGAGTTGCGTATATTTGTGTGTTGGCAGATATAATACCGTAAATGAGAAAATTTAACTTTTAGAAAAAGAGAAAATGGGATTAGAGGGATTGGAAAAATTTGCAAATATTTTGGGTGCAGATACTGTGAAAAAAATATATGAAGATGGTTTATCTGAATCTGTTCAAGAGGCAGGAAAAATTTCTACAGACATAGTTAAATCGGCAAGATTATTTACAGCCCCATTTCAATATTTAGGCGTTTATCAAGATAGACTCGCAAAATATTTGAATAAAATACGAGAAGGTGTACCCGAAGAAAGACAAATTGAAGCTCCAACTTCGTTAAGCGGTCCAATAATGGACAGACTTAAATACTTGGAAGAGAATAACTATTTAACTGATTTATATATTTCATTACTTCAAAGAGCAATTGATAGAGATAGAATAAACGAAGCTCATCCCGCATTTTTTCACATTATTGAACAACTTTCTCCAGACGAAGCTTTCCTCCTATTTAAAATTGCAGAAGAACCTATTGATTATGAATATACAATGGATTTAATTAAAGATGAAAATGGTAAAAGTCATTTTGAAAATGAAAAAGTACTAAAAGATACTTCACCAAAAGACAAAATGATTTTTATAGAACATTTTGATATGTATGTTTCGCATCTTGAATCTTTAAATTTACTAAAATGGACAATACTTTCAGAAGAGGCAATTTGGGAAGAGGATGAAATTCAAAACAATAAAAAGCAAAATGGAATTTACACAAAGACACGAATATATTTGACGAAATTTGGAACTTTATTTGTTAAAGCTTGTATTCCGAAAGATAAAATATTCGTGCTAAAATAAATTACATCTGCCAACACACGCTACAAGCAATTTGGGTATTAGGCTTAATTTGAAATTGGTTTTGTATTTGGAAGATTTGGCAAATCCGAATAATGGGCTTAATTTAGTCCCAAACTGCTTGTAGCGCGGGGACGTTGTGAGCTATTGTAAAACAGAGAAAACTATGAAAATTAATTTGGATACATTAACTGACGAAGATTTAATCAATTTTGTTTACTGTGAATTAGCCGGTAAAAAAATTCAAGAAAATATATCTGATTTTACAGATTTGAAAAAATGGCGAAAAGTTGTAAATGAAATGGACGAACCTGTGGCTACAGTTTATCGGATTGGAATACTGAATCTCGAATTACAGAACGGCGGACTAATCCAATATTTTGATAACTCTTATGGGATTTTTGCTTATGAAACTCTTGAAGATTTTAAAAGAATTGGAGCCAATTACAGTTATAAAATATTGGAAACTTGTTTAAAATATATCAATCCTAAAAATTATTCACTAAATAGATTTATAGAATTAGTTGCAGAAAGAGAATATTATAATTATGATGATTCTTTTGAAATAAAACTTAATGAATTAGATGATGAATATTGCGACTTAGATGAAAAAGAAGATTTAGCAAAATTATTAGTTGATTATGTAAGACTCCAAATTGAAACGTAAAACAACAGCTCACAACAGCCGTTACACGAGATTTGGGTATTTGACTGAATTTGAAGATGGTTTTGTACTTGGGAAATTTGTGTTTAGCCGAAAAACCTCGCATCTTTAATCCCAAACCTCATGTAGCGCCAGAACGTTATAGGCAATAGCACACGAAAAACGACAATAATTTAACCTCAATATGTTCGAATTTATTAACAAGTTGATTGATTTCATTGGAATAGGTAATACGATTTCAATCACCACTTTTCTTATAAGTGTTTTTATTGCATATTATCTTTATTTTAGAACATTCTACAGAATGGTTTATTCAACTCATACGATTTGTAAAACACGTACAAGTTTTAGTAATTGGTTTGATAGTGAACGTGAACTTAATACACGAATATTAATTTATAACAATGGACGTAAAACATTATCAAAAAAGCAAATTAATAAATTAGAAATAACTTCTTCAGACCTTAAAGAAATTTTTATAGTTAAAGGAATTGACGAGCTTAATACAAGTATTGATGGAAATATTGTCAAAATCAACTTTGAGAATCTAGATTCGTCAGAATTTATCGTTTTAGAAGTAATTCACAAAGGAACTATAAATGTTGAAGGTAGAATTGACGAAACTGGTAAAATCCTTCATACAGAACCTAGAAACTGGGTTATAGTTAATGGAATAATTATAATAACCTTAACTGCTAGCTTGTTTTATAATATGTATACTTTACTCGAAAAAGACTTGTTGTTATGTATTGTAAACTTCATTTTTACAACTGGTATTTTTATTATTCTTCGATTCATTCATAGTTTGTTATTTATTCCAGACAGTGTATCTGCTAAATATCTAGATGCTAAAGATAAATTAGAAAATGAATTTCAGAATTGTTAAAGCTACAGCCTATAACAGCGGTTTTGTGCCATTGCTGGGCTTGGGCTTCCTTTGGAAAGGACGGAGTTTTTTCCAATTCGGGTTTTGTACTTGGAAACTTTTGTGCTAAATTTACGCAACGGCAACAAAGCCGGCGGGACGTTAGCTGTAATATTAGAATTGACGACGACAAAATGAGAAATAATAATTTAAATAACAAAAGTGGAATTATTTAATGAAATCAATGAAATAATTTTATTTCAAACTTGGCTAGGAGCTTTATGCACACATTTATTATCATTATATAGTGAAGATTTTAATGGCACAATTCCTTTTATAAAGAAGTTAATACCAAATAAATCAGAAGCATTCTATTTTAGAATTGATTTTGTCATATTACCTGTAATCGGTGCATTATTAGCATATGTTTTATTAGAACCTTCATCTCTAAAATCTTCAATTTTTGCTGGAATAAGTTGGAGTGGAACATTAATTGCAATATTGAGAAAAAATAATAACCAATTTGAAGCTTCCGAAAATGAATAATATAAATTACATATACATTATACCATTAATAGCTACATTATTAGTTTCTATTTACATATTTATTACTGCTAAAAATACAACTCATAATAAGAAGTCTAAATACCTAAATATAATATTAGTGATTTCTATACTATCAAGTGCATTACTTGTGAATTTTTATTATGATAAAGAATTTGAAAAGCAAAGTACAATGCTACGGGAAATATTAAATACTAATCTTAACTTAAACTTAAAGACAGATTTAGATAGTTTAGATGTAAACAAATTAGAATCTCTAAAATCTAATTCTCATACTTTAATTGATAGTATCAATTTGCAGAATATAGAATTAGAAAAGCTAAAAAAAGAAATTGAAAATCTTGAAAAAATTATCGGAGAAAAAGAAGAATTAAAAAATGACATTAACAAAAAAATAAAAATAAATAATTTTGAAATAGGCGAAATAAAAAGCTATAATCAAAAATTAGACGAAAAAATTCTATACAAAAGAAAAGGTTACATGTCTTCAGGACAATCATCTAATTTTATTTTTGAATGTCCAAAAGATTATGAATCAGATATTTTAGAACTTAAACTAAAGTTTATTGATGAAAGTTTAGTTGACAAAATAGAATATATAACTATCTCCTTTTCAGAAAAAACAGGAGAAAGGAATTATGTAAGTATTAGTAATGAAGTCTTTAAACCTCAAAAAGATGTTAATGCTTTCAAAGTAAAGAATCATTTCAAGAATAATAAAGGAAAAAAAATAGATTTAGAAGTTGGATATACTCTTAAATCAGAAGCAAACAAAGAATATCCAGAATTTGAAAGAATTGTTTGTAAAAATTATTAAATACTACAGCTAACACACGTTTTGCGAGATTGCGAATTTTGTGGTAAATTCACGTTTATCTTTCGCAAGAAATTTAGTAGTAACCGAAAATACTCGGTTACGAAGCTCGCAACCTCGCAAAGCGTGGAAACGTCAGGCTGTGAAAAAACCTCTTTTTTGAATACAATTCATCCCACCAAACTGACATAACTTTATTTTAAACAATGCTATTTTTGAACTTATTTTGAGGTGTTTCAAAAAATATAAAGCCTATAAACAGGTTTAAATAAGTCGTTTTTATCAAAAACAAATCCTTTGTCTTATAAGGTGAGTTCCAAGCTTTGATTTTTGCTATTAAATCAAGGACTCCAAGGATATTTATGGTACGCTTGATGTTGTACACTAGCATAATCAAGCTATGTTCTCCGTTTACTTTTTCAAGTCCTATTAAATTGGTATGATTGTATCCCCATCGGCATCTTTCAAAAAAGAAACAAACAGTTTAAAGAGTTGCTTCAATGCATTGGGATTGTCTTTTCTAAAATCAGAAATACTGTGATAATTAGGACGAATATCTTCTAACAACCATTGCATTTCAATATTACGAATACACTCTTTTTCTAGTTTTCTGGAGCTGCGAATACCATTCAAATAACCGTATAAATAGATTTTAAGAAACACTTGGATATTGAAACTTGGACGACCTTCTTTTTTTAAATTCACTGCTGTAAATCCTACTTTTTGAAGGTCTATGTGTTCAACAAAAGCATCTATGAATCGAACAGGATTATCAGAAGTAATTTTGTCTTCTAAACTCGATACAGGTAACTGATTACGGGAAATCCCTTGGATATGCTGCATTTTTAAAAATACGAAAATTCCCCTTTTTTAACAAACTATTTTAGCTATATTTGGTGAGGTTTCTGTGTTTTTTCACAGACTGACGTTAGCTGTCATTGCGGTGCAACGCAGAAAAACTGAACTCACAGAAAATTAATTAAGCCAAAAATTGACAAATTCCAGCAAAATATTTTCCGAAATTGAACTTATAAATAATCGTATTTTTCAGGTTTGCGGAATAGTACTTGAAAATGTAGAAACCGAAATAGAAAGCCAAGAATATTTCGCACATAATTTTGAGCTGAATAAACAAAAAGCAAAATTCAGAATGGCGAAAATTACACCGACTAAAACGGGGCAATTTGTAACAATCTGGAAACGAAACGAAAACAAAATAACTGAACCGTATAATATCGACGACGAATTTGAATTTTATATAATAGCAACTCGACAAGAAGAAAAATTTGGAGTTTTCATCTTTGACAAAACAATTTTAAGTGAAAACAAAATTCTGACAACTAAAAGTGGACAAGGAAAACGTGGAATAAGAGTTTATCCTACTTGGAGCGTAACAGAAAGTAAACAAGCACAGAAAACTCAAAATTGGCAAACAAAATATTTTGTAGAAATTAGAACCGAAACCGACATAAACAAAGCAAGAAAGTTGTTAAAAGAACTAACCTAAAAGAAGCAACGAACAGCTAACAGCGGTTTCACAAAATGGCGAGAATATTAGTAAATTCATATTTGTTTTTCGCTATTAAATTATATCTTAGTGGAAAATTTATCGTCCCAAAGTTCGCCACTTCTTGAAGCCAGCGGGACGTTATATGCCACCTTATGACGACAGACGGTAAAACAAAGAATTATGTTTAAAAACCTATTCAATAGACAAAACGGAAAGACAAAAAGTGTTTTTCTTGCGGGTTGGGAAGTTCATTTGAACGGAGACCAACAATGTGACAATTTCATTGCGACTCAAATTACAAACAAGAGAACAGTCGATACACTTTATAGTGGAATTGAGTTAGTTTTTGAAAATGACAAACTAATAAGAGCTTATAACTATGAAGAAGGAAACAGAAAGGACAGAGAACTCAAAGCAGACGAAATAGGACTGGAATATAAAGAGTTTGAAGAAAATAGAATATTGCAGTTAGTTGAAGACAAAAATGGACTACACCAACTTGGGGGAGAAATCCCAAACGACTTTCAATTACCAGACAATAATTGTGTTGTTCCCTTTCAATATATGGGGTTCATTGACAATAGGGACAAAAATCTTAGTTGGTTGCCATTTAAAGTTCATTTGACTTGTCCAATTTATTTAAACATTGGAAACGTATTCTTAGATTATTCAAATCCAAACAAACCTACTATAATCAATAGAGATGAAGTTGAGAAAGCTGACACATCATACGATGACGACCTTAATCAAAACTCTGAAATAGTGTTTAATGAAATGAAATTTTCCTTTGTCGAGGAAGAAGAGTTT
Source organism: Flavobacterium columnare NBRC 100251 = ATCC 23463 (assembly GCF_002530675.1). GTDB lineage: Bacteria > Bacteroidota > Bacteroidia > Flavobacteriales > Flavobacteriaceae > Flavobacterium > Flavobacterium columnare. The sequence continues at coordinate 84,050 of NZ_PCMX01000002.1, forward strand.
TCAGGAACTGGACATTCAGGATTACCAAATTGGATACAATATCCCGGCATTCCAATGTGTCCAAAATCAGGAAAGAGAATGAAATTCCTTTGCCAATTAAATGGTGGGGTAACTGTAAAACGAACAAACGTTGATCCTAAAGATGAGTGGTATAGACACTATTACGAAGAACTGAACTTTTGGGGTGACGGTGACTTATTTGTATTCTTTGAACCGACATCAAAAGTTGCTTGCTATTTTATACAAAACACATAAAATGACAAGAAAGGCGGCATATAACAGCTAAGGTTTCGTTGGGCTCGAAGAGCCAACAATGAAACCTCTGTTGAACGGAACCGTTGAGATTCCATCCATTATGGGAATATCGAAGTAAAAATTTAAGAATATACAAGAGGCATTTAACGCCTCTTTTTTTGAAGTCTACTTTAGGTGGTTTTTAGCGTGATTTCCTTCACTTATGGGTAAAATCCCCGTATTACTTTATTTTGAAAAAGTTTTTGGGGAGTATATGCAAGACAAAACGTCTTGTGAGCTCCTCTAAGAAAGTGTCATTTGTTTTTTAATTCCCTTACGACTTGTAATGTTTATAGTGTAACTTGAGCCACACTTAGGACACTTTTTTATTTTTTTCACAAATAAAGAAGTATATTGAAAGTAGTTTCAATATACTTCTCTTTATCTACTTATTTCATTGGGCTTAATAACATTTTTTAGGTGCTATTTTTTACTACATTGTCTTTTTAGTTATTCTTTACAACTAATCGAAACCCTTCTCCATGAATATTAAGTATTTCGACGTTTTCGTCGTGTTTAAGATATTTACGCAACTTGGCAATATAAACATCCATGCTACGAGAAGTGAAGTAATTATCATCTCTCCAGATTTTAGTTAAAGCTAACTCACGTGGCATTAAATCATTTTCGTGCAATGCTAACATTTTTAGTAGTTCATTTTCTTTTGGAGAAAGTTTTACGGGCTCTTCTCCTGGATAAGTTAAGAAGCGTAACTTAGCATTTAAATGAAACTTACCTATTTCAAATTCATATTTGCTAGTATCTCCTTTTATTTCAGAAGTTTTTCGCTGAATAATGGCTCGTATTTTCATCAACAACACTTCTGAATCAAAAGGTTTGTTTAAATAATCGTCTGCTCCTACTTTGTATCCTTTTAAGACATCCTCTTTCATGGTTTTTGCAGTAAGGAAAATAAGAGGGACTTCTTTATTTTTTTCTCTTATTTCTTTTGCTAATGTAAAGCCATCTTTATAAGGCATCATGACGTCTAAAATACATAAATCATATTCGTCTTTTTTAAATTTCTCGAAGCCTTCCATTCCGTTTTTAGCTAATGTTACTTCAAAATCATTCATGCTTAAATAGTCTCGAAGAATTGAGCCAAAATTAGGATCATCTTCTACTAATAATATTTTTTTTACCATTTCCATAATCAAACTATTAAGGGTAATTTTATTATAAATGTACTTCCTTTACCTTTTTCACTTTCTACCATCACTTCTCCGTGATGATCATCCATAATTCTTTTTACATAGGCTAATCCCAATCCATGTCCTTTAACATTATGAATATCACCTGTGTGTTCTCTATAAAACTTATCAAAAATCTTTTTTTGTGCCACTTTACCTATTCCAATTCCATTATCTTTTATTTTTACGACAATAAAATTTTTGATATTTTCTGTACTTATTTCTATCATGGGTCTTTCCGGTGTATACTTGACCGCATTTTCTAGAACATTTACCAAAACATTAGTAAAATGAATGTCATTCAGTAGAGCTTTTGATTTTAAGGCTTTGAAATTTGTTTTCATTTCACCTTGACGATCTTCCACTATTAAACTAACGTGTTCAATTGCCTCTTCTAACATATCGTGTACATCGTGACATTCTTTTGTTATATCTAATTCTTTTCTTTCTAATTTTGAAATCCTTAAGACATTTTCTACTTGTGCATGCATTCTCTTATTTTCGTCTTTGATCATTTGTAAATAACGTTGCACTTTTTCTTTATCATCAATCACTTTAGGGTTTCGAATAGCATCTAAAGCTAAATTAATTGTTGCAATAGGCGTTTTAAATTCGTGAGTCATATTATTAATAAAATCCGTCTTGATTTCAGAAATATGACGTTGGGTATTTAATTGTTTTAAAGCACTATAATAAGCTACGATGATAATAGATGTAAACAAGAAAGCTAAAAATGCGATTCCAACAAAATCAGAAGCTAAAAACACTTTCTTTTTAGGGAAACTTAATAACAATTGATATCTACTAATTCCGTCGTTATCTGTAAAAAGAGGCGTATCGTAGGTGTTTTTTTTATCATATTTAAAGTGCTCTGATTTTACTTTAGTAGCTAAACCATTATTATAAACTCCAAATTCAAAAGGAGTATTTATTCCTAATGCTTTTAGTTCATTTGCAAATAAAATCTGTAATTGTTCTACACTAACTCTTTGTGAAACTTGTCTAGTTGACGCTATGTCTTTAAAATTTAGTTCAAAAGTTGCTTTATCTAAGATCTCTACGACTCCCGCTTTTTCTATTCGTTCAGAAGGTTGAACTGTGGAAGTCATATTCTGATCGTTTAGGGTAGTTTCGTTATATACTTCTGTTACTCGTTTTGCTACATAATTTTTGATGCGGGTAGAGTCATTATTTTTATCAAAGAACGAGGAAGATACGGAATAATCCTCAGGAATTATACTGTTTGAATAAATAATCGTTTGATTTGTTAATTCGTTTTTTTCTACATAAAAAAACTTCATTAATTCACTTCGTTCTGGATCTTTACCTATACTATCTTTTATCTTACTAAATCGACTTAAAAAAGAATAGGCTTCCTGCTCTTCTACTTCTCTAGCTACATTATCAATTACTTGTTTAACTTGGTATTTAAACTGTTCTTCCTTATTTTTAAAGGAAACATTTATCAAATATCCTTGCACAGCCACAATTCCTAGTAGAGCGATAGACATTAAGACTACGACAAAACGAAACCAATTCTTATTCATTGAAACAAATATAATATTTTAACATTTAACTGTTAAAAAAATTAACCAAACATTAACAACAAAGAATTTTAATAAAAATTTGATAAAATTTTAAGAATATCCTCCAATTGTTTTCGGGTTTCTTCTAAATTTTCATTTTTTATAACAAAATCACTTTTAAGGATTTTTTCTTTATCCGATGATTGATTTTTCATACGTTCTAAAACTGCTTCTTTAGTCAACTGATCGCGTTTCATGACTCTTTTAACACGCATTTCTTCTGAAGCAGTAACTACAATTATTTTATCACAATCCTTATAGCTTCCACTTTCAAAAAGTATAGCTGACTCTTTTATGATAAAAGGATATGAATGATGAAATTGCAACCATGTTTTAAAATCTTTAGCTACTAACGGATGTATTAATTCATTCAGTTTTTTTAGTTTTGAAGGATCATTAAAAACAATTTGGGCTAATTGTTTTCGATCTATTTTTCCTTCTATTAATACTTTATTACCGAATAGCTGCACTACTTGATGAATCGTTTCGGGCAACTCCATTATTTTTCGAGCTTCCTCATCAGCTATATAAACAGGCACTCGATTCTCTTGAAATAAACGAGCTATTGTCGTTTTTCCACTGCCTATTCCTCCTGTTAAACCAATAATTTTAGTCATCAAACTTTGAAAAATAATTCTGGAAAAGCTTCTTCTGGTGATTTTTTTAAGATATTTATTTTATAATATGATTCTATAAACCCCATACCGTACCCAAAAAACTGTCTCCAAACAGCAACGATAGAATACAAACCTACTTTAAAATTCTTATTCTTATATGTTGAAACTGTCATTACCAAAACAGTGTATAAGAAATATAGTTTTAACAACCAGTCAAACAAAAATAAGAAACTTAAGAATATCCCAAGAAAAAATCCTACGACAAATAAAGACGGTAAAAAGAATGTTGGCTTAGCATACTCAGGATACCATTTATTTAAAATAGGTCTGACCTTTCCAAATTTATTAACTTGAATATAAAATTTTTCCCAATCAATTCTTCGTTTATGATATACAAAAGCATTAGAAATTAATTTTGTTTCAAATCCCATTTCCCACAAACGAATAGACAAATCAGGGTCTTCACCTGGGTGAATATTAGAAAATCCTTTTGATGCTTCAAATGCTTTTCTGGAAATTCCCATATTAAAACTTCTAGGTTGAAATTTTCCTATTTTTTCGCTAGCTCCTCTTATACCTCCTGTAGTAAGTACAGAAGTCATTGCAAAATTAATAGCCTTTTGGATAGGTGTAAAACTGGCTAACATATCATCGGGGCCTCCAAAACAGTCTACATATTTTTCTGACAAGGATTTTTCAACTTCCAACAGATATTGCGATGGAAGTATGCAATCGGAATCTAAAATAATATAATAATCCCCTTTTGCATATTGCATTCCAAAATTACGAGAATCGCCTGGGCCTGAATTATATTTTAGATAATATGTTAAGTTTAACTTGGTTCTATATTTATCTATTATATGCTCACAAGGTACTGTTGAACCATCTTCAACAATAATAATTTCAAAAGGCTTATTATAAGTTTGTTTGGTTAAACTTTCTAATAATTCATCTATTTCATCAGGTCTATTATAAACAGGGATAACAAAAGAAAAATTCATTCTTCTTATTTTTTTGACAAAGTTACATTTTTAACAAAAAAAGTCATGAAAAATAAATGCTTTTTTACCTTATTTTCACGCTTTTTTTCGCTAGAATATTCCAAAATTACAATTTATCATAAATCCTCCTTCTTTTGATTGCTCTAAGAAGTTTTTTACTACTCTAATGAAAGACATCTAACAATTTAGTTCTATTGAATATTTTTTATTTTTAACATTAAACAAGCAAACTAATAACTCCAAAAGTACTTTATTTATAGATTTTATTATAGAGATCGATAGCCGTAGTTTTATATATAAAACACTTTTAAAAAAATCAAACTTCTATTTTATTTTAATAGAACCATCTTTTACCTTTATACGATAATTAAAATAGTTTAAAAAATGAAGAAGATTATTATGTTTTTTTTAGGATGCTTAAGTATCAATGCTCAGTTCAATCAAAATTTTGAAAATTTGCCAAATACTATACAGTTAGAAGTTAACGGGTGGAAAGTTTTAAACAATAAAGATAATGAATCGAGTTGGGGGCTTTATGCTAATGATAATTACTTTCCTAGAACTGGCAAAAATTGCGCTATGATAGTAAAAGGAAAAAGCTCTGGTCTTAACGATGATTATTTAATTACTCCTAAAATTTCTGTAACACAAGCTGTAAATGATCAATTGAGTTATTGGATAAGTACGGTATTCATTCCTGATAGCGAAAAATACAGTCTACTTAAGCTATCCACAAATAATCCTACTGAAGAGGATTTAAATAATCAATCCAATGTATTAGTTAACAATGAAAACATTGAGTATCAATGGAAGTTTAAAACGATAGATTTAAGACCCTATATAGGGCAAGATATTTATTTAGCGTTTAAAGTAACTGATCTAAAAGGAGGTATAAAAGTAGATGATGTTATAAATAACACTTACGGAACTCTGAGTACCGACATTTTTAGTACCGATTTGTTTCAATTATACCCAAATCCTGTTATTGATCATTTAAAAATATCTTCTCAATCACAAATGAAAAGCATTTCTTTATTTAATCTTTTTGGAGAAGAAATTTACAGTAGAAACATTAATAGCATTGAACATAATTTAGATTTATCTAATCTAAAAGCGGGAGTTTATTTTTTAAAAATAAATTCAGGAAAACAAACTAAAACAACAAAAATCATTAAATCTTAATGGATTGGTTTGCTTTCTTTAGCGAATATGAAATCTTTTTTGATAGATATTCTGAGTTAGTTTCTATTATTACTAGGTAATTTAAATTAGGGGTCCAGGATATTATATAAATAACACCTCTCAAAAATATTATTTTTCTGAGAGGTGTTTTATTAACAGATGCCTATCTAATCTAAAAGATAAGGCTGTTTTTAGAACAGCCTTATCTTACATCTATACCCTTTGGTCTTTTATTACCCAATACTTTCAATAACAACCCTTTCGTTTGTATCAGCTAAATAATCAACACCTTCAAAACCAAAACCAAATAAATTCAAAAAGTCACTCTTGTAACCTGCTAAATCTCCTATTTCTTTTAAAGTTTCTGTACTTGCTTGTTCCCATAAAGTTTTAACAGCTTCTTGAACATCTGCGCGCATTTCCCAATCATCTACACGAATACGCCCTTTTTCATCTACTGGTACTGCTGCTCCAGTATATAAACATTCTGAAAACAAACGTTGCATTTGTTCAATACAGCCTTCGTGTATTCCTTTTGTTTTCATTGTTTTATATAATAATGATATATACAATGGAATCACAGGAATTGCGGAACTGGCTTGTGTAACCAAAGCTTTATTTACAGATACAAAGGCGCGTCCGTTAATATTCTTTAATTTTTCATCTATTTCAAAGGCTGTTGCTTCAAGGTGGTCCTTGGCACGACCAATAGTTCCTTTTCTATATACAGCTTCTGTGACTTCTGGGCCAATATACGAATAAGCAACAGTAGTAGCACCTTCAGCTAACACCCCTGCATCCATCATAGCATCCATCCACATTGTCCAATCTTCACCTCCCATTACGACTACTGTATTGTCTATATCTTCTTGTACAGCAGGTTGGATAGAAACTTCTGATACTACTCCTGTATGAAAATCAACTGTTTTATCGCTAAAAACCTGACCTATAGGTTTTAATACGGAACGATGTAACACTCCTGTATCTGGGTGCATACGTACTGGTGAAGCTAAACTATATACAACAAGATCGACCTGACCCAGGTCCGTTTTTATCATTTCAATCGTTTTTTGCTTAATTTCTTTTGAAAAAGCATCACCATTAATACTTTTAGCATACAAACTTGCTTTTTTTGCTTCTTGTTCAAAAGCAGCGGAATTATACCATCCTGGAGTAGCTGTTTTTCCTTCTGCTGGTTCTTTTTCAAAGAAAACCCCAATTGTAGAAGCATCACTACCAAAAGCAGCTGTAATTCTAGAAGCTAAACCAAAACCTGTAGAAGCTCCAATGACTAATACTCTCTTTGGTCCATTAATTTTTCCTTTAGATACTACATAATTAATTTGGTTTTTAACACTTTGAGCACAACCTTCTGGATGTGCTGTCAAGCAGATAAAACCTCTCATTCTCGGTTCAATAATCATTTCTTTTCAATTAGTTTGATTAGCAAATTTAATTTAAATAATTAGTTAAGCAATGCTTTTGCATGTGCAATAGCAGAGTCTGAAATATTTTTACCTGATAGCATTTCTGCTATTTCTATTATTCGTTCTTCTAGAGACAGTAATTTTAATTCTGAAACAGTAACATCTGCTCGATCTGATTTAAAAACTTTATAATGTTGCTGTCCTTTAGATGCAATTTGGGGTAGATGTGTGATAGCAAACACTTGCATTTTTTCACTCATTAACTTCATTATGTTTGCCATTTTTTGAGCTACTTCACCTGACACTCCTGTATCTATTTCATCAAAAATTATTGTTGGCAATTTCGAATAGTTTGCTAAAACCGCTTTTACAGCTAACATGATACGTGACATTTCACCTCCTGAAGCTACTTTTTTTAGCAATCCAAAATCAGTTCCTTTGTTTGCAGAAAACAATAATTGGATTTCATCTTTTCCGTTGGCTAAGAATGTTTCTGACTCTTTTATATCAAATTCAAAACGGGCATTTGACATTCCTAATTCATTTAAAATAATTCCTATTTGAGAAACTAAGGTAGGCACTGCCTCTTTACGCTTTTTAGAAATAGTTGTGGTTAATTCTACTAACTTTTCTTGTATTGTATTTATTTCGGATTGTAGTTTTTCTATTTGTTCATCAAGATCTCCTGCAAATACAACTTTTGCATCTAAATCTTTTTGAATTTGAATTAATTCTTCTACAGTAGTTACTTGGTGCTTTTTTTGGAGATTATAAATAAGTTGTAGTTTTTGACTTACCCATTCTAACTTTTCAGGATCACTAAAAAGTTTTTCTCTTTGATTTTCTAAATCGCTTACTAAATCATCCATTTCTATCAAGACACTTGTTATTCTTTCAAACAAAGCTTGGTATTCTTGAGAAAAATTTCCTATTTTTTGAAGTGCGTTTTTTACTTCTTTTACATTTTGTAAAATCCCTATTTGCTCTTCATTATTTAATGCAATAGATTTATCAAGATTTTCTTTTATTATTTCAATATTGTTTAATTTTTCAAAAATATCTTCTAATTCTTGCTGTTCTCCTTCTTTGAGATTAGCATTAACTAATTCTTGTAGCAAAAAACTATTATAATCTGCTTCTTTAGCTAAAGATTCTTTTTCTGATAAAATTTTCTTTAATGATCCTTGAAGTGATTTGTACTGTTTTAGATTTTTTTGATAGGTGTTTAATACGGTTCCATTAGAAGCTATAGCATCTAAAATTTCTATTTGATATGATTCCTCTGTTAATTCACGTGTTTGCTGTTGTGAATGAATATCAATCAAAAAAGTACCCAACTCTTGTAATTCGGTTAAATTTATAGGACTATCATTTACAAATGCTCTTGACTTACCAGAAGGAAGAATTTCACGACGAATTATGGTTACTTCTTCAAAATCCATATCATTTTGTTTAAAAAAATCTTGTAGATTATAGGCAGATAAGTTAAAATGAGCTTCTATCACACATTTTTGTTCTTTATCTTTAAGAGATCCTAAATCCGCTCGATTTCCTAAAACTAATCCGAGTGCTCCTAATAGGATGGATTTACCAGCCCCTGTTTCACCCGTGATTATAGAGAACTGATCAGAAAAATTCATTTCTAATTGTTCTATTAACGCAAAATTTTTAATTGATAATTGTATAAGCATGATACAAAATTAAAAACTAATCTGACTCCATTTACTAATATTCGTTGGAGATAATTTACTTAATGTTTCAACTAATTGATTTACCTCCATTTTAGGGCCTTCAGAAAACACATTTAGAATTTCATCGGACTTGGTATCAAAAAAGATTCGAGTCAAATAAGCATTTGGACGAGATACGGCAATTTCTTTTAAATTAAAAATGGCTTTTTGCATGGCTTCTTTTCCTTCTTTCGGATTTTCAGCCATCTTGTCTAATGCTTTCAAATGATACTCATAATTTGTTTTACGATAAGACGCAAAAGTAGGAGATAATATATCATTTACTAAAAAATAACGATTTTGTGGTGAAGTAGCTGCCCATCCTTTTTCTTGTGTTACTTGTGCTTGTGCTACAATACTAGAAGCTACTTCAAAAGCTTTTGTTCCTCCTTCTAAAGCAAAGGTATCAGCATCTATTCCAATAATCATGTTTGCATAAAAAGCAACTATAGAAATTAAATTAGATTCATAAGTATTGGGATTGAATACTAAGTTTTGAAATTCGTTATAAGTAAATTTTAATTCTTTATCGTTGATATTTAAAATAGGCGTTGTATAGGTTGCATTGTATACAGGGCGCGTGGCTGTAACTTGCAAACTGGCCGTAAATTGATTTATATTATCAAAAGAAGTGATATTAAAGAAAAATGAACTGTTTATTTTTTCATTTGCCTTATATGATTTATCTGTCCATTTTGTATTATTTATGAACTCTGTAAGTGTTTTTTTTAACGTTTTAAATATTTGTTGATTTGTTCCTGAAACTTGGTTGGTATTAATTTCTACCGTACAATTCAACTCTTGTGCATAATAGCTACTACCGGAGAGGAGACAGATAAATAAGATTAAAAATTTACGCATAATGATTCACAATTTTATTTACTATATCCATAGCTACTGCTTCTTTTGATTTTAGTTCCTGAGGTTCTATATTAAATTTTTTATCAATAAAAGTAACTTTATTGGTAGGTTGTCCAAAACCGGCTCCTGTATCGTTTAATGAGTTCAAAACAATTAAATCTAGGTTCTTTTTCTGAATTTTTTGTTTTGCGTATTCAATTTCATTTTCTGTTTCTAAAGCAAAACCAATCAAAAACTGATTATTTTTAATTGCTCCTAAAGAAGCTAGAACATCTTTTGTTTTTTCTAATTCAATTACAAACGTTGGATCGTTCTTTTTTATTTTTTGGGAGGCTATTTTTTTAGGTTTATAGTCTGCTACTGCTGCTGCTGCAATAGCTACATCTACACTATTATAAACCTCATGGCAAGCATTATACATATCTTCTGCTGAACGTACTCGTTTTATTTGAATTGTTTTGTTTTTAGTTTGAAGATGAGTTGGCCCTGTGATCAAAATTACTTCAGCTCCTAAACCAGCAGCTGCATCAGCTATATCAAATCCCATTTTACCTGTAGAATGATTGCTTATAAATCGAACAGGATCTATAGCTTCATAAGTGGGACCAGCAGTAATTAATATTTTTTTTCCTTTTAGGGGCAGTTTGCTTTCTAAGTCTTTTTCAATAAAAAAAACAATATTTTCAGGTTCAGCCATACGTCCTTCACCAGACAGACCGCTTGCTAATTCACCGTTTTCAGCTGGTATCATAATATTACCAAAGCGTTTTAAAGCATCAAAACTAGCTAAGGTTGAAGGGTGTTTGTACATATCTAAATCCATTGCTGGTGCGAAATAAACGGGACATTTGGCGGATAAATAGGTTGCTAACAAAAGATTGTCGCAATTTCCATTTACCATTTTAGACATTGTATTAGCAGTAGCAGGTGCAATGATCATAAAATCAGCCCAAAGCCCTAATTCAACATGGTTATTCCATAAGGCAGCAGCATCCTCTTCGTTAAAAAAATGAGTATAAACTGGATTTTTGGATAATGTTGAAAGCGTTAACGGAGTAACAAAATCAAGAGAAGCAGGTGTCATGATTACTTGAACCTGAGCACCTGCTTTTATTAAAAGCCTTACTAATGAAGCCGACTTATAAGCGGCAATTCCACCAGTTACACCTAGTATTATTTTTTTACCACTTAAAACCGACATGTTATTAAGCCTATATTATTTAGTATTCTTATGATAGATTTTTCCTTCTAACCACTCTTGTACTGCTAAAGCATGAGGTTTTGGTAATCTTTCGTAAAATTTAGAAACTTCAATTTGCTCTTTGTTTTCAAAAATTTCTTCAAGACTATCATTATAGGTAGCAAACTCGTCTAATTTTTCTATTAATTCTTTTTTGATCTCAGAATTAATTTGATTAGCTCTTCTTGCCATAATTGTAATAGCTTCATAGATATTTCCGGTTGGTTCTTCAATTTTGTTTTTATTATAAGTAACCGTGTTAACTGGAGCTGTTGTCTTTTTTAAATCCATTCTAATATCCTATTTTTGAAATTGTTGTAAATCTTTTTCTATACGAACCAACATTTGATCCGCCTCTTTTTTAAAACTTGAATCAGCTTTAAACTTCATTAATCCATTATACGCCAAACGAGCCTCTTTTAAACGTTCTTCCATTTTAGTAGTAACACTATTTATAGCCAATTTATAGGCTGAATCTAGTTTGTAAAACAAAGCTTTTTCCTTATAAACTGTTCCTGGATAATCAATTAAAAAATTATCCAATGCTTTTAAAGCTGCTTTATAATCTGAAATGGTATTGTATTGTTTGGCTATTTCAAATGCTTTTTTTTCTAACTTTTGTTGTAGTCCTAAAACAATTTTATTAGCTTCTGAAAGACTTGTTGAATTAGGATACTTGTTAATAAATTCTTGCATTTTTGAAATGGCTTTTTCTGTATCTGTTTGATCTAACGAATAAACAGGCGATAACTCTGAGTAAGACTTAGCTCCTAAAAAGGCTGCTTCTTCTGCATTCTTACTTTTAGGGTATAAAGCGTTAAAACTTTCAAACTGATACCCCGCTAAATAATATTGTTCTGTTACAAAATATGATTTAGCAAACATGTAATACAAATTTTCAGCGTCTGCTTTACCTCTATACACAGGAGCTATTTGTTCAAAAAGACGAATAGCTTTTGTATATTTTTCTTGTTCGTATTTATGTGTCGCGGCTGTTAACTTAACGGCCGGATCCTCTGATTTCAATGCTTTTTGATACTCACTACAAGAAGCTAACAACATTGTAGATAAAATACCTCCTATATATTTATTCATAAAAATTTACCAACTTTTTTCAAAGACTTATTAGAATACTACAAACACTCCCTAAAAGTCAGAGTGCAAAGTTAATTATTAATTTTTTACTTCAAAACTTTATTTTTCTGCTATTTAGTCATTTGTTTTGTAAATGATTCTAAACGATTAGCCAAATCTTCATTTACATTCACTAAAGGCAAACGTAATGTATTTTTGGATAATCCTAGCGTTTTAAATACTTCTTTAATTCCTGCCGGATTTCCTTGTTCAAAAATCATATCTATGCTATCCATTAATGTATAATGCAATGCGTAAGCTTCATCTACGTTGCGTTTTAATCCTAGACGCACCATTTCTGAGAATTCTTTTGGAAAACCTTCACCTATTACAGAAATAACCCCTGCCCCTCCTGCTAGTACCATAGGCAATGTTATCATATCATCTCCCGATATAACTAAAAAATGCTTAGGTAACAACTGAATTAATTTCATAGCCTGTACGATATCTCCTGCTGCTTCTTTTATTCCTATTACATTTTTACATTCGTTAGCAATACGTAAAACTGTAGTTGGCAACATATTACTTGAAGTCCTACCTGGTACATTATATAAAATAACAGGAAGAGGTGAAGCATCTGCTATCATTTTAAAATGTTGAAAAATTCCTTCTTGTGTAGGTTTATTATAATAAGGGGAAACCGACAAAATAGCTTTAAAAGGTGATAAATCACGAGTTTTTAATTCTTCTACCACTTTTAATGTATCATTCCCTCCTACTCCTAAAACCAATGGCAATCTACCCGCGTTAGTTGTAACGATTGTATTTATTACAAGTTCTTTTTCTTCTGATGACAAAGTAGCTGATTCTGCTGTAGTACCTAATATTACTAAATATTCTACTCCTCCATCAATAACATAATTGACAATTTTTGCTAACGCTTCAACATCTACTGAAAAATCTTTTTTAAAAGGCGTCACTAAAGCTACACCCGTACCTATGAATGATTTCATTTTATTATATCCTATTTAAAATTTTCAAATATTTAACCAATTCTTGCACAAAAATTTTAAAATTTTGAGCATTTGTATTTATTATCAAATGATTTAGTCTTTTATCTACTGAGGAAAACCCTACCTTAAATAATGCTTTCGAGTTATGTGTAACTAATAACAAAGGTGCCTTTTCGACATCATAATAACTTATTAATAGATCAAAAGGGGTATACATAAACTCATTAACAAACGGAACCGAAAACTCTCCCTTCCAATTAATATCTTTAAAAGAAAAAGTTGGAAAAGTTAAATGTAGACTCTTCTCTAGTTTGTCTCTATAAACTAAAACCTTAATATTATCACGTTTAAAACCCTTATTTATTAATTCATTTATCAATTCTTGTTCTTTAAAAGAATATGACTCATCTAATAAAATCCCTACTCTTTTAATGGAAGTAACTAACGGAGCCTCTTTTACAGGTTGTAAAGTAGAATTTAATTTTTTTTTTAACGATAATCCTTTTATATAGTTTATAAACATATTATTTTTGTCGCCTTGTTTCTTTTGAAACGAATTAATGTTAACAAGCTTTACTCAGCATCTTAAATGCTAGGTAAAAGTATAAAAAAGAGTAGGAATAAATGAAACATTTTGGTTTAATTTTAACGTTAATAACGTTTAGCTTTACTACAAATGCACAAAATGTAGTAAAAGAAATTCATGGCAAACAAATTAAGGTAGAAGCTAGCGTAGGTAGCATTCAGGAATATGAAACCTTAATAGCTCCTTACAGACAACAAATAAACAAAGATCTAGACAAAGTTTTAGCTTACAATCCTCAGTTACTTGACAAAACAAAAGGAACAAAATTCCAAAGTAATATTGGTGATTTATTTGCTGAAATTATTTTAGAAAGAAGTAGTCAAGTACTAAAAGAAAGAGAAAATAAAGTAGCTGATATTTCGGTATTAAATAGTGGAGGAATACGAACTGTCATTCCATTAGGTAATGTTACTGCTAGAAACGCATTTGAAGTAATGCCTTTTGAAAATGCAGCTATGATTTTAGAAGTAAAAGGAGATGTTATTTTAGACTTTATCAACTTCTTTATTAAGGAAAAGAAACCACATCCTTTTGCTGGGATGAGTTTCACTATAAGCTCTGACAATAAACCTAAAGATATTAAAATAGGTAAAAATGATCTAGACTTAGAAAAAACTTATTACGTAGCAGCTAATGACTATTTAGCTAGTGGAGGTGATCGAATGGAGTTTTTCTTAAAAGCTACTCGTAAAATATCTATTGATTATAAATTAAGAGATATGCTAATTGACTATTTTGATTCAGTAGATATTGTAAAAGTTCCACAAATTACTAAAGTTACTCAAGAATAACACTTAAAGAAAAGAGATTATGAAAAGAAGAGATTTTTTAAAAAATACGGTTGCTAGTTCTGCTTTATTAGGACTAGGAGGTTTATCTTTAAGTAGCTTTAATACAGCTGGTTCTTTACGAAAACTTACCATTTTACATACTAATGACACACATAGTCAAATAGATCCTTTCCCAGAAGGACATCCTAAAAACCCTAACTTAGGAGGTGTTGCTAGAAGAGCAGCACTTATTAGTCAAATTCGAAAAGAAGAAGACAACGTACTGCTACTAGATGCGGGCGATATCTTTCAAGGCACCCCCTATTTTAACTACTACGGCGGGGAGATTGAATTTAAAGTTATGAGCATGATGAAATATGACCTTGCTACAATAGGTAATCATGACTTCGACAATGGTATTACAGGATTGTATGGGCAATTACCTAACGCTTCTTTTGAGTTTGTTTGTGCTAATTATGATTTTAAAAATACTATCTTAGATACTCATATCAAACCTTATAAAATTTTTGAAAAAGCAGGAATTAAAATAGGAATATTTGGTTTAGGAGTAGAACTATATGGCTTGGTAGATCCTAGATATTATAAAGAAACTAAATATCTAGATCCAGTAGAAATTGCAAATGATATAACAAAAAAACTAAAAGAGGTTGAAAAATGTGATTTAATCATTTGTTTATCCCATTTAGGTTTTGAGTATAAAAATGAACCAGAAAGAATTTCAGATATCAACTTAGCAAAAAAAACCAAGAATATTGATCTAATTATTGGAGGTCATACGCATACTTTCTTAGATAAACCTGTAATTGAAAGAAATTTAGATGACAAAGAAGTTCTAATTAATCAAGTAGGGGCCTATGGTATTAATTTGGGGCGTATTGATTTTTATATAGACGATCAAAAAAACATAGCTCCTGGAACAGGAAGAAAAATTGTTATATAAATAACTACAAAAAGACACTTTTGTTTTTTTTAAAAAATAACAAACTTATTCTTAAATAAACCCCGTTTTTGAACATAAATAATCAAAAATGGGGTTGTATCTTTAAGAAAATTTCCTATAACAAAAGATAAAACAATTACAAAATATTTTCTTTTGAATTAATGATTTCTTTATAAATATTTTCATAAATAGGCACTATATTTTCTACAGAAAACAATTTGGCCGTTTCAAAAGCTTTCCTTTTGAATTCGTTTAGTATATCATCGTTTGAAAGAATTTTAAGGGCATTTTGAGCCATATCATCTACATCGCCTACCGAGCTTAAAAAGCCTGAAACACCATTTATATTAACTTCAGGCAAACCACCCGAATTACTTGATATAACAGGTACTTTATTAGCCATGGCTTCTAGTGCTGCCAATCCAAAGCTTTCTGTATCAGAAGGCAATAAAAACAGATCTGAATAACATAAGATCTGACTAATTTCATGACTGTTTCCAAAGAAAATAACTTTTTCTTCAATACCTAATTCTCTACAAAGCCATTCTGCTTTTTCTTTTTCAGGTCCATCACCCACCATCATTAGTTTAGCAGGTATTTTTTCTTGTATCTTAAAAAAGACTTTAACTACATCTGGTATCTTTTTAACCTTTCTAAAATTACTAATATGGGTAATTATTTTCTCTTCTGGCGTAGCCATTACAGACCTTTTACAAATTAGATTGTGAGCCTCTGTTTCTTCTATTTCTATAAAATTAGGAACTACTTTTATTTCCTTAGTTACATCAAAATATTTTAGTGTATCTTCTTTTAAGCTTTTTGAAACAGATGTTACTACATCTGACTTATTGATACTAAAAGTAACTGCTGGTTTATAATAAGGATGATTTCCAACTAACGTTATATCTGTACCATGCAATGTAGTAACCATTGGTAGATTAATTCCCTCTTCTTTTAAAATTTGTTTAGCCATATAACCTGCATAAGCATGAGGTATGGCATAATGCACATGCAATACATCTATTTTATAGAGTTTTACCATATCTACTAATTTACTCGAAAGAGCTAATTCATAGGGTTGGTAATGAAATAATGGATATTCAGGAACGTTTACTTCATGATAATGTACATTGTGACTCAAAAGAGCTAAACGCACGGGTTGACGATAGGTAATAAAATGAATTTCATGACCTCGACGAGCCAGCTCTAAACCTAATTCTGTTGCTACTACACCGCTACCTCCAAATGTTGGATAACAAACTATTGCTATTTTCATAAATAATGAAAAATATTATTATTTTAAAAATCACTCTACTCTTTTAGCTAATCTTTATATTTTTAAAAAACAAATAAGAGTAGATTTTTTTTTAAAAAAAATTATTAAAAAAAATTCGCAAAGTAAATTTATTACTTTACGAATTTACTATATTCTAAAAATTTAAAAACTAGTTTCACTAAATAGTACCGATTAATCAAGAATTGAATCATAAATAATTTGCTGAATTTTTTCTCTTGTGTTTTCTTTTGCAAGTCTATTTGGTGCATTACTATCTGGAAAGGTTCTATTGGATAAGAATATATAAATAAGTTCTTTTTCTGGATCAGCCCAAGTCATTGTTCCTGTAAAGCCTGTATGTCCAAAACTAGTTATTGATGCACACCCACAAGTAGGGCTTTCCCCTTTTAACTGAGGTTTATCAAACCCTATTCCTCTTCTATTTCCTTCAGTACAAAAATAACAAGTATTAAAATCGTCCATTGTTTTAGAAGAAAAAAATTGAATTCCTCCATAATTACCTTTATTCAAGTAAAGCTGCATCATTTTTGCAATGTCACTTGCATTTGAAAACAACCCCGCATGGCCTGCTACTCCTCCTTGCATAGCCGCAGCCATATCGTGTACATATCCTTGAATTATATCCTGACGAAAATAACTATCTCTTTCTGTGGGTGGGATTTGATCTATTTCTATTTTTTTCAAAGGATTATACATTGTATAATTCATTCCCATTTTTGAAAAGAAATTTTCATTAGCCAATTTATCTAAGGTAGTATTATGATGCGTTTCTAAATATTCTTTTAATAAAATAAAGGTAAAATCGCTGTATTTATATTCTTTTTTAGGTAATAACGGACTTTTTAATATCTTAGATATAATTGAATCTTTGTAATTATCTACTAAAAATAAATTTTCAGATACTTGCGTTGTAAAACCTTCTGTTGCCGTTTTACGATATAATTTTTCTGATGGTTTCTTAGTAATCGAATCAATTGTTTGTTTATAGAAAGGTTCCCAAGGTTTTAATCGTGCATAGTGTGACAGCAAATCTTTAAAAAAAATAGAATCTTTGTTTGTTCCTCTTGCTTTAGGAAGCATTTCGCCTAAACGGGTTTCTAAATTTATCTTTCCTTTATCATAATCAATCATTACATTGGGTAAAGTACCTATAATTTTAGATAAAGATGCAATATCGTAAACATCTGTATTTTTAACCTTTGAATCTTGTTCATAGGTGTGATAACCGAATGATTTATGATAAATTATTTTTCCTTTTCTTGCAACTAAAACTTGTGCTCCAGGTGTTATTTTATCATCAATTGCTTTTTTAACTATATCATCAATTTCTTTTAATTTATTAAAACTCATCCCTACTCCTTCTGGGGAAGAAAAGCCTAATCTATTAATTTTTTCGGTAGATAGTCCTTCTCCTACCTTAAAATGTTCTTTAATAGAAACAGGTAATTTACCTTTTGATTCTATTGCTCCAAAAATTAATTCAGCTGAAATAGTTTGTGGTATATCCCCATTTTGGTAGCTAACTATTAGTCCTTTTATATTGTCAAAGGATTTAATTTTAAGTAACGTGTATGGTTTTACGAAAACATCTAGAATTACATGGTTTTGAGCTGCTATTTTTTCTAACCAAAGTAGATCCTTTTCAGAAAAATCATGCTTACGCCATGCTTTATCCGACTTATGATATCCTATAATTACCGTATTAAATTCCTTTAAATTAACCAAAAGGGTATCTAGATTTTTTTCTTCCATTTCTTGTACTTCGGCATATTTTTTTAATGAGTTCAAAAAAACGGCACCTGAATCATCGCCAAGTTTTACGTAGGCTATTTTAGCTTTAGTCAAATCTTTTATAGGCAATAGAGACTGTTCATTTTTTAAAACCGTAATTGCATTTTCATATAATTCATATTGCAATTTATTACCTTCTGGAGCATTTAAATCATTAGACAAACCTGTTAGATCTACAGGCTTATACTGATGTAATCCTGCTTTATATTTATAACTTAAAATCTTTTTTACGGAATGTTCAATACGATCGTCTGTAATTATTTTATCGTTATAAGCTTGTGTAAATTTAGTAATGGCTGCTGGAACATCTTCTGCAAATAACATAATATCATTACCAGCTAAAAAGGCTTCTAAATCTATATCGCCTGGTTTTTTAAAACTACTTGCTCCTTTCATATTAAGAGCATCTGTAAAAATCAACCCTTTAAAGTCTAATTCTTTCTTTAAAATATTTGTTACTATATTATAAGAAGTAGAAGAAGGATAATTTTGACGTTCTTCTAAACTTGGCACATTTAAATGAGCTACCATAACAGAAGATAATCCCAAGTTGAACATTTTTTTATAAGGGTATAATTCAACTGAGTCTATGCGTTCTTTTGTAAAGTTTACGACGGGCAAGGTGTGATGAGAATCTGTTTCTGTATCACCATGCCCTGGAAAATGTTTCCCTGTAGCAAATACGCCTTGATTTTGGATCCCTTTCATTAAGGCTACTGCTCGCTTGGTTACCTCTTCTTTATTTTCACCAAAAGAGCGATTTCCTATAATGGGGTTGTTAGGATTTGTATTAATATCAATTACAGGAGCAAAATTAAACTGCAATCCCATTCTTTTGGTTTCCTTAGCCATTCTTTCTCCTAATTGTTCTATTAGTTTCATATCTTGAACAGCACCTAAAGTCATATTCCAAGGATAAGCATAAGTAGAATCTAATCGCATACTAAGTCCCCACTCTGCATCATTACCTACAAAAAGGGGTATTTTAGAATTCGCTTGAAAACGATTTGTTAGTTTTGCTTGACGCAATGGACCTCCTTGAAAGAAAATTAGTCCTCCTATTTTATAATTCTTTATAAGTTTATCTAATGCGTTAAAATGAACTGTATCTTTATTAGAATACGCTGCAACCATAAAAAGTTGTCCTAATTTTTCTTCAAAACTTAACGAATTATAGATACTATCAACCCATTGACGTTCTCCTGCCAATTCGTTAAATAGATTGAATCCTTCTTTAGTAGGATCTATAAATTTTTGAATTACAGGTATATTTTTTGTTTCTGCCATAATAGTCTCTTGCCTTTTACGATTTTTTATAACCGCGCATTGCATCATTAATAAGGCTATTACAGAAAAAAATAAGTATTTAAAAATAGAAAACTTCATGTTTATTGATTAAAAAAAGCGGCTATGCCAGCTTTCATTTGCAGGAACTTCCCAAGAATCATTCAGTTCCTCTATAGTATTAACTAAATTATTAAAAACAATGGTAGACGCTGAAACTGCTTTTTCTTTAGCCATTTTCTTGAAATCTATTAATGATTTATGCGCTATAAAATCCCCATTTTTAAAAGTAACGTTCATTTTATCCAACAAATCAATGTCATATTTTTTTTCTAATTGCTGAATAAATTGTACTGAACTATCAATTGAACACCCTGTAGGTGCTTGTACATCAGCATTCACTGCTAAAATAACGAAACGATTATATCTAATATCAAATGATGCTTCTAAAGAAGCACCATGAGCTGACCAATCATCAATAAAGTTTTGTACATGAGCGGCTATTTCTTCCACTTCGACATCACTTAATTTTCGGTTGGATTGGTAAATCCAAACACGTGAATCAAGTGGCATATTTTCAAAAGGTATATACATCTTAATATTATAAATCTTGGGCGTTAGCAATTAATTCTGCTACATCCAGTACTTTTACATCATGTTCGCGATGTTTTGCTTTAGTACCATCTGTTAGCATTGTATTACAAAAAGGACATCCAGCAGCTATGATATCTACCTTAGTTGCTAATGCGTCTTCTGTACGCTCAACGTTAATGTCTTTATCTCCGTTTTCAGGTTCTTTAAACATTTGTGCTCCTCCTGCTCCACAACATAATCCGTTAGCCTTAGAACGTTTCATTTCAACGAGTTCTGCATCTAACTTTTGAATTAGGTCACGAGGTGCTTCATATATTTTATTAGCACGTCCTAAATAGCACGGGTCGTGGAATGTTATTTTTTTCCCTTTAAACTGACCTCCTTCAATCGTCAAGCGCCCTCCGTCTAATAGTTCTTTTAAAAATTCGGTATGATGCACTACTTCAAACTCCCCTCCTAATTCTGGATATTCGTTTTTTAGAGTATTAAAACAATGAGGACAAGCCGTTACAATTTTTTTTGTTTCATAAGCCTTTAGAACTTCAATATTCATAAAAGCTTGCATTTGAAACAAAAATTCGTTTCCTGCACGCTTTGCAGGATCTCCTGTACAAGCTTCTTCGGTTCCTAAAACCGCAAATTCAACGCTTGCTTTATTTAAAATTTTAACAAATGCTTTTGTTATCTTTTTAGCTCTATCATCAAAACTTCCTGCACATCCTACCCAGAATAAAACTTCTGGCTGTTTCCCTTGAGCTAACATTTCTGCCATTGTAGGCACTATTAAATTTTCTGACATAACTCTCTATATTGATTTGTCTGCAATTTCAACTATTAATTTTCGTCTTTCCAATTCAAACGATCCATCTGACTATATTGCCAAGGTGCACTATTGTTTTCAATATTGGTCATCATGGCATTTAAAGACTGAGGTGCTGCGCTTTGCTCCATTACTAAATAGCGACGCATATCCATGATTATCGAAAGAGGACTTATATTAACGGGACATTCTTCTACACAAGCATTACATGAAGTACAAGCCCAAAGTTCTTCTTGTGTAATATAGTCATTTAATAACGTTTTTCCATCTTCTACAAATACCCCTTTATTTTTATTTATATTATCTCCCACTTCTGTTAAACGATCGCGTGTATCCATCATAATTTTACGAGGAGATAATTTTTTACCTGTCTGATTGGCTGGGCAAGAAGATGTACAACGTCCACATTCAGTACATGTATAAGCGTTTAACAATTGAACCCAATTTAAATCTGTAACATCCGAAGCTCCAAACTTACTTGGTACTGCATCTGCTGGTGCTGCCGCATAAGGATCAGCATTTGGATCCATCATTAATTTCACTTCATTGGTAACACTTTCTAAATTATCAAACTTTCCTAAAGGGTTCAAATCTGCAAAAAATGTATTTGGAAAAGCTAGAATAATATGTAAATGTTTAGAATAGTATAGGTAATTTAAGAAAACCATTACCATCATAAAATGTCCCCACCAGCCTATTCTTTCCAAAATATGTAAGGTTCCCTCACTCAAACTTCCAAAAAAAGCAGGCCCTAAATACTGAGATACAGTAAACCCAAACGATCCTTGTCCTTCAAAGTGTGATTTACCCATTGTATATAACACTTGATCCGTTCCATTCATAGTGAAAATACAAGATACTAATACAATTTCCATTATCAGGATTAAGTTTGCATCTTTTTTAGGCCATCCTAACAATTCGGTCTTATTTAAACGAGGTAATTTAAGTAAATTTCTTCTCATTAAAAAAGCAACAGTAGCCACTAATGCGGTAACTGATAAAATTTCGATAAAACTGATTAAAAAAGTATAAAAACCACCTAAAGCTGGTTTAAAAAAACGATGAGTTCCAAAAATACCATCAATAAAAATTTCGACTAATTCTATTTGAGTAATTATAAAAGCTGAATACAATACAAAATGCAAAACTGCAGGTATTGGACGTGTAAACATCTTTTTCTGACCAAATGCTACTAAGAGCATATTTTTCCAACGATCTGATGAACGATCTGATCGATTAATATCTTTTCCTAACTTTATATTACGAATGATTTTTTTTACATTTTTTGCAAAAAATCCTATTCCAACACCAAGAATAATTAGAAAAAATAAACTGCTTAAATAATTCATATATCTATAAAAGATTGATTGGTTTAAAATTATTTTGATTGTGATTCAGGTCCTTTATATGGTTTATCTTTTTTACCAAAAAGGGAAACATTCACATAACGGGTAGGATGCAAACGCAAATCTTGTAATAACAATTCAATTTCTTTAGCGGCTTTGGTCAAGTTATTATACATTGCCTCGTCTTTCATTGCTTTTCCTAAAGTTCCTTGTCCCGCTTGCATATCTGCCATTAGTTTATTAACATTAGCTAAGGTTCCTTCTAAGTTTTTCAAGGTCTTTCCTAATTCTGCTTTTTCTAACTCACTAGATACTTTCGAAAAATCTGTGGTAATTTTTTCTATATTTCCTAATGAATGATTTAAGCTTTTTTGATTGGTTGCTAATAATTGGTTAGCTCCTTTACCTAATTTATTAAACTCTGCCATTGTTTGACTAAGCTGAGCTATAGCTTGTTGAAGATCGTTCTTTGCTTGATCATTTAAAATCTGATTAACATTAATCATTAATTGATCTGCATCTTGAACTAATGACTCTATTTTTTGCTGAGTTGGAGCTAATTTTTTACCTAAATTATCTGTTAATCCTAATTTAACATCTGCCTTTAAACGATCTCCGTCAACTGTTATATTTTTATCATTAAAATTAGGAATAATAGCTATTTGTTTTCCCCCTATAAAACCAGGCTCATATATTTGAGCTACACTTGTTTTAGAGATTGGAAAATCATCTTGATTAATTTGTAATTCAGCTAGAATTTTTCCTGTATCTGTCAAATTTAGTGATTTGACTTTACCAACTACTTTTCCACTGATAGTGACAGAT
>NZ_PCMX01000020.1 GCF_002530675.1 Flavobacterium columnare NBRC 100251 = ATCC 23463
TAAAAAAACTTCTCCTAGATCGTTAACAGAAGTTTCATGTTCTTCTTCTTTTTGGTAATCCCACTCATTTAAAAGAACGTTTCCATCCCAAAGATAACGATTTGTTTTTTCATTACAAATCTTTTTTATTCTTCTTCCTAAAGCGTCATATTCCATGGTTACAAGGGTGCCATCGGGTTTTACACACTTTTTAATACACTACCAAAAAAAGAAAATCAACTACAATCTAAAGTAAATTGAAGTTAATTTTCTTTTATAATTTCTATCGTTTAAAAATCACTTTTTTGTAATATTCTTATTATCAAATACTTCCCTTATAAGGGACTCTTTTTTCTAAAAAGATCGTAGAAGTAGCAGGGGAGAAAACAAAACAAAAAAAGCTGTCGAAAATGACAGCTTTTTTTGTTTTATCTGAAATTCAGGCGGTTTTGAAGCTAGTATAACTCATTTTTCAAAAGCATTAGATAAACCTTTTAACCATTGAGTTTTAAAATTTTCTTCACTTATTTCAAAAGCTTGCATTTCTTCTAAATTAGAAATAAAATTATAAGTATCTAATCCTTCAAACTCATAAGGAGTAAGAAATGTGCCTTTTTCTGTTTCTAAGTCTGCATATTTCACAATACCATTTTTATAAAACTCCATCTTTTTTATTTCAAAATCATCAACATCTATTTGTAAAATGTATTTATAAGGTTCTTCTATAGAGTTGTGTTTCCAATTAATTTCAATATATCTCATATCCTATCCACAATTAATTTTACCACTATCAATTATTCTACCGTCTATATCAAGATTACTATTATTCAAAATAACAAAAACATCTTTTCTGTTTAAACCTTGATGAATTTCTAAACCGCTGACATCAATAGCAACATAATGCGTAAAAATATGTGGATTTGGTCTTCTTACAAAAGAAGATGCTAGTTGAGCTGGTGTTTTTGTTCCTGGAGTAATGTTAGAGAAATATTGACCATCGCCAAGTCTAGCATCTTTAGGGTTTAGAGCTTTTACAGATGGAAATATTTCTTTACTCTCTAAAATTCCATTTAAACCTTTTTCATTTGTATAATGATATAAAGTAGTGCCTTTTGGAGCTGTGCCTAAGTTGACAGTTGGCTCTAATTCAAGTCCAAAAATATCTTTTTGAGTATTGTTATCTGCTACATATCCGTAAAAAGTTGGATTATTTCCCATTAAACCAATCGGGTCTTGAGAGATATAATTTCCAATAGTACAATCGTAATATCGAAACCTGTTGTAATAAAGACCTTCTAATTCGGGGTCTTCATACTGTCCGAGTTGTCTAAAAGGAATAAAGTCTGGGGTTAGATTAATAGGCGAGCTAAAATTGCGTAAACCTCCATAAATATCATAGTCTGTGCTCCATACTAAAGAGCCCTTTTCGTTATAACATTGTAGGGGTCTGCCTATATAATCAGAAATTATACTAAATTGTTCATCTCCTTGTATTTTAGCACTAGGTACAAAGCTGTTTTCTTGGTAAATCCAAGTAACTAAATCCTCTACGGTTTCTTTTTGACTTAGATAAACTTCTCCTAGATCGTTAACAGAAGTTTCTGCCTCCTGCCCTTTTAGATATGTCCACTGGTGTAAAAGAACGTTTCCATCCCAAAGATAACGATTTGTTTTTTCATTACAAATCTTTTTTATTCTTCTTCCTAAAGCGTCATATTCCATGGTTACAAGGGTGCCATCGGGTTTTTTTACACTTTTTAGCATCCCGTTGCCATACCAGTTGTATTCCCAATCGCCTCGTTGCCATTGTTGGTTGTTTCTTTCTTCTAATTCTTGTTTTTCTTTTAATCGGGTGTATTCTTGTTTTTCTTCTTTTGTATAAATACGGTCTGTTTGTAAGTAGTAGGCTAGTTCTCCTCGTTTGGGTTTGGTGTCTGAAATTTCTTCTATAAAGAAAGAAAATCGGGCTGGTTTTTCTTTTTCTTTTTCCTCTTGACGTTTTTGTATTTGTGCTTGTGCTACGTTGCGTTTGCTTTTTAGGCGCAGGTTTCCTTCGGCATCGTATAGGTAGTGCCAGTCTAGGTCTTTTAGGAGTTTGCCTCCTTTGCCATATACGCGGTCTTTTTGTTCTTTGGTTTTGTAAAGGTTGCCTACTTCATCGGGTAGTTTGTAGTCGTAGCTTCCGTCTTCGTATTGGGCGGAGGCAAGGTTGCCAAAACGATCGTATACATATTGTACTTGTCCTCCTGTAAGGGCGTTTATGGTTTGTTGCAATCGGTGGTTGGCGTTCCAGGTATAGGTACGATGATAGGTGTCTTTATGTCCTCGGTGTACTTTTTGGGCAATGGGTCTTCCTGCGGCATCATACTGCATACTTAGGGTAAGCCCTCCTGTAATGCTTCGTTCTATTTCTTGTCCTAGGGCATTGTGTTTGAGCTGGGTTTCCCAGGCTTGTTTTTGGGCTTCTTTTAGAGCGGTTGTTTGGGCTGTAATTTTTTCTAAAAGGCCTTTTTGGTTATAGGTGTTTTGTACTTGAGCTCCTAGGGAGGAGGTCATCTTGATGCGGTTTGCGTTGCGGTCGTATTCAGAAATGATTGTAAATCCTTGATCGCCCTTGAAGTCACTGGTTTGGGTTTCTTTTATGACGCGTCCCATTTTGTCTCGTTCTAAAAGAATGCTGACATCTTGGTTTTTGGCATGTAAGAGTTGGCCTAGCTTGTTATACGCAAAACTTTCCCAAGTTCCGTCGTTATGGTGGGCTCGTACAATGCGTCCTAGGGCATCGTATTGGTATTCAGACCATCGGTTTTCAGGTCTTTGGGTTCGGATTACCCATCCGTTTGCGTTGCGCTGGTATCTTCTGGTTAGGGCATCAAATCCTTCTTCTTGGGTAATGTGTCCTGCTTTGTTTCTTGTAAAACGGTATTTTTCGTTGTGTTCGTTGGTAATGCTTACCAATTGTTCCATTTTGTCGTAGTCAAAAAATACTTTGGTTTTGTTTTCCTCACGCATTTTAAGACTTCCTAGGGGGGTATAATCAAACTTTATGGTATGATGTTGGTCTTGTGCTTCTATTACTTCATCGTAGGCGTTGTATACGAGTGTTGTAACGTTGTGGTCGGCTCCTTTTATGGAGGTAATTCTACCTAAGATGTCGTACCCAAAGGTTTGTGGATTGCTTCCTGGGCTTTGTACGCTAATGACTTCTCCACGGTAATTGTAGTCCCATAGGGTAGCATTTCCTTCATGATCGGTAAAGGAAATAAGGTTGTGTTGGGCGTCGTATTCTAGTTTAGATCGGTTGCCTTCTTTGCTTATTTCGCTAATGAGTCCTTTTGGGTTATAATCAAGTTGGGTAATGCCGTTATCGGGTTCTATAATACTGTTAAGGAGGTATTTTTGATTTTTTTTGTAGGTATAGGTGGTTTGATTGCCTTCGGGATCTATTACAATAGATAGGCGTTGTTCTTTGTCGTAAATATATTGGGCTACGCTGGCATCAGGATATACTATAGAGGTTTTGTTTCCAAATTCATCATAGGTATATCCGGTCATGTGGCCTTCTGGGTCTATCTGACGATAGATTTCCATATACTCGGTATATTCGGTAAAATGGCTGTTTCCAAGAGGATCTGTAACTTGGGTTACGAGCTGATTAGGTTCGTAGTAGTAGGTGGTTACGGCTTGGTTAGCATCTCTAACAAGGTTGTATCCTTTTTCAGGAAAATACTCTATCCAGCCTTCTTGCCAACCGCCATCGCCCCAAGTGTGGGTACATTTTGCGCCTGTTTTGGTACCGTCGTATTCCCAATAGAAAGTCTGTCCGTTTCGGTCGGTTTTTTCGATCATGAGATGATTTTGGTATTTTATATGGGTGCTTTTTTGCAAAGCATCTGTAATACGAATCATGTTGTGATCTTGGTCGTAGGAATAGGATATTAGTAGGTCTTCTCCTTTTTGATGAATGAGGGAGAGTTGTGTAATGAGTCCTATGCTATTGGTATAGGCTTTTATTTTTCTACCCGCACAGTCTTCTATCATTAGAAGATGGTCTCCGTTTAGATAAAGTCGGGTTGTAAGTCCTGCTTTGTCTATAATTTGGGTCATACGGTATTGGTTATAACCGTTATAATGATCAAAAATATAGGTGGTAAAAGAGGTATGATCAAAAGCTTGGTAATGGTTGGAATAACGGGTAACGGTGATTTTTTCTTGTCTAAGATAAAAATCATCACCTATTTCTAGTAGGGGAAAAGCAACAATTCTGCCATCTTCTAATCGTAATCCTAGGGCTTCTTCTTCTGGAAATAATTCTACACAACGGTCGTAATTACAATGTACCCCATGTCCTAACCAGCCTTTAAAGGCGGAGTCTGAATACCATTGTCTTTCCCATTTTATGGGTTGAGGCGATGGGATTTCAAAATCGGTTCCTTCATAAAAAACAGCTCCGTTGATAAGATTAATAGGCTCAAATCCTGCTTTACAAAGTAGTTTGCTAAGCGAGTTGGGACCAACGGAATTTTTTAGTAAATGATTGAATGCTTTTTTCCCGTATTTCATTAGGGTACTAAAACCTATACTGGATAGGAGTCCTGTTAAGGCTCCTCCCCAGTCAGGTATATAAGGTCCCCCCACCATCACAGGGGGTCCTGTAGGAATAGGTATAGAAAAAGAGGTTGGGGCAAATAGGGTAGGCGCAAAAGGAATCATCTTTTTGCCAATTTTAGTTTTTCCTAAACTAAGGGAAAGAGGAATTCCTATATCATTACAGGTCATTACGGAATACCCTTTGGGGCTTAATCGGGTTCCGTCTGCATATACATTTTGTGATGAAAAAAAGTTCATGCTTTCATGTCCAATAATGGGGGTCATCAACCAAGGAGGCGTAAAGAGAGGGATATGTACTAAGGGTATAATAATACCACTGGTGTCAGAAACACCTCTTTTCATACCATTAACATGTACGGTAGCTCCTACAAAAGGAATGTAGTCTGCTGGATCTATAACAATACCTATATAGGGATGAAAGGGATTGAAAGGAGGCAGCGTTGTAAAATGAATATCTATACCTATTACGGGTGTAAAGTGATTATCTGCTAATAACATACTTGAAATGTGTTTTTTTTAAGTGTTTTCATAGACTGGTTGGGTAGATGAGGATATTTTTTTGGCATATTCTCTCCACTCTTTACCGTAAATGGATTGCATTCTTTCTTCTATCTGATGTTTTTCAGATGTTGTAATATTTGTACTATTTATATAAAGGTATTTTTCTGTGATAAATGCAAAATTGATAACCTTTAATAATTCGTCCGACAGGTGGTATCCTTTTTCAAAACTATTTTTGATGATTTTTTGGTATAAATGATTACTGTCATTTTTAATGAGTAGTAGTGCATAAATATTGGCTAAAATCATCTGTTCTATCATTTCAACGTTTTCGGCTATTTGAGCTTGTTTGATAAAGTTTTGTATAGCTTCCTCTTTTTTTCCTGTCATACTGTAATAAGAAGCTTTGTAGGAATAGAGTTGTATGAGTGTGCCTGCTAATTCAGGTTTTTTTTGATAGTTTGCTTCTGCTATTAGAATACCTTTGTCTAGTAAACGTAAGGTTTTAGCATCATCTTTGAATTGAAATAAAAAACCAGCGTAAATCAAATGGGCAGATGCCCAAAAAGAAGGGTCTCCTGTAGATTGTGTTAGGGTAAGCATTTGTTTTCCCCAATAATGTACTTGTTCTTTGTCATTTTTAGATGCGCTTTCGCCTATTTCAAAAAGATACTTTCTGAATTTAACTTGTGGATCGTTGGGATTTCCTTGCGTGGCTAATTCTTTATAAGAACTTGCCATATTTTGATCGGGAACGTCTATTGTGACAGCCAGGGTGTCAAGATTATCTACAAGTTTTGTATGTTTTTCTTTTCCTTTGAAATCAATCAAAAGTATTCCGTAATCCTTAAGGATGGGTGAAAGGAGTTGTTTTATAAAAAGATGATAATTTTCATAATTAGATACTTTTTTAGGAACCAGACTTATAATGATTAGATTCTCTTTTTTGGATTCAAATTTTTTAAAACTTACAAGTAGTCGAATAAAAAGATCTTTCAGTTCATTTGAATTTTTATGAGATATTGTATAAAATTCTTTTTTTAATTCTTCAAATTCTATCCAATTCCAATGAGGATAACTTTGTAAATCTCTATCAAAAGAGGTTATCCATTCGTTTGTAAAATCATAAATGTACTGATTTTCGTTTTCAAAATCAATGGAAAAAAGAAGGAAAGAATCAGGACTTTTGCCATGTTCTGATGCTTCTATTTGAATAAATCCATTAACTAAAATAAAGTCTTCTTGGTAGCATACTAGTTGAAACAACCTAGCTTTGGGTTTGTTTTTTCTGGCATTAGTCCAAAGCTTGGCTATTTTACTTATGCGAACGGCAATAGGGTTGTGTTCGTTGCTTTGCATATTAGGTTAGTTAAGGTTTACAATTCCTCCTTTTACATTGGTCATGGCAGAGCCATTTACGTTAACGGTTGTAGATTCTATAGCTACTTCTGTTTCTCCGTTTATTCCTATTTTAGGTGCTTTTTCTTCAATAAGGGATTCGCTGTTGGTTTTTACAGAGGTGGTACCTGTTATTTCTGCTTCTTTTGTTTCTATTTTTACTTTTACATCGCCGCTAATTACAATTGTACCGTCTTTTGTCATTTTAATTTCTGCTCCTCCACAAGTAAATGTAATGCTTTCATTGGCATTAACAGTGGCATTTCCTGCTCCGTCAAATTTTAAATCAACACTGCCTTTATCGGTAAGGTGTACACTTCCCGCATTATCGTCCATGTGTAATTTGTTTCCGCTGGCTGTTTGCAAACCTTTGATGTAGTTGCCTGATCCGCCTTTGCCTGCGCTAGCTTTGCCATTAAACATGGCTCCAAATACAAAGGGTCTTTCGGCATTGCCATTGTCAAATCCTACAATTACTTCTTCTCCTACTTCAGGAATAATGTGCATTCCTTTGCCCTTTCCTGCATAAGGGGTTACGACTCTTAACCAAGGAGTGGTTAATCCTTTTTTCTTTTGCCAAGGAAATTGGACCTTTATCATTCCTTGTGGGTTGTCATTTTGCATGACAATGGCTGATTGTTCTTCGCAGGTAGGAAAAGCGTCTTCATCAAAGAATGGTGAAATAAAGATATCAGGTATGCCTACAAATTCGTTGTAATATTCACTGCCATCATGGTAATGATAGATTTCAATGATGCGGTAGGTTTCCATGGCTTTGGCATTGATGTCGGATATTTTGGCTTTACCTCCTATTCTTAGTTTGGGATCACGGCTTCTTCCTCTTACTTGCATAGTGTGTTCACGACTTTCTTTCTGACGACGTGCCATTTCTTTTAGATCTTTTTCTACGGTTTGTTGTGAGGTGGCATTAAAAAGCATTTCAGATTTTTTTCGGAATACTTTTTCAGAGGCTTCTATTGCTGCTTGTTGAAAGGGGTTTGTTTTTCGTTGAACGTTGTTTTTTACAGCGTCTGAATCTTTTTCTTTTACTTCGGCTGAAATACTGTCGTATGATAAATATTTGAAAAGTTGAGGTTTGATCATCATTTCAAATTCTATGTCTATTAAATCTATGTTTTCACCTAATTCTATGGTGTCTTTGATTTCGTTTCCAAAAATTAGACTTTGGCCGTCGTAATAAAAGTATTCGCCATATCTGTGGGCTAATCTTTTAATGAACTGGTAGTCTGATTCTTTGTATTGTACACAATACGGAATGGTGTAATCTGTATTGATGTTTTTAGTAGATATTGCTACTTCTCCGTTGTACTCCGCTAGGGCTTGTTTAATGATTTCGTCTAGTTTTTTATTTTCATAGCTTTGGCAATCTTTGCCATTTTCTAATAGTATGCTAGGAGAATGCCCTGTGATGTAGAGTTTTCCATACCCACCTCCTTCGTCTTTTTTATTACGAATATTGGCTATTATTCCGGTAAAAGTTTGTGTAATGCTACCAAAACGATGGAAATTAATACTTATTTTTTTTCCTAATATGTTTTTAGAATTTTCCATTACGTAGCCTTCGAAACTGTCTAGAGAGTCGTCGGGTGTAATGATTGTAAAGATATCATGTTCGTTGGTAAATTGTTTTAAATCAACTGTATATGTGTTTTTTGCTAAAAAATCTTTGCCATCTATACGAAGGGTGCAATAAACTAAAGGACTGTCTTTGTCGTTTAAAAAATCATGAAATGTTTTTTTTGAAAAATGTTTTTTAAGGTCATCAGGATGGTTTAATCTTCCTATTAACCCATCGTTTTTTTGGGGATTCTCAAAACTTCCCATTTCCTCTGTTTTTTGATTGTTTAAATAGTGCCCTGCGTTTTTAATAGTGTCTTTGTTGGCTACTAATTGGTTAAATGCGGGGCTGGATAATTGCTCAGAAGCTTTTTGAGTTGCTTCTGTTTCGATGGTTTTTATGGATTCTTGTTTTAGTTGTTCAACAAGTTGTGTTTTAACTCCGTCTAATCCATTTTTTATCGGATTTTTTGAATCTGTATCTTTAAGCGGCATATCCTTAGTTTTTAGAGTTTAATTATGATATCTTTATTGTTAAAAGAAATGAATTATCGCCACTTTTTATCGTGTGATACGCCATTTACGTCAAAGTTCTTAGCAACAATACGAATGGATATTTGTAAGGGCTCTTTGCTTTCTGAAGTAAAATGTTCTTCAAAAAAGATGCAATATCCTTTTTCAAATTGTAATTCTTGCAATTTGCTCATAGCGTCTCTACGATAAAAGATGATTCTACCGTCTTTAGATTTGTTGTGGTCTAACATCCAGTCTAAAAAATCAGGATTTCCTGTACTTTCAATACGAATAAATATTTCTCCTCCCTGTGGCATTCCTTGTGGTTTGCCTGTGTTATCGATTGATTGTGTAAAATTGTACTTACATTCTAAAATATTGTACATGTTACCATCTAATTCCAATTTGGCTAAAAATGACATATATATTAATTTTTAAATTTTTTCTATTTTTGTTTGAATCAAGTTGTCCTCTTTATAATAATTGCATTGTTTTTCTATTACTTTTCCTTCGTATCCAATTAGATATTCATAATGCCAACCTTCTTTCTTTTTGTTTTTAAACCTACCTTCCCAGATAAGGAAATGGTCTTTGTCATAATATTTTATGTAACCAGTTCCTGTTTTTCCTAAAAAGGATTGATAGACTTTTTTTCCTTCTTTGGAGCATACGGTATAGGTGTTTATGAAATGCCCTTTTTGATCGGTTTCAAAACGTATGTGCAATTTTCCTGTTGGGTAAAAATCCTGTTGAATCCCTGCTAAATTATCCTTTTGATAATTCCTGTCTTCTATTACTTTTTGGGTTTTAGAGTCAAAGATTTTAGAGTTAATTAGCTCTCCTTTTTGTGAGTAGATATGTTCTTCACTTATTGTATTTTGATCCAAAAGGGGTAGATATTTTTTCCATTTTCCCACTTTGATTCCATTGACAATCTTGCCTTGTTCAAAAGATTTTTTGTCGCATTCAACTATTTTAACGAAAGCTTCTTGTGTTATTTGTTGCAGACTATCAATTAATAAGGAATCTTTTTTTTGTACA
Source organism: Flavobacterium columnare NBRC 100251 = ATCC 23463 (assembly GCF_002530675.1). Classification (GTDB taxonomy): domain Bacteria; phylum Bacteroidota; class Bacteroidia; order Flavobacteriales; family Flavobacteriaceae; genus Flavobacterium; species Flavobacterium columnare. The sequence goes on from NZ_PCMX01000020.1 coordinate 9,622, forward strand.
AAAGAGGAATCTGTATAAAGTTCTGCTTTATACCTGCCTTTTTCTTGTTTACAAGCTGTTTGTATAGAAAGAAATAGAAGAAATAATAATTGATGTGTTTTCAAGGTCTAAAAAATTTGATGTTATCATTATCTATTTCTCTACTTCCCCACCAACTATCAGCGTCGCATTTTTCAGTCCCATTGCCAGTGGCTCCTCTTCCAGCTCCTCTGGAGCAAAATTCGTCATCTTCAAATAGCTGTCCTCTACGTACTTGAGTAACAATTTCTACATGAGTGCCTCCAAAGGCTGCAATGTCTCCTCTTTGTACGTCTTGTTTTTTGACAAATTTGAGTTTTTCTCCGTTCCATACTTGTTTGGCGGATAAGTACTTGCCATTAAAAAGAATGTTGTAACCGGCCATAAATAAAGCTTCGCCTACAAATAAATTGCAAGACCATTTAGCATCTTCTCCATAAAATACTACATAATATCCTGATTCCCATTTGTCATAAGCTCTTTTTAGAGTAGAATAATCAGAATCGGTTACTTTTCTATCTTTATCAAGTTTTGCTAATAGAAGTAAATATTTTCTTTGGGTTAGGACAAACCAAGAACTGTCCATCCATTTTTTGCTGAATCCATTAGATGTTGAAGGAAAATGAAGTGGTTTCCTTTTGGCACCAGTTAGCATACTGTTTTTTGTTAAGAAATAACCTTTGTTTTCATAAAAATCCTTATAACTATTCATTATAACTTGATCATTGGCTATTTTTTCTGCTTCCCTAGCTACTTTTTCGCTCATAATTGTTTAGAAATTTAAAAATTATTTTAATTCTAATCTTGGGGTTACAAGTGATATGTGTAAAAGTTAATGTTTTAATAAAAAAAGGAGTAACAAAAATTGTTACCCTTTTTTTTAAAAAAATATTATACCCATTCGTTTTCGTAAGCTCCAGAGCCTAATTCGATTTTTTTAGCCGAAATAGTAAACGTTTCAGTTAAGGGGTTTACACCTGTTGAATCAAAGTTTTCTCTGAATTTTACTACGTAAGCTTCTGAGAATTTTAATTCTTTTAGGACAGCATCGCTATCTCTTTTAAAGAATTTTACACTGCCATCTTTTCTTTCAAATGAGTTGGTCATCCACTCAAAGAAAGAAGTATCTGCTGTTCCTTCAATTGTTAATTCAATTTTTCCTCCTCTAGTTACAGTAGAAGGTCTACCTGTTGCGTCAGTTTCTTGGAATAAACCATAATTTATGTTTAATACTCTGTACTCTTTTCCTGCTACTGATAATTTAGTTTTAAATGACATGTTATAAAAGATTAAAAATTACAAATGAAGATATATTTGCTTAAGGGGTATGCGAAAAAAGGTTATAAAAATGATTTTATAAAAAAGTTCTGCTTGGTGCAAACCAGTTAAAAAAGAACTATTTTGTGTTTGAAGTATCATTCATATATTTATTTTTAATAATAAAACCACTTATGGAAACATATACGGATCGAATTTAACAAATTATATTAAAAAAAACAATTTTTTTAATATTTAAATTTAAAGAAATATTTCTTTGGTTGTAGGTAAAAATAGATGTTGTTTAACGAAATTCTAGTGTTTTAAGGCGGTGGAAGAGCAAATAATCTTTTGTTTCTTGTAAAAAAATAAATCAATTATTTTTTTAATGGAAGATTTTTTATGAATGTTTTAGCTTTTATACTTAGCCTTATTGAATATTGTATGTATAAGTGGTGTTTTTTTGTGATCAATGGCAATATTTCTTTTATCCTCAACTTTTGTTCTTGATCCGTTTTTGACTTGATCCTAAATATTGATTAAATTCCAAAATAAAAAACCCTCAATCTCTTAAAGATTAAGGGTTTTGTGCGGGTGATAGGACTCGAACCTACACGTCTTGCGACACCAGATCCTAAGTCTGGCACGTCTACCAATTTCGCCACACCCGCGAAATTTTCAATCTTAAACCTTTTGGGTGGTTGCTGATTGCGAGTGCAAATATAGATATATTTTTTTAATGACAAATATTTTTTTTACTTTTTTTTTTTTAAAAAATGTGGTTAAATTTTTAAAAAGACCTTTCGATTATTTGATTCTGCAATTTGTATATTTGACTTTTACTTTATGAACTGAACATGGAAAATATTAAACAGTACGTTCAAGATAACAAAGAACGTTTTATTAATGAACTAATCGACTTATTAAAAATACCTTCAGTAAGTGCTGATAGTGCTTATTCACAAGATGTAATTGATACTGCTGATGCCGTAAAGAAGAGTTTGGAAAACGCGGGATGCGATTTCGTTGAGCTCTGTGAAACGCCTGGTTATCCGATTGTTTATGGTGAAAAAATTATAGACAAAAATTTGCCAACGGTTTTGGTGTATGGTCATTATGATGTGCAACCTGCTGATCCTATTGAATTATGGGATTCGCCTCCTTTTGAACCTGTAATAAAAAAAACGGATTTGCATCCTGAGGGAGCTATTTTTGCGCGTGGTGCTTGCGATGATAAAGGACAAATGTATATGCACGTAAAAGCTTTTGAATACATGATCCAAAACAACTGCTTGCCTTGCAATGTGAAATTTATGATTGAAGGAGAAGAAGAAGTAGGCTCGAAAAGTTTAGGCTGGTTCGTTGAAAGAAACCAAAATAAATTGGCTAATGATGTTATTTTAATTTCTGATACAGGCATGATTTCTAATCAACAACCGTCTATTACAACTGGTTTAAGAGGGTTAAGTTATGTGGAAGTAGAGGTAACAGGACCAAACCGGGACTTACATTCTGGATTGTATGGTGGAGCAGTAGCCAATCCTATTAATATTCTAACAAAAATGATTGCGTCTTTGCATGATGAAAATAATCATATTACCATACCTGGTTTTTATGACAAAGTAGAGGAACTGTCTACTGAGGAAAGAACGCAAATGGCAAAACGTCCTTTTAGTCAAGAAGCATACAATAAGGCGTTAGACATTGCGGAGGAATATGGAGAAGTAGGTTATACTACCAATGAGCGTAATTCTATCCGACCTACTTTAGATGTAAACGGTATTTGGGGTGGCTATACAGGGGAAGGAGCAAAAACGGTAATAGCAAGTAAGGCTTATGCTAAAATTTCCATGCGATTAGTGCCTAATCAAGATTGGGAAAATATTACAGAATTATTTCAAAATCATTTTGAATGTATAGCTCCGAAATCAGTTAAGGTAAAAGTAACCCCACATCATGGAGGACAAGGGTACGTAACACCAATTGATAGTATAGGGTATCAAGCAGCTGCTAAGGCTTATAATGATTCATTTGGTGTAGAGCCTATTCCTGTTCGATCAGGAGGAAGTATTCCTATTGTAGCTTTATTTGAAAAAGAATTAAAATCGAAAACGATCATGATGGGGTTTGGTTTGGATAGTGATGCTATTCATTCACCTAATGAACATTATGGTATTTTTAATTATTTGAAAGGTATTGAAACGATTCCTTTGTTTTACAAATATTTTACCGAATTAAGTAAATAATTAAAATTGACTTATATTGTGTAAACTATAGAATAGGAATGATTTTTTTGGTATTCAAATTGTCATGTGAAATGTAGTTTGAGGTTTTGTTTCTAATTAAGTCGATTTGTTTGGGTTTTATGACCGAAATAAGAGTTTTTATAGTACTTAAATATGTTTTAAAAGACAAGAAGACTAAAGGGAATTATTAAAATTTAAACCCTGTTTTTGAAGAAAAGCAATCAAAAACAGGGTTTCTTTTTTGAGTAACAAATTTTGAATTAAGAATGAAATTTTAAAAAAGCAAGAATTTATGGCTCACATAAAAAATAT
>NZ_PCMX01000021.1 GCF_002530675.1 Flavobacterium columnare NBRC 100251 = ATCC 23463
ATTTATTGTTTGATTATATAGAAAAACAAGCCGAAGATTATCAGTATGGTGCACACGTTATACACGACCGTGACATTGAAAAAGCAGGTAAAGCATTAATATTAAAAGGTACCGAAGTAAACTTAATCACTCAAACAAAATATACCAAGTATGCCGCGGCTTATGCTATTTATGTAATGGTATTACTTACTATTGTTATAGAAATCATAATTATATACCTAACCCGAGGTAGAAACCTAACAGGAAAAGCAAAGAAGATTCAAAAGGTTTTACGAAAAATAAAAGCCCTCGAAAAAATAGCAGAACGTAAAGGCGATGTAGATATAGAAATTATCCCGCCTAGTATTGCCATAAATGCTGGAATGTATTACAAACAATTAGCCAACCAAAATATAGCACTATTTTATGAAGTCAATGTAAAAGCAGCCCCGATAGTAGCCGTTGAGATAAAAAAAGAATTTGATTTGCTTGATTTACTTGATAAAGGGATCGATATAGCCAAAGCCAAAAC
>NZ_PCMX01000022.1 GCF_002530675.1 Flavobacterium columnare NBRC 100251 = ATCC 23463
GATATAGCCAAAGCCAAAACCCCTAACGACCCACAAGTACAAGAACAGTTAAAACAAAACGCACCTAATAACTCAAAAATTAAGCAATACCTTAATAGTGCAGGACTAAAGGTAACTGGTGAAATTGTCGTTACAGGCGAAATAGGTTTTGAGCATAATGTTATTGTAAATACCCTAACAAAAGAATTTACTATTATTGACCAATTAAAAAATGGTTTTGTAAATAGAAATGAAGTATTGTTGAAACCGCAGATAAGGTTTGATGCCAATGTTGCAATAAAGTATAAAAAAGAGTTTGATTTTGGTTTATTTCAAGAAAAATTAGAAGGAAAACTAGATGTTGATTTTAAAGGTGCAGTTGGAATAAAAATCAATTATGGTTATAGAGAAAATGAAGGATTATTTTTTAAAAAAACTTTATATTTTTCAGGTATAAGAGGAAAGTATTTGGGAAATTTTAATTCAGTAGGATTGTTGAATTTTGATATTGAAACCAATGAAGGCAAACCAACACCTTTTACATTATTAGAACCTTTTGAACTCGATTTAATAAGAATTCAATTATTTAACCATAAATAACGATTACCAATAATGAGAAAAATAATTTTAACAATATTAATTAGTTTAAATATTAATTGCAAACAAGATAAAAATATTATGCAAAATCCAAATATTAATGATAATAACTTAGTTGAAGAAATTATTAAAAGTGTTAAACACTACCCTAATGACAAAATAAATATTATTTCTTATGACAAACACTTTTGTGATTTTGAAGTTTTTGTAAATGGTTTAAGTGTTTATAAAAAATTTGACAAAGAAAGTGGGAGCTCGGCATTTGACATTAATCCTTATATTTTTAAAACTGGAGAGTATAATGTTAAATATAAACTATATCCAGTTAATGAAAAGGATGACTATAGTTTTAAGGGAAATACAATTTTTAATTTAAGTTTAGAATCATATAGTTTGAATTCTGCTGAAAATGAAAAGACTCATTTCAAATATAGCATTCCATATTTAAAAAATGAATTTATTGCTACTAATAAAAATATTTTTGAAGATACTTTTAAAATAAAAATAGAAGTACCTTACACTATAACTCCAGATTTTGAAAATGCTCAAGACTTAACAAAACTTGATAAAAAGCATTTAGAACAAAAGGTTTTAGAAAAGTATAATCAAATTAGAGAAGTTTATACAAAAAAGAATGTGGATGATATTGCAAAGTTAATTTATGCCAAAACAATTTTAGAATTTCAAACTACTTATGCAGATAAAGAAAAAGTTGCTGGATACTGGAAACTTTATAAAAATATTTTATTAAGTGATGATTTTACAATGTTACCAATAGAGAATTATAAAATGGAATTTTTCTATGATGGGCGATTAGTTACTTTAATTTCACAATCAAAAGAGCCTAAACTTAGAAACGAACCAGCCTTAGCAGGAAGATATAAAAATCAAATATCAAGTATAAAGCATTATTTGTATTTGCCAAAAGGCGAAACCGAGTTTAAAGTGTATTAAAAATTATCGCCTTTGAAAACCTGCGCCTATTTTCCAAACAAGACCTATCCGACTTTAAGAATGCTCGTGTATCCTGATCTAGTTTGGATAGCCAACTTGCAATATAATTTTGAGGGAAAAGGCGATTACTTTTTTC
>NZ_PCMX01000023.1 GCF_002530675.1 Flavobacterium columnare NBRC 100251 = ATCC 23463
CTTACATAAGTCAAGATCCTATTGGACTCGCAGGAAATAACCCAACGTTTTATGCGTATGTACACGATTCTAATTCGTGGGTTGACCCGTTTGGGTTGTCTTCATTTGATCCATTTCAATTTGGTGAAATTACAGATTTTCCAAAAGATTTACATTTTGGTCAAAAGCGAATTGGTCCAAATTTTAGTGATATTGGTTCACAAGCTGATGATGCTATAAGAGGAAGATCAATTAAAGATGTTGCTGATGATTTAAAAGCTAATAAAATTGATCCGAATGTTTTTCAGATATCATATACAATTGACCCAACAACGGGCAAGGCAGTTACTTTAAATAATCGAGGATTAGCAGCTTTGGCAGAGTCGGGTAAATTTCCTACTAATGCTATTTTGGTTCCTTTTGACAAAGTTCCACCACATTTAAAATCTGATTTTGGATTAAAAGGACCAAGTGGGGATATTGTGCCATCAAAAACAATTGCTGTAACAAAAAATAAAGACGGTTCAGGACTTTTAAGAATAATAAAAAATTGTAATTAATGTATAAATTGATATCAGAAAAAGTTGATTTTCAAATATCTTGTACAGATATTGAATTAATCTACACCGAAACCAAATCAAAGGTAAATGTTGAAGGACAGACTTTGAAACAATATTTAGATGGTGAAACCTATTCTAATATTAAAATTATTTTTGAAAAAGTGGCAGAAGTAAAATGTACAACTTTAAATTTTTATGAGTTCAATTATAATGAATTTGAGATTTTAAAAGATGATTATGATATTGAAAAGGTTGAATATTGGAAAATAAATAATCACAATCCTGATTCGGGTTTTTATAGAGTAGAAAATTCTGAATGGTTACAGACAAAGTATAAACTTTATGATCCAACAGGAAATTTAAATTTGAAGCATTATTTAATTATAGGATATGATAGTTATATAGAAATATTAGCTTCAAGATATAACTATATGTATGAATAAACCCAGCTCCGCAAAGTCCTGCTACTTCTACGATCTTTTTAGAAAAAAGAGTCCCTTATAAGGGAAGTGTTTGAGAATAAGAACATTACAAAAAAGTGATTTTTAAACGATAGAAATTATAAAAGTAAAAAAGCTGTCATTTTTGACGGCTTTTTTATTATAAAGTAGCTACGTTTTTATTGAAAAAGTCCTGCTACTTCTACGATCTTTTTAGAAAAAAGAGTCCCCTGCTACTTCTACGATCTTTTTAGAAAAAAGTGTCCCTTACAAGGGAAGTATTTGATAATAAGAATATTACAAAAAAGTGATTTTTAAACGATAGAAATTATAAAAGAAAATTAACTTCAATTTACTTTAGATTGTAGTTGATTTTCTTTTTTTGTTACTCCATACATTTTTTGCAATTATTTTTGTTGTTTTGCTCTTTTCTAAATTGCTTTTGAGCTTGAAAATGAGAATTATAGTGCGAAATAGATATCGTTTTTCCGTTGTAAGTTTCAAAAGGAGTATTTCCTTTTAATGAATGCTGTGGACGAATATTACAGTAATTACGTATAATCTGTGGGAATGTATTATAAAGTTGCAGAGTATTTTCGATATGCAACTGATAAAGATATTGATACTTTAGGATTTTATTAATAGCTTCAATCATAGAGTTAGAACTAGCAATATCCTTTTGAGCAATGTTGTGAATAATATTTGGTTCAATACTTTTAATGTATTCTTTGACAGTTGTGTTTATATTTTCTACCCCGCCATCGGTTACAAACTCTATTGTAGTAGGTTTAGGGAGTTCCTTAAAAGTATTTTGCAATAATTCTTTAATAGCTTTTGGACTTGGTTTTAAACCGATATACCATCCTAAAATCATTCGGGAGTAATGATCTATAAGTAAGTGGATGTAATGTTTTACGCCATTAGCTGTTTTAAAGATTGTGATATCAGCACACCAAATTTGATTAGGTTTAGTAGTTAGAAGTGGTGAATATTCAGGCTTGTTTTGTAAATGTCTACCATTATCAATTCCAAGTAAACTGCTGTACTTATAAAATGTGGCTAAACAAAAACTGAAATCTTTTTTGCGCAATCCCATATAATAGATAGAAGACTTTGACCAAGATTTATAATCACTATTGTTAAAATATTCTTTTATCTTGATAACTTCTTGGTTCAAAAGTTGTTGTGGGTAACGTTTTACACACCAAAAAATATACGAAGCTTCACATTTGTTTAATACTTGTATTTTATAGTTTTGGTAAGTGGCACGTGAAATCCTAAATAACTTAATTGCTTCATCTATAGAAATCCAATTTTTAATGCTCTCTATGGTATTCACAATTATATCCTTATTTTTTTTAAGAACTTTATTGAAATCTTTGATTTGATCAAAAATTGTATACGCTCCTTTGAGTAGTTGTATATAAGCTCTGGAAAGTTTTTTGCTACTAGGAAACTCATTTTGATTTTGAAATAATTCAATATCTTGATCAATCAACCCATTTAAAGTATAATCAATATATTTGTTTTCAGGCTCTTTCAACCATCTAGATAAATTACTGGAAGGGATCAACTTTAAAAGTTCTGTTGATAATAATCCCTTACGAGCAAAAATTTTGGTATTGGTATGATAGGAATTTCTGTGTTTAACAGTCTGCATTTTGAAAAAAGGCGAATGTAAAAAATATCCTTATTTTTTGGTATCAAATTTTGTATCAAAAACATTATTACGCTATTTTTGAAACTATGAAATTACTAGGACTCTTTTTTATCCTGTTGCTAATATCTTGGAACTCATACCACGAATACCAAAAGGATGTTTGTCAATGGCTCAAAAGGGGGTTGTAGAGGAGTAAAAAGAGTTACGGCATTTTGTATGAGATGGGAACGTTCTTTTACATGAGTGGGATTACCAAAAAGGAGAAGAACATGAAACTTCTGTTAATAATTTAGGAGAAGTTTTTTTAAGTCAAAAAGAAAAGGTTAATAATCTAGTTACGTGGGTATATGATACGAATAATTACAACCCAAGCGCAAAGATTTTAGGAGAGGAAGTTTATAGCATCATAAATGATTATTTAGGAACTCCTGTACAAGCTTATAATAGTAACGGAAAATTAATTTGGGAAAGAGAACTTGATATTTACGGAAAGACACGTAAAATAGAAGGAGATCAAAACTTGATTCCGTTCTTATATCAAGGACAATATTATGATCACGATATTGAGTTAGCATATAACCGATTTAGGTATTATAATCCAGAAACAGGGTTGTATTTAAGTCAAGATCCTATTGGACTCTTGGGTGGAAACGAATTATATGCTTATGTGAAAAATTCAAATATACAAATTGATAAATTCGGGTGGTATTCAGATTTATTAGGTAGTGGAATGGGACACCATCTTATGCCAAGATCTGTAGCAAAAAAATTAGACATTACTGAATTAGCACAAACAAATTCTATAGCTTGGTATCCTAATAATGGTATTAATACAGCTACTTTACACGGAGAGATGCACACAAATCTTATCAATGAAGGAGTTCCTTATCATGGTTCTAAGTTTACTGGAACAGTAGACGATTTTTTTGACAAAGGAGCTAAAGCCTATAAAGACATTGATGTAAAAGGATATATGAAAATACCTGGAACAGACGATATTTTATTTGAAAATATGACACCTAGAGAAGCTTTGGATAAATTAAAAGAATTATATAAAAACAAAAAAATACCTTGTAAATAATTATATGTTAGAAAAAAAATTAACTATCACAGATTATGGCATATATATAATGTCAATAGACAAATTATTGAGTTTTTTTAAAGAGAATAAAATAAAAAGTAAAAAAGTATTAGAAGTTTTTCAAAAAAATCATGAATTATATCTAAAATCATTAGAAGAGGGGATTTGGATTCCTATTTTACCAATAGAATCAACTAAATATATTATTAATAACATCCCTCTTAATAACGAATGGCAAGAAGAATTTAGATATGAAGATTTTAACCTTAATGTAAATGATGGAGCATATTGGATTGGATCCTTTGGAAGTTTATTGAACTTTAATTTAGAACAATTTACAAATTCTATCAATGAAAGTATTTCTTATCAAACACTTGATGGAGTTACTTTATTCAAATCATTCAAATTCAATATTGAAAATGGAAAATATTTAGTAAACATAATAGGTTATAAAAGAAAAAGTGCGCTTGAATATCCAGAAGCTAATTATGGTTATTCATTCGAGTTTAAAAAAGTAGAGCAATTTATAGGTTATAAAGATCCTAGAGAAGATGATAAGTATGTTTTTAACCTATCTACATATTAAAAAAGTATATCAATAATACTTTGTGAGTTTTCTAAAATTTTAATAATACCAAACAACGAACAGTTTTTTAGTCTGTTCGTTGTTTCATCTTTTTAGGATGGAAACGTTCTTTTACACCAGTGGACATATCTAAAAGGGCAAGAGGCAGAAACTTCTGTTAACGATCTAGGAGAAGTTTATCTAAGTCAAAAAGAAACCGTAGAGGATTTAGTTACTTGGATTTACCAAGAAAATAGCTTTGTACCTAGTGCTAAAATACAAGGAGAAGAGCAATTTAGTATAATTTCTGATTATATAGGCAGACCCCTACAATGTTATAACGAAAAGGGCTCTTTAATATGGAGCACAGACTATGATATTTATGGAGGTTTACGCAATTTTAGCTCGCCTATTAATCTAACCCCAGACTTTATTCCTTTTAGACAACTCGGACAGTATGAAGACCCCGAATTAGAAGGTCTTTATTACAACAGGTTTCGATATTACGATTGTACTATTGGAAATTATATCTCTCAAGATCCTATTGGACTGGCAGGAAATAACCCGACTTTTTATGGGTATGTGAAAGATAGTAATAGTTGGATTGATATTTTTGGACTAGATATCACAACTTTTTATCATGCTGGTAGTTTAAGTGGACCAATTGATCCATCAAAAGGTAGAACAAATTTAGATTTTAATCCATCTGGACAAGGAGGGTTTTATGTAACTACAGATAAGGCACAGGCTCAACAATGGGCGGAAATGAGAGGTCATCCTGAAATAACTCAATTTGATGTGCCAAATTCAGAACTTGAAAAATTGAATATTAAAAAATTTGATGGGGCGAGTGATGAATGGGCTAAGTTTGTTACAGATGGTAGAGCGGGTAAATTAGAACACAACTTTGATGCTGTTAGTGGTCCTATGTTAGCAAACCCAAGAGGTAAAAACCCTAAACCAATAGGAAGTCAGTTTGCTATATTTACTGATAAAGCCGCTAAACTATTTGATAATTTTAAAGTAAAATGTAGTTAAATATGAAATATAAAGACGAATTAGTATTTATTAATAATGAAACAGGCGAAAAATTAATTTTTAATTTTAACACTTGGATTGAAGTAATTAAAGGGATCATAGTTAAATATACAAATAAAGCATCTCTTGAAGCTGAAGATTTAATTATGAAAAGAAATTTTTTAATGCCTGAAACATATAATCAGGTGATATTTTACAGCCATGACACTGAATATCACTGGGCTATGTTACTTGTATATGGTGATAACTATTGGTTAAATGGTATTAATAGCGATGAACCTATTGATTATTTGGAATGGGATCAAGAATATAGGAAGATAAATTCTCTGAAAGAAGAATCATTTGAATTCGTTTAAGAAAAACACCACCGCTACCGCACGAATCCTTTCGTGTGGTTAAGATAATAAAACAAAAAAGCTGTCGAAAATGACAGCTTTTTTATTATAAAGTAGCTACGTTTTTATTAAAAAACTGCTCTGCTACTTCTACGATCTTTTTAGAAAAAAGAGTCCCTTATAAGGGAAGTATTTGATAATAAGAATATTACAAAAAAGTGATTTTTAAACGATAGAAATTATAAAAGAAAATTAACTTCAATTTACTTTAGATTGCAGTTGATTTTCTTTTTTTGTTACTCCATACATTTTTTGCAGCTTGTCTCGTCCTAAAAAAGTTCACATATTTATACTTAATCCTAAAATAGATTTACAACTTTTTATTTATAATAAATTTTTAATGTGTAATTTGGGATTATATAGGGTTTCACTTTTAGTTTGTACCTTTGTTTTGTAAATTAAAAAATTATGATTGAAGATAAAATGTCTCCAAGAACAAGTGTAGGTCAATTAGGGGAATTTGGATTAATAGAACATTTAACCAAGCATTTTAAAATTACCAATGCTTCTACTTTAAAAGGAATTGGAGATGATGCGGCGGTATTGAATTTTGGTTCTAAACAAACAGTAGTTTCAACGGATTTATTAATTGAAGGCGTTCATTTTGATTTGGCCTATATGCCTTTAAAGCATCTTGGCTATAAGTCAGTAGTAGTCAATTTATCTGACATTTATGCTATGAATGCAAAAGCAACTCAAATTACAGTATCTATTGCTATATCCAATCGTTTTAGTTTGGAAGCACTAGAAGAGTTATATGCAGGCATTTCTTTAGCAGCTAAACAATATGGAGTAGACGTAATAGGGGGCGATACCACTTCTTCTCAAAAAGGCTTAATCCTATCTATTACCGCGCTAGGGGAGGCAGAAGAAAAAGATATTGTGTATAGAAATGGTGCAAAACCAAATGATTTGTTAGTTGTATCGGGCGATTTAGGGGCTGCTTACATGGGGTTGCAAGTGCTTGAAAGAGAAAAACAGGTTTTTTTAGTTAACCCTAATAATCAACCGGATTTAGATCAATACGCTTACTTGGTTGAACGCCAATTAAAACCAGAGGCCAGAAAAGATGTTCCTGAAATTTTAAAAGCATTAGGAATACGCCCTACTTCTATGATTGATATTTCAGATGGCTTATCTTCTGAAATCCTACATTTATGCAAACAATCCCAAGTAGGCTGTAATCTGTATGAAGAAAAACTACCATTGGACCCTCAGTTTATTAACGTATGCGAAGAATTTAATATAGATAGTACTACAATAGCATTAAATGGTGGCGAAGATTATGAGTTGTTATTTACCATTAAAATGGATGATTACGATAAATTAAAAGGAAATCCCAATTTTACTATCATAGGTCATATAGCACCTGATGAAGAAGGCATACATCTAGTTACTCGTGCCAATACAAAAATTGAATTAAAAGCGAGGGGCTGGAATGCTTTAACTGAGGATAAATAAATTATTTTTAAATCATAAAGCAAGACTAAAGTATAAAAAAAGCTTTTTTTTATTTATTCTATGTCTTTTAAACCTGATTACGCCTAAAAAAACATTATAGATAAAAATGCCTTGTTGATTTTGCAAGGTTTTTTATTTTATAAAAGAGGCTGTCCGAAAAGATGCAATCTTATGATTTCGACCAAAGGAAGGGTTGAGCAAATCGAACCAGCGAAACAAATCACATAACGTTGATACTCTGATATTTCCTATCGTAGAGATTGACAAATTAAATATTGTTTTATACCTTTTCAGACAGGCTCTTAAAATCTTTATGATTAAAAATAAAAACCTATTTCATTTTTAACAACCAATTACGAACTGAAACTTCACTATGAATAATAGCTCTTAAATCAGCAATTGCTACACGATCTTGTTGCATAGAGTCACGATGACGTATCGTAACCGTTTTATCCTCTAATGTTTGATGATCTACCGTAATACAAAACGGTGTACCAAGAGCATCTTGACGGCGGTAACGACGACCTACAGCATCTTTTTCATCATAAGCTACGTTAAAATCCCATTTTAAGTCTTCAATAATTTCTTTGGCTAACTCTGGCAAACCATCTCTTTTTATGAGTGGTAAAACCGCTGCTTTTGTAGGCGCAAGAACTGACGGCAAACGCAAAACTGTACGTGTAGAACCATCTTCTAAAGTTTCTTCTTGCAATGCTTTTGAAAAAACAGCTAAGAACATTCTATCTAAACCAACAGAGGTTTCTACTACGTAAGGCACATAACTTGCATTTTCCTCATTGTCAAAATATTGTAATTTTTTACCCGAATGTTGTTCGTGTGCTTTTAAATCAAAATCAGTACGTGAATGAATACCCTCTAATTCCTTAAATCCAAAAGGAAAATTAAATTCAATGTCACAAGCAGCATTAGCATAATGTGCTAATTTTTCATGGTCGTGGTAACGGTAGTTTTCAGCCCCCAAACCTAAAGACTTATGCCATTTTAAACGTGTTTGTTTCCAGTATTCGTACCATTTCATTTCCTCTCCTGGTTTTACAAAAAATTGCATTTCCATTTGTTCAAACTCACGCATACGAAAAATAAACTGACGTGCCACGATTTCATTACGAAAGGCTTTACCTGTTTGCGCAATACCAAAAGGCACCTTCATACGCCCTGTTTTTTGAACGTTTAAAAAGTTTACAAATATCCCTTGGGCTGTTTCTGGACGCAAATACAAATCCATTGCAGTATCTGCGGAAGCTCCTAATTTAGTTCCAAACATAAGGTTAAACTGGCGTACTTCAGTCCAATTTTTTGAACCGGATTCAGGGCAAGCAATACCCAATTCTTCTATCAACGCTTTAACATCAGCTAAATTTCCAGTATCTAAACCACGAGCCATACGTTCTAAGATTTCTTTTTTCTTAGAAAGATATTCAACGACTCTAGGATTAGTAGCTACAAACTGAGTTTCATCAAAAGCATCTCCAAAACGAGATTTGGCCTTTTCTATTTCTTTTTGTGCTTTTTGATTTAATTTTTCACAATAGTCTTCAATTAAAACGTCTGCACGATATCTTTTTTTAGAATCTTTATTATCAATCAACGGATCATTAAAAGCATCTACGTGACCCGAAGCTTTCCAAGTAGTAGGGTGCATAAAAATAGCAGCATCTATTCCTACAATATTTTCATGCATTTGCACCATTGATTTCCACCAATAGTCACGAATATTCTTTTTTAACTCTACCCCGTTTTGAGCATAATCATACACAGCGCTCAAACCATCATAAATTTCGCTTGACGGAAATATAAATCCGTATTCCTTTGCGTGCGAAATAACATTTTTAAATAAATCGTCTTGTTTTGCCATAGTATTGCAAAAATAAAAAAACGGATTTAAAAAATCCGTTTTCTCCCCTTATATAATCAACAATTTTAAAAAAGTTATTTAAGTATAACCCCCACTCCACCAATTAGATCAGTTATTTAGTTGGCATTGTGTTTATAATATCACTCAATATTTCTTCTCATTAAGTCATATTAGGGATATAAACTTATCTAACCTTTAGTAATCAATTTAATACATTCTTTTTGGTTTTTAAAAAAACACTTACTCTTACTTTATACTCTCAAGTTCTTTTAACTACAAAAGAGTTTCGTATTCTTAACTATTTTACAGCAAGAACTCTATTAAAACATCTTAAAAACCCCAACTTAGTTAGTATCTATACCACCTAAGATGGTTTCTTTTTTACTTTTACTAGTTCATTTTCAAGCTGTACTTGTTTATCGACTAACTCTTTATTCTTTCTTACTTCTGCATCGAATCGAAATAATATTTCACTCAAATCATTAGTATAAGTCGTTCTATCTAAAACCTTTTCTTCCTGAAGCTTAAGATTTTCCTCTACAACTTGATAACATTTAACGCTTAATGAAACTGCTATTGAAAGCAGCGCTACAGAAACCATTTTATAGGCTGTTAATGAATCCGTTAACAACATTCTAATTTCAATTTGTTACTAATCAAATGTATTTTAATAATTTTATTACAGAAAAAAAAATCGACGAAATGCTAAAAAAACTGATTAATTTATTTTTCCCTGATTTATGTTTAGGATGTCAAAATTTATTAGTTAATAATGAACAAATAATATGCCTTGAATGCAGGCATGAACTCCCCCTAACCTATCAATGGACAAAAACCAATAATGAAGCATTTATTAAATTTTATGGAAGAATAAATATTGAACATGTTTCTTCTATGTTTTATTACCACAAAAAAGGAATAGGTCAACAACTCATTCATAATCTAAAATACAAAGGACGTACTGAAATAGGAAATTTACTAGGCAAATGGCATGCTCAACACCTCCAAAACCTTCCTGTTTTTAGTACTGTAAACTATATCATTCCAGTACCCTTACATCCTAAAAAGTTAAAAGAACGAGGATACAATCAGATTGACACCTATTGTGAAAGCTTATCGGAAGTATTAAAAATCCCAATTAACAAAAATCTTTTATTTAGACAAGAATATGGCATAAGTCAATCCAAAAAAAGATTGACCGAACGCAATAACGTTGAAAAAAACCGTTTTATCAGTAAACTCGAAACCCTTGATGAACCTATTCATTTTCTTTTAGTAGATGATGTTCTCACCACTGGAGCTACACTAGAAGCTTGCGCCAAGGCATTGCAACAATCTGATAAAATAAAAATCAGCATAGTAACTATGGCTTTTTCACAATCTTAAATAAATGTTGTTATTTTGTAGTTCTAATAAATTTAATACCTAGCCGTTATAGATACTTGTTGTCTAATGAGCATAAAATTGATCCTAATGAAAAATAAATCATTTATTTTATTATTATTCTTTGCTTTAACTCTTATGAATTGCGCCAAAAGAGGTTCAATAACAGGAGGCGATAAAGACATAACCCCTCCAAAGATGATAAGTAGTTACCCGAAAAATTTTTCAACTGATTTTAAAGAAAAAAGTATCCGAATTACTTTTGATGAATATATAAAAATAAATGATCTACAAAAAAACCTCATCATATCACCTCCTTTAAAAAACCAACCCAATATTCAACCTGTAGGAGGAGTTAGCAAACAGTTGACCATAAAATTTAATGAGGAATTAATCCCCAATGCAACTTATAGCTTTAATTTTGGCGAAAGCATTGCAGACAATAATGAAGGAAATAAATTGAAAAATTTTCAATATGTTTTTTCAACAGGAAAAAATTTAGATTCATTATCTATACAAGGTATTATAAAAGATGCTTATGAAAGAGCTACTCCAAATTTTGTAAATGTAATGTTGTATGAAGTAGATGAAAAATATAATGATTCTACTATTTACAAACAAACACCTCGTTATATTACCAATACATTAGATAGTACCGCTACCTTTAAAATTGAAAACATAAAAGCAGGAAAATATAAATTAATAGCTTTAAAAGAAAATGTTTCAAATTATAAATACGATCCTAAAAAAGATAAAATAGGCGTTTATAATCAAGTAATTAATATACCTGATAATTCAATATTTGAATTAGAATTATACAAAGAACAACCACCTTTTAAACCTAAAAGACCTACACAAGCTTCTGGCAATCGAATTTTATTAGGTTATGAAGGGAATAATATACAAAATATACAAATTCAAGCACAGTTAAAAGGCAACAAAATACCTGTGCGTGTTTCAAAAATTCAGGATAAAGATTCCTTACAAATATGGACTCCTTATATAAAGAATGATTCTATTCAGTTAGAATTATCTAAAGATAAATACCAAGAGCGTTATTCTGTAAAATTTAAAGAATATAAAAAAGATACTTTACATCTTGACTCTAAAACATCCTATTTGCATTTAAAAGAAAACTTTGCACTTAAATCATCAACCCCTATTGAAAAATGGGACATTAATAAAATTTTACTAACTAAAGGAAATAAAACACTTATTCCTTTTAAAGCAAAATACGAAGATTATACTCAAAAATTTGTATTGGATTTTGAAAAGGAAGAAAATGAAAAATATGATTTAAAACTATTACCAGGCGCAATAGAGGATTATATAGGAAATAAAAACAAAGATACTCTAAAGTTTAATTTTTCAACAAAGAAAGTGGAAGATTACGGAAATTTAAAAATACACTTTAAGAATAAAAAAAATACACCTCTTATTGTAGAACTTACGAACGAAAAAGGAAAGGTTTTCTATACGAAACCTGTGAGTGGTAATACTACGGATGTGGATTTCATTCTAATAAATCCTGAAAAATATTACATTCGAGTTATCTATGATCTTAACAACAATGGACAATGGGATGCCGGTTCTTTCTTAGAAAACAAACAACCCGAAGAGGTTTATCATTTTCCAACGATCCTTGACGTTCGAGCAAACTGGGATGTCAATCAGGAAATTGATTTAGGAAAATAATGTAGCTATATATATCCTTTTTATGTTTTCAAAAATGATCTGTTTTGGCTAGGAAGACTGTTCAGAAAGGAACATCTCAACTTTTTATCATCTGTTTAACCTTCAAGGGCAGTCACATTATCAACAATATGAGACTCCTTGGCGGTTAACTAGGATAAAACGATTAAAGAAAATCAAACAACAAGACATCCTTTTTAACCCCAGATTATGCATTAGGCTTTGTCATGAAGATAAAAAGAGCCAAGAAGGTAAAAATACGCGGAAATTTTTTACCGCAACTGATTTTTAGTACATTGAGAACAAAGATTGAGTCCTTTTTTAAATTCAAAATCATTTTTATCTGTAATACATTTTTTAATGTGTAATCTGGGCTAAACAACCTCTTCGTTCTATATTATAAAACAATACGATTTAGAGTTTTACATAACCATGATCATCCAAAGGTCTTTTTTTTAATTCTTTCCAATCTGAAAAACCTTTTTTTTCAAAATGAGGTAAATCTTTAAATGTTTTCCAGTTACCTCCCCAATCCCATCCATGTTTAGCAAAAATTTTCACGCATTCATACCAATCTGCAACACCGTCATTGTCCCAATCTTTTACGGTGTCCCATGATGCAACTTTTCCATCAATAATCAAGCAAATATCTACTGCAAAACCGTAATTATGGATAGATTGCCCTCCTTTTGCATTGGTTACTTTTTTACCCGGTTTAGTTCTTCCTAAAGCATATAAATCCTCTTGTTCTTTAAATGTCCGTAGTCCTTGTGTAATTCTAACTTGCGCTCTTCCTGTTAATGATTGATTGCATTCGTTAATAATTTTTGTAACTTCGTCACGCACTAAGGGATGGAGTTTTTCAATTCGTTCTTTAGTTATTTTGTCCATTTTCTTCTATTTACAATTAAATTCTAAATATAAAGGAAAACAATCTAAAAAGCAAATTTTAAAAGAAAAAAATCTAAATTAATTAGAAAAAAATCAATCAATATTAGAAAAATATCCAATCAACATCCTTTTTATGAACACCGCTTTTTTCTACATACACTAAGATTTTCTTAGGAGGCAAACAAAATAACATTGGATTAAATATATAATTTAATCTTTTTAATATTAAAAACAATCTTGGAATTGTATTAAACAAACACCTAACATCTACCTCTTAAAACCTCCTGTTTTATAGTGTTTTACAAGACAATCCGATTATAAAGAGTAATTTTTCACTTCTACTTTATGTGTACAGACTTCGGAGAAGTGTCTTTTTAAACGTACAATCTTTGTGAGGATTGTATCTCTTTTTCTATCACTCTTGACCATCTTAGTTCTGTATTTGCTAAATTAAATGCTGTCCAATGTTTTAAATCTGTAGTTAGCTTATAGGTTTTAGTTTCCATAAATCATCTAGAGCTTCTATTAATTTACTCCCAGTTGCTCCCCAAACATCCCTTAAAGTTTCTCGAACTTCCTTAGCTGTTCCACTCGCAATTTCTTCTCCTTTATAAATTACAGCATATCCTTTTATTTTTCCATCAAAACCAATTCCTTTTATAAATGTGGCATTGGCTTGTTGTAAACGAGTGATTTAGATTCTTTAAATAAAAAAACTGCAATATAAAAATTGCAGTTTTTAAAAATATCTAAATTACTTATAATCAAACCTATCTTCATCTGGATACCAATAACGATCTAAACTTTTACCTATAGTTCCGTTTTCATAATCTTTTATATAATTTTCTATTGTGCATGATGTACCAAAACTAACAACTCTTCCTGTTTTTTTTTCAACTAAAAATGGAGCGTTACCACCTAGAGCATATTTAAGATCCTCTGACAAAATAAATTTTTTAGAATTAAAAAAATATATATTTCCATATGATTTTTTTATTATGTCACTATACAGCACAAGTTCTAAATTGTTACTGTCTCTACTTAATCTATTTAAAAACTTATTTGCTATTTCTAACATTTCTGTATCTGTTAACATATCATCTTTTTTTAATTAATTTATTACCTTACTTTTAAAAATTGAAATTCTTTATATCCCCTTTGTATAAAATTAGCATATTTTCTATCTGTTTGAGAAAAAATTACATATTCTCCTGTTTGCCCATCAAATAAATGTAAAACACCATTTTTTTTCATTCCTACGAAATAATGACCAATAACTTTTGGTGTGCTCTTGTCTTTGATAGCGTAAATAACAATAATTTCTTCTTCTTTCATTAGTTCTTTCATACGAGGAATTGTTGATGGTATAAAACTACCTCCTCCAAATTTTGATGCGACTTGCTCAAGACCTTGCATTTTCGAAGGCTCTGCTAATTTTATTTTTCCTGTTTTTAGAAACACTACCACAGACTCTATTGTATTACCGCAATTTAATTCAGAAATTTGAATCACTTCATTATCTATTGCTTTATGATTAAAATAAGGCATAGCATCTTCAATATGTTCAAGAGGATTAACAATTTTTATTTTTGACAGATTTTCTAAACCTTCTACAAACTGCTGGACTTTAATAGGGTTTTTTGTTTCAACAATCGATTTTCCGTAATTATTACCTCCTACAAATTCCTCCAAGAAATCTTTAAGACCTTTACTTTTAACTCCTTCAAAGAACCTCTCTACCCTTTTTACAAAACTAGCTTTTTCACCTTTTATTACTAATTCCCCTTTATAAACAAGCGCATATTCTGTAACTATTTTGTCAGCATTTTTAACTTCACCAGCTACAAGTATCGCACCGTATCGATTAAGTTCTTGTAACTTACCTGTGTTGAGCAAACCATTACTTATGGAAACAAGTTCTACATTTTCTGTAACAAAGCGTAAGGTGTTTTTTGTAAAATTAGCAATATTTTTTTCTATTACCACTTTAAAAATAAAAGCGCGTACAAAATTTTTAAATTCGGCTTTAGCAGTGCCATTCAGGATTTTCATTCCTCCTTTAAAAACACTGTTTAGCAATACAGGCCCTGCTGTAGCGGCTCCGCCTACTAAGTAGATTTTACTCCAGGTTTCGACAAATTCTTTTGAAAGTTGGTCTTCGGCTAAAGCAAAAATAGTATCGGCGGTGGCAAGTGTAATATCTGCTGCTGCTGCTAAAGCGATGAGTGGCGATGCAGAACCTAATGAGGCTATGGAAACTGCTATCGTAAATACATTTACTCCTATACGAACGGCTTTCATGATTTGCGCTAATTCATCCCGAGAAGCCGTATCATGTAAGAATATAGCGGGCACTACCATGGCTGTTTTTTGAGCAACATTGTATACTTGTACCATTTGCAATGGATTGTAATAAGCCCCTTCTTCTAAATCTTCGTCATACGTAACAGGATAGAACCAAGAGTTTGCTATAGGAATCATACCTACTAACTTAGTTCTTTCTTGTTTTAAAAAGTATTGCGTATCATTAAAATCTAAGGCTCCTAAAGCAGACGTATTTACAGTATAACCATCACCTAAATAAAACGTTTTGGTAGGTCGTTCAATAGCCACTTTTTCGGAACCCATAACGGCATAACTTAGACTGGTTAAAAAGGAAGCAAAAATGGTTTTATTTGTTTGTTTTACACCTTCCCAAATTGAAGTACTGTCTAAACCATGATAGGCTTTCTTGACAAATTCAGGGTTTTTTTTTAAAAAGTTATACAAATCTACCCATTTGTCGAGTGTGTTGAATCCGCGTAATACATTAATAAAAGCACAGCTTCCGTCTATATATCCGCTAAACCATCCCTCAATATCATAACTTAAAATAGTTTTTAAATAGTTAATTAACTCATCACTTTTAAAATTTTCGGCTATCCAATTAGGAGCA
Organism: Flavobacterium columnare NBRC 100251 = ATCC 23463; assembly: GCF_002530675.1. GTDB lineage: Bacteria > Bacteroidota > Bacteroidia > Flavobacteriales > Flavobacteriaceae > Flavobacterium > Flavobacterium columnare. Next base: position 15,957 of record NZ_PCMX01000023.1, read on the forward strand.
TTTTCAAAAAGAAATACGATTTCGTCTTCGTTTTTGGCTTTTTGTATGGCATCAACGAACTTGGTTTTGATTTTATTCTTGATAAATTCAAATTGGCTAGGATCTATGGCATTTATTAAATAGGCAAAATCGGTTAAATTTTCAGACTGAAATACAATACCACGATATTGGTCATTCACGGTAAAATCGTTTGGGTTTGGAGTTGCTGTTACTTTATTTCTAAATTTAGCTGTATTAACATAGTATAATGATAATTGCGCAAAAATCAATTTTGTTTTGGCATTAATTTGAATATTAAACCCCCAATCGTAATCAATAGCATCGATTCGTTTGTTTAAACGGGCTTGCAAGAAAGAGGTGTTTATTTTTCCAGATTCATCTTTATAAGTGAAAGGAATGTTATTATTAATGATTTTCATCCTTTGGATAGTTCCACCTTCTCCATCTCTTGTGGAGTACGTTTGTACTATTGGTGCTCTTTCAAAATCTTTCCAATTAAAAATACATTGAGGATTTGTGCTTGCTTTTTTAATAAACCTTATTAATGAAAGAAAATCAACTCCTTCATTGGATCTATTTCCATAAAATTCAGCACTATATCCCTCATTTGAAGGTCTAGGATTCACAGTGTCGATTGTGTTTTTAGGCAATCGTAAGGCTGTAAGTTTTGTTGCTTCAGGCTGATTCATTTTTCTTTAATTTTTTTATTAAAATAAATAGCTAGCGATGCTTTACACATCGCTAGAATTTTTATTTTGAACTTAGTTTTTAGGTAATGTACTTTCTGTGTTTTCTGATCTCCACAAGTTTGCGTTGTCCAATCTAAAGCTTGAATCCCTTTCCAACTCACCAGGATTTTCACACTTGTTAGGCTCAGCTTCAGGGAAAATAGGTAGTGGTTGATCTACGGATCCAGTTGACTTATCTTGCAAAATAGTAAGCGTTGTAGGTAACTTAGTTATCCAGTATTTACCCTGAGGTTCTCCTACAGGAGCACGCATTTCGTCTGCGATACTCATGTATAGTGGATCACCAATTACGGGTACTTCGCCACCGTTCCAGATTTTTCCAGTAGTCATAAAGAATTGTACGGCATCTTCAAAACCAGGTTTTACCGTTACAATAATTCTTGCTAATCCTGCTTGTAAAAAACTTCTGAATAAAGGGTCTACCGAATTAGAAATATACATTTCTTGCCATTTTTCTCTTTTTCCCCAATAGTAAGGATAAAAAGTATAATCCATAATTTGCCATTCAAACGCCTGTTCCATAAATTTTGCCAATGCAGTATATTTATCAAGATCTTTATCTAAAAGTACTTGAAAGTCTTCCATTCTATCTCCTATGGAAAAACTGGCTCCTAAAGTGCCTATATAATCTTGTAGTAAATAAGCTATACAGTTGTGTTTTAACACATCTTGCTCCATGAAGCGATAAAAGTTACTCATTTGTTCTTTTGCATTTTTTTCTTTTTTCTTTTGTTCTTCATCTAACTTTGCTTGTTCTTCTTGAAATTTTTTATAGGCTTCTTCATAGGCTTTGATTATTGCATTGAAATTTTCGGTTTGCCAAGCTTCTAATTTGTTAGGATTTATTTTTAAATTGAAATACATATTGTATTCAATTCCACCTAAGTTATAACCTGAGTTTTTTAGGCTAAAAGTATCTGATAGGTTTAGGTCATCAATTGCTATTGTTCCAGATATTGTTTCAAACCAAAATTCTTTGTTAATACCATTGCTAAAATCTAAATTAATTCTGCTGGAAGGTCCTGAATCTTTTCTCCAATAAGTGAAGTCAATTTTCACTGATTTAGCTACATATCCATCATTTATTTTTATATTTCTTTGATATACAGGACAATTACCTCCATTATTAAATTTTTCCACAAAAGAATAATGTTGTGTATCTGTTTCTTTTAAAGGGGTCAACTCTACTTTGTAGATTTTAGCCCAATATTCTAATAATTTTCTTGTTGCCTCTTTTCCAGTTGTCATTTTTAATTCTCCTGTGGCATTTCTAGGGTCTACAGGTGTTGTAAGTATTTGACCTTTAGAAACCATAAACGCTAAACGATGCAGCCTTGCTGGTTCTGGCACCATAAATTCAAACATGGTTCTTTTACCATAATTATAAATTTGATTTTTATATTTAATGTCTATCCATCTATATACACCTGAAATGTGTTTAGGTCTAATGCTTTTTGGGTTATTGATTTCAGATACTTTTCCTCTGTTATCAAATTCATGTACGTTTGTTTCTGTATATTCTTTGATAATTTTTTGAACGCGTTCTTCTGAAACTCTGCTCACTACTTTTTCCATTGCTTTTTCCGTAATTTCTTGGGACTTCATAACGGCTTGACGAATGCTGTCTTGCTGAGCTGAATTGTTAGCATAACCACCTGTCATTTCAAAATTATAAGCTCCTGTATTATAACTAAATCGTGTATTTGAGGTTATATTTTGTTCTTTCTTAATTTCTTTTGCAATTTCAGTTTGCATATCAGCTCTTGATGTTTTAGAGGTATCTGATAATTTTTCCGATTCTTGATATTTTGAGGTTGTATCTGTAATTTCAGAGTAATCTCTAGAAACGGATGATTTATGTCGTAACTCACTAGCCATTATGTTTTCAATGTTTGAAACTAACCCTGGCACGTAGGCATGAACACTTTGAACTACTTTTAGGTAATCTGCAATACCCACTCTTTTTATACCGAAATTATTTCTTTTAGAGCGAATATTTTCTTTATGAACGGGGGTTAACATTCCTACTTTTCCATCAGAAAACGCAAGTTTATCTATTTGGGCATAATATTCTTTATTATCTGAAAAAATTAGCTCTACTCTAAAATTAGCTACGGATTGAAATTTTCTAACTAAAATGGGTGGAAATATTATTTTTTGGTCTTTCCCTTGAATATTGGTATAAATTTCCTCAAAATGTCCTAAATCAGTATCTGCAATAATTTTAGCTTTTACAAGCATGGGATCAAGTTCATAAGTATCAAATAAAAAACTCACAAAAGAACCTGAATCTCCCGAACCAACTGTTGCATGGTATCCAAAAGGAATAATTTTATTATTGTTATTGTGTACTGGAATTGTTGCTCCTTCTAGATTTATGTATTGTTCTTGAACTAATGGTGTATTGTCTAAAATAATTTGATCAAGATTTGATATTTTATCTTGTATTTTTGTTAGTATATCTTCTATGGTTTTTAATGTATCATCTAATTGAATTACATTTTCTCCTAATTGTATTTCTCTACTCGACACATTTTCTGGCTTTAACATGGTCTTTTGAGTTAAGAAAACAGAAGGTTTTGAATTTGTAAAGGATCCTATTAGGGTATCAAATGATTCTGAAGATAGTTTAGTCTTAAATACAGCTAAATCTATTTCATTTTTATATTCAAATTCGTAGGGAACAATTTCTATTTTTTTCAATTTATCATATAAAGGCTGTAATTCTTCTTCTGATGCTTTTACATTAATTAATTTATTAATTTCAGATGATACGAGATCTTGTTCTTGAAATTTTAATTGGTTTTGCTCTGCGTAATTACGATATGTTCTCTTATAAGTTTCTTCTCTTTCTTTAAAATAGTGCTGTTGAACGGATTTTAGCTCTAAATCTAATTTTTTGAGTTCTTCTCTTTTATAAATAGCGGTTTGAATCGTTAAATTATTTTGTGCATATAATCGTAGTTGTGTTTGATCAACTCTGGACAACCTAGGATCATTTGTTTCTTCATTTGTTTCTTTAACTGTTTCTTCATGTAAAAACAATTCTTTAGGAATTACTATTTTTCCATTCAAGCTATTTTTTGCAGGATCTTCACCATTTATTTTTACAAATTCTTCATCTATTTCTATATTTTGTGCAAAGCCTGTGTGAATAGCTTTTAGTATATCGCAAAGAGCTTCTTTTATATAAAAGTTTTTTTGGGTTATTATTTGATAAATTAAATTATCCCAAAGTATTGTTAATTTACTAATGGCTTCTGAGGTTAATCCTCTGTTAGAATCCATCATTTGTTTGTAATAATAATCAGTCTTTTCCCAATCTTGGTCTGTAATTTCTTCTCTTTTTGTAATTTTTCTACCAATAGATAGTAACTGTTCATAATTCTCATTTTTTAATTCTTCTTCTGAATTAAAAGGAATGAATTTTAGTCCTTTTCTTTCAATAAAATCTTCTATTGCCTTAATTTTTGAGGTGTTTTGAGGGCAGTTCATAATTACTTCATCAAAAACTCCTTTTACTACTTTAGGTCTTTGTATAAAGCTTAAATTTTTTATTTTAGTTTCTGTTAATTGTGGGTTTCTTAAACTCACCATTCTAAAAAGCGTTTGTGACGCATCATTTCTTGTACTCATTTTTTATTATTTAAAATTACTAATGAATTATTATTTTTGTTTCTGTTTATGATAGATGGAGGGATAGGCAAAACGGATCATTTGTTTTTCACCAACTTTTTTACTATCTCATCTAGTTTTTCTCTATTTTGGTCTACATAGTACATTCCCGCTTGTATAAGCTCATAAATATTCTTTTCTGTAGTATTATCCATTTCAGGAGAAGCGTTTCGTAATAAAGGGGCTAAGCGATAATAGTTTTTACGGTTACGCGTACCTAATGCCTGATACATTGTGCTTAAATGATAATTAACTGTTTCAGCATTTGAAGACAATAAAATATCTATCAATGGACTAATCCATTTAATTTTACCTGCCTCTTGAAACTTTTCAAAAGCATAGGGTTTTAACACCTCTCCAGTTCCAATGGATACAATGATCAGATCTTTAACCTCAGGATAATCTACTTTATTCGGGTTATTAAGAATTTTTGAAAATGGAATTTTACTAGCTTCGGCAAAGGCGCATAAAGCAGGGTTATTAGCATAAACGCCTCCATCAATTAATGTAAATTCTTGACCATACAGCGATTTAATTTTTGCTGGTTCAAAATAGGTAGGAGCTGCGCTTGTGGCTCTACAAACATCTTTTACATAAAAATTTTCTAAATCAGTATGTGCTTCATGACTACAAAAAAACTTGGCTTTTCGTTGATGGATATCATAAGAAGTAATAAGACATGGTTTTATTAGTTTTTTAAGTTCTGTTTTTCCAAAAATAATATCCAGTTCTTTTTCAATATTTTTCTGAGATATTTTTTCATTAAATAGACCAAATGGATTAAATATTCCTTCCCAAAATGAAGTGTTGAATATTTTTTCGCCTTCTTTTTGGTATAAATCCATGGCTTTGTTAACCGAAAATAATGCTTGATTACTATTATCAGGATGTAAAAGAAAACAAGCTAATAACCCTCCTGTGCTACTCCCTGCTATTAAATCAAAATAATTTCCAATTTTAGCATTAGGATTGTCTTCTTTTTGCAATTGTTCTTCTATATACTTAAGAATAACACAGGTTATAATACCTCTTATTCCGCCTCCATCTAAACTTAAAATTCTTATTTTACTAGACATCTTTTTATCGTTTATCTTTTTTTTTATTTTTAAAATAGACACAAGAATTCCTATTGGAATAATTCTAGTCTTAAGAACTATCCCAGTACTTTATTTGTTTCATACAATAATTTTTTATGCTAAAATGATTTAAAAAACTATTTGACTTAAACACCTTCATTTGGCATTTAAACGATTATAATCTTAACAAGTAGACTATAATCTTTCAACAATACAAATATACAAGATTATTTTCGTAATAACAAGTAATTATTAGATTATTTTCTGATTAAATTAGAAATAAATCAAACCAAATAAGCTTTATAAGACTTTAAACCATTATGTAAAGAAATTTTTCATACTTTTACTTCAAATTTTACGATTACAGTATGGTTTCAGAACGATTAGGACATTATTTAGAGAAAAAAGGAATTAGTTTTTATGCTTTTGAAAACAGCTTAAATGCTGGAAGAGGAAGTATTTCTAAAGCCGTAAAAGAAGGAAAAAGCATTGGTTCAAGTATGCTAGAAAATATTCTTTCATTGTACATTGATTTAAATCCTACATGGCTCTTAACAGGAGAGGGAAATATGCTAAAGGATGATGATTTTATCTTAAACAAATCTATCCAAGCTTTTCCTTTAAAAACAGATAATTCTGTTCATTATCAACAAATCCCTTTATATGACATTGAGGCTACAGCTGGTTTAGTTCCTTTATTTTCGGAGTCTTCAAACAATGTCCCTTTAGATTATATTTCGATTCCTAACTTACCTAAATGCGATGGTGCTATTTATGTAACAGGTGACAGTATGTATCCTTTACTAAAAAGTGGTGACATTGTATTATACAAGGAAATAAATGATATTCAAAATGAAATATTTTGGGGAGAAATGTATTTGTTAAGTATTGAAATGAGTGGTGAAGAATTTGTAATGGTTAAATACATTCAAAAATCAGAAAACGCAAACTTTGTAAAATTAGTTAGTCAAAACAAACATCACCAAGACAAGGAAGTAGAAATAAGCAAAATAAGAGCTCTAGCCTTAATTAAAGCCAGTATACGAATTAATTCTATGAATTAATTCGATCCCTATTTTTAAATTTGTTTAACCTAGATTATGCGTTAGACTTTGTCTTGAAGATAAAAGTACACGTTTTTTTATCACAGCTATCGTTATACTGTATTGAACACAAAAAATGGAGTACTTTTTTAGATTGAAAGTTATCTTTATCTACACTAAATTTATAATATATAATCTGGGCTTAAAATCAATTAATAAAAATTATACAAAAAGTAAAATTACAAATACCATTTATTACTAAAGTTTCAAACGATGAAGTCTTCCAAAAATCTTTATCTAATTATATACTCTTTTAAAAAATAAGACAAAAAGAATCCTTATCATTCAGAAAATTCAAACGACTTCTTGTTTCCAAAAGTGCTTCTTTATTGAGGGTTACTAATTGCACATCAGAAGTTTCAAAAGGTTCAACTATATAATTTCCAAGATAATCTACCACTTGCGAATGTCCTACGTATTCCAGTTGACTGCCATCAGTACCTATACGATTAACGCCTATCACATACGAAAGATTTTCTACCGCACGGGCGCGCAATAAAATATCCCAAGCTTGTACTCTTGGTTTCGGCCAACTGGCTACATAAATGAGTACATCATAGTTTTCGACATTACGTGCGAATACTGGAAAACGTAAATCGTAACAAATTTGGAGACAGATTTTCCAGTCTTTGTATTCTACAATTACTTTTTCTTTACCCGCAGTAAAAACGGCTTCTTCTTTTGCCAAAGTAAACAAGTGACGCTTGTTGTAATACTGCATACTCCCGTCAGGATGTACAAAAAGCATACGGTTGTAGTAATTCCCTTCTTCTTCAATCACCACGCTTCCTGTAATCGCACAGGCATTTTGTATAGCTAGTGTTTGCATCCATTGCACGGTCGCACCCGTCATGGTTTCGGCAACCGCGGAAGGATTCATAGTAAAACCCGTGGTAAACATTTCTGGCAACACGATTAAATCAGTAGCTTCTTGAATAGCATTGATTTTTTCTTCTAAATAATTTCGATTGGCTTGAGGATTTTCCCAAACCAAATCAGATTGTATTAAGGCAATTTTCATTTGCATCTCTTAAATTTCATTAGGTTGCATCCATTGTATTCCTGAACCTTTAAAATAATTCAGAATATACGGTACTGCTGTTTGTGCTTTTTCATGAACATCGTGGAAAAGCAAAATCCCTCTTCGCCACAATAACATCAAACTTATTTGTCTGTCAGCCACTTCCCTAGCGGTGATATGTGCATTCCAATCTTGCGAATCGATATTCCACAAAACCACTTTAGACTGCGTAGCTCCCAAACTTTTAGCTAATTCTTCTGTTCTTTGACCATACGGCGGACGAAAATATACGGGTTTATCAGAATCGGTCAATTGTTGAATTAAATCACTCGTATAAGTAAGTGAAGTTTTCCATTCTGCTAATCTCTGGTGTGAAACATGTGTTTTTCCATGCGATGCCAACAAATGACCTTGATATAAATTTTGAATTTGTTTATCCGTCTGCATTCGTTTTTGTAAGGCGTCACCAAGAACAAAGAAAACACCTTTTTGATGTTGCTCATTTAGGACTTTAACCATCTTATCCGTATTCCCATTTTTTACCGTTGGCCCATCATCAAAGGTTAATAAGAATTGCTTTGCAGGCAAATTAAAACCATTGATTTCATTTTTTGCCATCAATCCTATTTCACTCGTAATTCTAGGGTACAAAGAGGCTAAACGACATTGCTCATACAGATATTTATCATAAAAATCCAAACTGGCTTGATACCACGCTTTCAAAGCAGAAGGCATTTTTACTTCTGGATGCATTTTAGCAACATCTTCCCATGTATTGATTTCATTTATTGCAATCAAATCTTGAAGCGAAGCTTTCGTTAACGACTTAAAATTAGCTAGAATGATTTGTTTTGTTTTTGTTTCCCATTCCCGAACGGAAGTCACCGATACTTTTTTCAAATCAAGTTTTTGTTGCAATTCGGCTTCATTAAGTCCTTCATAAGCTTTAAATGCTTTTGAAAAAGCTATCATTTCGCACTTGGATGCCACATCAAAATTATGTGCACTATGGATAGGATAGGGCCATAAAGTCCTATCTATTTTTGCAATTTTATCGGGTCCGTTACTTGCCAAACAAAAATTCGTCAGCAACAAGAATCCAATAACTATTGTTTTAGCAAGCTTATAAACGTTGTTGTACTCTGCTAATCGCTTTGTCATACACTGGATTTTGTTTATGTTGTTTGGCCAATTGATAATTTTCTAATGCTTCCTGGAAATGATTTTTTGCTTCATAAATACGAGCAATGTTATAATAAGAACCTGCTTTCACCGTATTTGCCGTAGTACCATTAGCTAAGGCAATGGCTTTACGATTGGCCCATAAAGCCTCCGCTTCTCTCCCTGATTTTTGAAATACCAATCCTAAATTCCCGTAAAACAATCCTTCTGTAGGATTTAATTCAATAGCATCTTGATAAAAACCTATTGCGGTTTCATAATTACCAGCGTGGTATTGTTCTTCCCCTCTTTTATTAATTTGCTTTGCAGTTGCAACATCACTGGCAGAAACCATTGTTTGCTGTTCTGAAGGGCGGTATTCACGTAGTATTGAACGTACACCTTCCCAAGACGAAGCATCTCTGTAATCATTAATATCCACTAAGTTTCCATTTTCATCAATGATAAAAGGAATCCAAACGGTTCCTACTTTACCTGCTTGTGGCGTATAGGTTTTGATTAAAGTATTTCCAATGTACACATATACTTTTGCTCTACTGATGTTGGCCAAATTTGCATTATTTGGATTATCCTTATCAGAAAAATTATGCACCGCATACACATACTTTTTACCTTGTAATTTTTTAGAAATAGTGATGGTTTCCGGTCCAAAACTGTCTGTGTCGTCCACGTCTAATTTTGCATTCACCGCATCCATTTGGTAATAACACACGTATCCTCCTTGATAAGACAAGTGCGAATCAATATCCAACGGTCGTTGTCCCCAACTTAACACGATACGCATTCCATCTAATTCGGTCATAAACGGACTGATGGCATAGGTTAAACCTCCGCAAGGACATTTAGAAACCAAGGTGGAATACCCTTCTTTTTTAATAATAAGGGTTAAGTCATTGGTATTTCGAAATTCCTCTGGAATCATCACTTTTCCAGCGGAATTGGTCATACGTGTTAATGAGGTTTCTCCATTTTTTTGAAAGATAACTTGAGCATTCGGAATCACTTTATCTTTTACCACGGCACTCAATACAAGAATTTCATTAGTATTTTGTGCTAAGAATGTTTGAACGATAAAAAATAGAGCAATACTTAAAATATTTTTCATGATTTTTAACTGTTTAATTTGCTTTGTCTAATTTTTCCCAAAATGCTAAAAAATCCTTTTTTATCTTTTCAGGTAAAGTTTCAAAATCAGCATCGTATTTTGTTTCAGTAAAATTATCTTCGGCGGTCACCCAAAATTTGTAAACCACATTCTTGTAAACAAGTACGCCCCAAACTTTTTGCAATGGACTTTCAGGTCCTGCCTCATTTTCGTCAACTACCAATAACATTTCGGCATTACCATCCCTATCGGCATCGCTATACATCATCCTATTATTAACAAAAGCCAAGGATTTATTTACGGGGTGTGTAAATACGGTAGAAAAAGATTTGGTATAGCCATCTGGAGTTTTGGTGAATTTTTCGATAAAAAGTTCGTCGTTCGCAGCGCCAGATTTGTTTTTAGAAACTACCAAAACATTCTCGGTTCGGGTATCATTGATTCCTGTAGCAAACATTTTTCGGTCGCCTTGAAAAGGAAGGTCATTCTTGGTCAGATTTTGTGTAAAAGCACTAACTACAGTGGTTACTTGTGCCTGAAAGGAATTCGTAATCCAGAGGGTAGCCAGTAAAAATAGTTTTTTCATTGTTTGTTTTTTAGAACCCAAATTTAAGAATTTGTTGGTCAAAAAGTTCCATAGGATTTACTTTCTCAAAAGCTAGTTTCAAAGGGGCAAAATTTTTCACTTCAGTTTCTGAGGGCATATCCTCTTTCATGGTATTTACTTGCGTCATTTCAATCTTACCAGTCATCACCTCATAATTAGCGATGGTTTGCCCTCCAGCACCTGCATGAAAACTTTCCAACGACTTAAGAAATAATCCTCCATTTTCAAATTGAAAAATAATAGTGGTCGTACCCGAAGGCCCCAGTCCCGAAAGCTCCATCATCAACTGATTTTCCACTATAGATATGGTTTCGGAGTCATAAATTTTATATCCTTCACCACTATATTCAACAGGAAAGACTTGTTCTGACTGCTGGAACAACTGCCTTCCTTTTTCCTTATCACCCAAAAACACTAAGGTCTTTCTAGCCATAGTATCGTCTTCTATATTTCTAAGCACATAAGCATAATCTTTTAACCCATCTTGATTCAAATCGCCATCACATTCGTACTGAATTTCAAAACCCTCGGGAATATACTCTTGAATAGCATTTTGAATTTGCGGAGGATTAGGGTTTTCTTTAGCTACTTTAGGTTGAGGCTTAGCAACCTCTGCAATGGGTTTATCGTTTTTACAGCTTCCTAGCAAAAAACAAAGCATAGAAATACTGAATATAGTTAGTTTCATCGTTTAATTAGTTAAAGTTTACGGAAATAGCACTAAAACATCATTGCCTAAATCGTAAGCGTACAAATCGTCTTTTTCAGCATCATAATACAACCATTTAATTTTAGTTGTTCTACCTTCAAAAGAAGTACCTAAACCTATAAGCGTATAGGTTTTGCCTTCACGTACTTGCTGTTCAATGGAATACTCTAACGCATCTCCTGCTTCGAGATGTGCTTTTAATAATCCATCATCAGAATTAGCCACATAATATTCGACCCAGTTATATAGTTGTTTCAAATATCCTTCGGAATATTCGTTTTCATTAAACCAATGGTATTTGAACTCTTTTTTGTAAGTTTTACGAAATTGAGACAGTTTTCCTTCCTTTATTTTCTTAAAGGAAACCAACCACTCCGCCTGCTCAGGTGTTTCACCATCTCCTGCAATATAAATAGTGTCTATTTTCCAATGCACTTCTACTTTATCTCCTCGAAGTAATGTTCTATCGTCGTTAGTATCATTGATAAAACTGTATATTTTAGCCTCCTTTCTGAAATTTATCAGATGATAATCACCTTCATCATTATAACTAACAAATTCAAAAACATCTGAAAATAACTTAGAAGCTTGCGTTTTATTTATCTTGGAGGATTGCTCTTGTGGTTCTTTTTGTAATGCAACTGTGTTGTCCTTGCAACTGTACAAACAAACAATCAACAAGGTTACGAAAACATTTTTTAGAAATTGCATATATTAGTTTAGTTTTTAGTGAGCTTAATTAGAAGCATTTGATGCTAAAAATGTCTTTACTTTTTCAAAGCTATAGCCCTTTCCTTCTTCTAAAGAACCTGTTTCTTGCACCTTGACCAATTTACCTGAAGCCTCTAAAATCATAAAAACGGGGTAACCGTGTTTTTCTCCAGGATTGCCCTCATATTGACTAAAGAACTTTTCGTTTTTATTCTTAGGAGACCAATTCAAATGATAATACAAATAATTGGCATCAACCAGTTGTTTCAATGCCTCATTTTTATTGATAAAATCATTCAATCGCAAACACCAAATACACCAGTTTCCTCCTACTTGAATTAAGACTTTCTTGTGTTCTTTTTGGGCAACAGCCAGCAATTCTTTTACTTTAAGTGAGGCATCTTCCTCTTCATGATACGGTTTGGCTAAAACCGCTTTTTCCTGTTCGACTTTCTTTTTAGCTTCTGCTTTTTCATCGGTGGTTTGAGCGAAGTTAGCTTGACCTATTAAAAGCAAGCACAAGATTAACTTTTTCATTTATAAAAAAATTTTACGTGAATATACTAAAAAAAGAAAACCCTTTCAGTCAAGATAGACCGAAAGGGTTATAAACTTATGTTAAAGCGATTATTTCAAACTCGCTTTTAAGTATTCACTATTCATACGAGCGATATTTTCTAATGAAATACCTTTTGGACATTCGATTTCACAAGCTCCTGTATTTGTACAGTTACCGAATCCTTCTTCATCCATTTGGCGCACCATATTCATTACACGCTGTGTAGCTTCTACCTTTCCTTGTGGTAACAAGGCATATTGAGAAACTTTTGCTCCTACGAATAACATGGCAGAACCATTTTTACAAGTAGCCACACAAGCACCACAACCAATACATGCCGCTGCTTCGAAAGCTTTGTCAGCATCTACTTTAGGCACAGGAATTGCATTTGCATCAATCGTATTACCAGAAGTGTTTACAGAAACAAATCCACCCGCTTGTTGAATACGATCGAAAGCTGTTCTGTCTACTACTAAGTCTTTGATTACAGGGAAAGCTTTACTTCTCCATGGCTCTACATAAATTGTATCACCGTCGTTAAACATACGCATGTGTAACTGACACGTCGTAATTCCTGTATCAGGTCCGTGCGCACGACCATTGATAAACATAGAACACATCCCGCAAATTCCTTCGCGACAATCGTGGTCAAAAGCAATAGGTTCTTTCTTTTCAGCGATTAATTGCTCGTTTAATTGGTCCATCATTTCTAAGAATGAACTATCAGTAGATACATTGTTTAGCGAATAATCTACCATTTGTCCTTTGTCAGAAGCTTTTTTCTGACGCCAAACTTTTAATTTTATATTGATGGTTTTCTTTGATGCCATAATTTTATTTTTTAAGTGATTAGTGACTAGTAAAAAGTGATTAGCGCAATCTAAACTTCTATTTACTTTTCACTATTTACTTTTTACTATTTACTACTTATAATTACGAGCTGCAATTTTAATGTATTCGTATTTCAACTCCTCTTTATGCAATACCGATTTATTAATGTCTGCCCCTTGGTATTCCCATGCGCCTACGAATGCGAAGTTTTCATCATCACGTAAGGTTTCTCCTTCAGCATCTTGATACTCTTCACGGAAGTGACCTCCACACGATTCTTTACGTTGTAACGCATCCATTGCCATTAATTGACCTAATTCCATAAAGTCAGCTACACGTAATACTTTTTCTAACTCCGTATTCATTTCATCAGCAGCACCAGGAACATACACATCAGCATAAAACTCTTTTCGTAAGGCATCAATTTCAGCAATGGCTTCCGTTAAGCCTTGAGCGTTACGCCCCATACCTACTTTATTCCACATAATAAGTCCTAGTTTTTTATGGAAGTAATCAACCGATTTAGAACCATTATTGTTTAAGAACGCATTAATTTGGTCTCTAACGTTTTTCTCTGCTTCAACGAATTCAGGTAAATCAGTAGAAATTGCCCCTGTACGAATTTCATCTGCTAAATAGTTAGAAACTGTATAAGGTAATACGAAATAACCATCTGCTAACCCTTGCATTAAAGCGGATGCTCCTAAACGGTTGGCTCCGTGGTCAGAGAAGTTGGCTTCACCCGCTACGAAACATCCTGGAATAGTAGATTGTAAGTTATAATCAACCCATACACCACCCATAGTATAGTGTACTGCTGGGTAAATTTTCATTGGGGTTTCATAAGGATTTTCATCCGTAATTTTTTGGTACATGGTAAATAAGTTACCATATTTTTCTTCTAACCAAGCTTTTCCTAAAGCAACAATTTCCTCTTGCGAAGGATTGTGATTTCCTTTAGCATAAGCCGCTTGCTTACCTTTTGCGATTACCTCAGAAGCAAAATCTAAGTAAACCCCTTCATTCGTGTCGTTAGCTTCAATACCAAAACCAGCATCACAACGCTCTTTTGCTGCACGAGAAGCTACGTCACGCGGTACTAAGTTACCAAACGCTGGGTATCTTCTTTCTAAGAAATAATCTCTATCTTCTTCAGCAATTTGAACGGGTTTTAATTTCCCTTCACGAATTGCTTCTGCATCTTCTTTTTTCTTTGGAACCCAAATACGACCTGAGTTACGTAATGATTCCGACATTAAGGTTAACTTTGATTGATTGGTTCCGTGAACTGGAATACAAGTTGGGTGAATTTGCACATAACAAGGATTTGCAAAATAAGCCCCTTGTTTGTGGATTTTCCACGCTGCCGTTACGTTACTTCCCATTGCGTTAGTTGATAAGAAATATACGTTTCCATATCCACCAGATGCAATGATTACGGCATGCGCTGAATGTCTTTCAATTTCACCTGTAATTAAGTTACGAGCAATGATACCACGAGCTTTACCATCAACTTTCACTAATTCTAACATCTCGTGACGGTTGTACATTTTTACACGTCCTAAACCAATTTGACGAGATAAAGCAGAATAAGCCCCTAATAATAATTGCTGTCCTGTTTGACCCGCCGCATAGAATGTACGTTGTACTTGCGTACCCCCAAAGGAACGGTTGTCTAACATACCTCCGTATTCGCGAGCAAAAGGAACCCCTTGTGCCACACATTGGTCGATGATATTACCTGAAACCTCAGCTAAACGGTGTACGTTAGCCTCACGAGCACGGTAGTCACCCCCTTTGATTGTATCGTAAAATAAACGGTATACTGAGTCACCGTCATTTTGGTAGTTTTTAGCTGCATTTACCCCTCCTTGTGCTGCAATAGAGTGCGCACGACGTGGTGAATCTTGGAAACAAAATGCTTTTACATTATATCCCATTTCTCCTAAAGAAGCAGCAGCCGAAGCACCTGCTAAACCTGTACCAACAACGATAACATCGATTTTTGGACGGTTGTTTGGAGCAACTAATTTTAAATTATTTTTATGATTTGTCCATTTCTGAGAAATGTGACCTTCAGGTATTTTAGAATCTAACTTCATATCTTATATAGTAAGCTGATTATTTAACAAAGTGAATATAAACCGGAATGATAGCAAACAATAATGGAACGATGATTGCAAATAATTTTCCGAATGTTTTGATAGCTGGCGTGAATCCGTTGTTAACTCCTAACGATTGGAAAGCACTTTGGAATCCATGTAATAAGTGGAAAGCCAATACAGCCATAGCTAACACATATAAAATAGTAGCAATCAAACCAAAAGAAGGGTTTTTGAAGAACTCAATCGTGATTTTGTGTAAATCTTTGTAGCCTTCACCTACTTTGATGTTTGCCATTTTGTTGTAAATATCTTTCCCATTTTTGATTTCCATCCCTTGTTGCTCTAACAACATCTTGTCCGCTGGGAAAAACTGACCTGCTTGTGTACCAATGATGTAGTCTGCTTTTTGCCCCATTTGTTCAACAGTAATCGTTTGTAATGGCATTTGTGAAAAGTGCATTTTAGCCCAAAAATTAGCCATGTGCGTAATGATAAAAACCAATATCAAGGTTCCTAAAACTGCCATATTTCTTGATGCCAATGAACTACTGTTTTGAGGACTGCTCATTGCATAAGCTACAGGACGTGCTTTTTTGTTTTGAATGGTTAACATAATCCCATCCACCGCATGGAATAGGATTGAAAAATAAGTTACATAAGAAAGTAATTTTACCGCTGGATTGGTAGTCATAAATAACGCATACTGATTAAACTGTAACGCATCGCCAAAGATTAACTGTAAGTTACCCGCTAAATGACCAGCCAAAAACAAGCATAAAAATAAACCTGTAAGAGCCATCCAGTATTTTTTTGCAATAGATGACTTTAGAAGTGCAGATTTTGCCATAGTATTAGATTGATTGTATAGTTTTATAAAAAATCAAGCAAAAATAAAGGAATTTAGGGGTAAATACAACCTAGCAAATGTTATTTATAATGAATATAAAAAGGAACTTCTTAAAAAAACAAAGGATTTATAACAATATATCCAAAAACGCTGAATTATTTAGAAGCTACAATTTCTATAACAGTTTCTTCTCTTATTTCCTGTGATTCTAAGACTAATTGATACTTAGATATGGGTAAATAAAATTGATTATTTTTTGCTTTTTCGATTTTTATATTTGGATCTTTTTTCTTCCATTTTTCAACTATGGATTCTGGCAATTGAAAATTATGATCTACTTTGTTCAATCCTGGCATTGCTTCAATTTCTTTTAAAAAAACAATTTGATTAACGCTGTTTTTTAGTTTTAATTTGACTTTTCTCGTTTTATTTGAATAAAACCAAAATTCTGTTTTAGGTTCAAATGTCTTTTCCCAATTACTCCAAGCACTTCCCCAGTCTTCATTTCTAACGATTGGTTTTGTTGGGTAGAGTATAATATTTTTCGTATGTGTTTGGTCATTTATTTGTTGTACTTTTTCTACATTTACTTTGTAAAGTGAACGTCCGTGTGTACCTACAATTAAATCATTTGATTTTTTTTGTAAAACTAGGTCATGTATAGCAACTTTTGGCATACCTGATGTAAAATCTTGCCAGACTAAACCTCTATCTAAGGTAATATATAAACCATTATCTGTTCCTACGTACAGAATATTTTCATTTTTATAATCTTCTACAATAACATTTACTGGACTATTTGGCATATTAGATGCGATAGGTTTCCAAGTTTGTCCATAATCATCTGAAATATAAATCATGGTTGTAAAAACATCGTTTCTATATCCATTTAAGGTAGCATATACTCTTTCTTTAGTATGAATTGATGCTACTATTCTGGATACCCAAAAATTTTGGGGTAAAGAGTTGGATATTTTACGCCAACTGGCTCCTCCGTCTTTTGATATATGTATTAAACCGTCATCACTACCTGTATACAGCAATCCAAATTGTAATTTACTTTCGGATATAGTGGTAATAGTACCAAAAGTTATGTTTCCTTCTTTAGCTTTTTTTGTTAAATCGGGCGAAACAATTTCCCATGTATCACCTTGATTCATTGAACGATGTAAGAAATTAGAGCCCATATATAATATATCTTGATTATGAGAAGATAATAAAATAGGGGTTTGCCAATTAAAACGATAAGGTTTTTCTTCTTTATTGGGTTTAGGTGTTATGCTTACTGATTTGTTTTTAGCTCTATCAATTCTTTGGTAATATCCAAATTGAGAACCTGTAATGATGATATTAGGGTTTCTATTATCAATCTGGACTTGCATTCCATCGCCTCCTGACAAAAACTGATACGGATATATCCCTTCTTGTTGCCAATCTAAAGAATGTTTATAATCATTAGGTCCAACCCAAACGCCATTATCTTGTAATCCTCCATATACATTATAAGGTTCTTGTTCGTCTACATTTACAGTATAAAATTGACCTACTGCTTGATTATTACACTTCAACCAATTTTTCCCTGCATCGTATGAAATATTTACACCTCCATCATTTCCATTAATGATATGATTGGAATTATTAGGATTTATCCAAATTGCATGATGATCTGCATGTACATTATCTCCTTGTATGGATCTAAATGTCTTTCCTCCGTCTTCCGATAATACTATGGGAACACCTCCTGTAAAAATACGATTTGGATTTTTTTTATCTACGGCAATATTTGCAAAATAATAACCGTAGGTATAAAATAAATCATCTATATATTTTTCATTCGTTTTTTTCCAGGTTTTTCCACCATCTTCTGTTTTATACACTTCAGCTCCTATTACCTCTGTTTCTAACAAGGTTTGATTAGGGTCTTTTGAATTTATTTTTTGTACACTAGGTCGTTTGTTTTGATTATCTAAAATAGCGTATATAACATTTTCATTGTAAGAAGCTAGACCAATACGTCCTATCCCTTCATTATGGGGAAAGCCGTTATCTCCATTAGTCACACAATGCCAAGTGGTGCCTCCATCCGTGCTTTTGTAGATTCCAGAGGAGATGCCACTACCCGAAAAGTGCCACGCTTTTCTATCACGTTGCCAGACGGAAGCGTATTGAATGGAAAAGTCATTAGGCGCATAAGTAACATCAATAACACCTGATTCATCATTTGCAAATAATGCTTGCTTCCATGTTTTGCCTCCATCGAGGGTTTTAAAAACACCTCTTTCATTATTTTTAGTATATAAATGACCAATAACTCCTACTATAATTTCATCTGAATTATCTGGATTTATAAGAATCTTACTGATATGATGTGATTCTTTTAATCCTACATTTTCCCAAGTTTTACCTTTGTCTTTAGATTTTAACAAGCCTATTCCTACATAAGAAGAACGAGATGAATTAGCTTCCCCAGTACCTAACCAGATTGTTCCTGATTTCCAATCAACTGATACTGCTCCACAATTTTGTGTTGGAGCAGTATCTAAAACAGGCTCAAATGAGTTTCCATTATTATTTGTATACCAAAGTCCTCCTGAAGCATAAGCCACATAAAACTCCGTTGGGTTTTGAGGATTAACGGCAAGATCCACCACACGACCGCTCATAATAGTAGGACCTATATTTTTAAAAATAAGCGATTTAAACCAAGAAGTTTTTTCTAATTCTTGTTTTTGTTTCCATGATTTATGAACTTCGTCACTATTTGTTTGTGTGTAAAAAACAGTTGATATAAACAAAAATAAGGGAGTATAGAATTTCATTTATGCAATTGATTTAAGATTTCTATAAAAATAATACAATAAACCTTTATAAATTTACAACTTGGAGAAGTTTAACTTTTACAGTCTATGGTTCAAACTAATAAACTACTTACTACAAACGATATTGACTTTTCAGATGTTATAAAACAATTTCAAAGTCATTTCAAACCACTGTACTTAAAAAAGAATACGTTTTTTGTGGAACAAAACGAAATCTGTCGCTTTTTTTGTTTTATTACTTCTGGAATCTTACAACATGCTATAGAAATAGATCATGAAGAAAAAACAACTTATTTATCTCTAAAAAATACTTTTACAGCTTCGCTAAAGAGTTTTTTAACCCAAAGTCCTTCTCGAAAGCACATCAAAGCACTTGTAAACACAGAACTATTGGTGATATCTTTAGAGGATTTTATGAAACTGAAAGAGGAAAATCCTGTTTTTAATCAATTTTATTATGACCTAATCGAAAGACAAAGTTGTTTAATTGATGATTATCGCATTGATTTATTGGCTTTAAGTCCTGAAGAACGATATAAAAAACTTTTAGAAAACGAACCTAAATTATTAAATGAAGTTCCTTTACATTACTTGTCCTCTTTTTTAGGAATTTCAAACAGGCACATGAGTAGAATAAGAAAGAATAGTTTGCAGCGGTAGTAACAAATACTAGAGCTCATAACTAATATTCAAATTAAAAATTACGCCATTTGGCTACTTATAAATAAAATCCGTTTGAGTACTTTTGGTTATCTAAAAAATATACCAATGAAATACTTACCAATAAACCGAGAGCTGTACATCAAAAATCGTAAAAACTTTATGGCTCAGATGAAATCAAACGGAGTAGCTGTATTTAATTCTAATGACATCTATCCTGTGAGTGCTGATAGTACTTTACCATTTGCACAACACCGTGATATTCTTTTTTTATCGGGTGTTGATCAAGAAGAAAGTATTCTAGTATTATTTCCTGATGCCCCTTATGAACATTTAAGAGAGATTTTATTTTTAAGAGAAACCAATGAGCATATTGCCATCTGGGAAGGAGAAAAATTAACCAAGGACCGTGCTTTTGAAATTTCAGGGATCAAATCTGTATACTGGTTACAAGATTTCCATAAGGTATTGAAAGAGGTGATGATGTATGCGGATACAATGTACATTAACACGAACGAGCACTATCGGGCAAGTGTTGAAACAGAAACTCGTGAAGACCGCTTTATCAAATGGTGGAAAAACGAATATCCAGCGCATAAAGTTGAAAAATCAAATCCTATTCTACAAAGATTACGTTCTATAAAAGATTCTATTGAATTAGAATTAATACAAACTGCATGTAATATTACAGAAAAAGGAGTTCGTCGTATACTAGGTTTTGTAAAACCTGGCGTAACAGAATATGAAATTGAGGCAGAATTTGCTCACGAGTTCTTACGAAACCGTTCTAAGGGTTTTGCTTATACACCAATCATAGCTTCAGGTGCTAACGCTAATGTATTGCATTATATAGAAAACAACCAAGTTTGTAAAGATGGCGATTTATTATTGTTAGATGTAGGGGCTGAATATGCTAATTATTCATCTGACTTGTCACGTACTATTCCTGTAAATGGTCGTTTTACTGAAAGACAAAAAGCTGTTTATAATGCTGTTTTAAAAGTAAAAAACGAAGCCACTAAATTATTGGTTCCAGGTGCTTTATGGAAAGAGTATCATATAGAGGTTGGTAAAATAATGACTTCTGAACTATTAGGCTTAGGCTTATTAGATAAAGCGGATGTTCAGAACGAAAATCCAGATTGGCCCGCTTATAAAAAATATTTTATGCACGGCACCTCACACCACATGGGGCTAGACACACATGATTATGGTTTGTTACATGAACCTATGCAGGCAAATATGGTATTTACTGTTGAACCAGGTATTTATATTCCAGCGGAAGGTTTTGGTATTCGTTTAGAGGATGATGTAGTTATTCAACCATCTGGTGAACCATTTAATTTAATGAAAAACATTCCTATTGAAGCGGATGAAATTGAGAGTTTGATGAACGCTTAATTTTTAAATAAGAAAAAAGGGAGGTGTCCTAAAAGAACGCAATCTTGTCATCTTGTATTTGCAAAGAGAGGCTTGAACGAAGTGAACAGACGAATCACATAGTACGATCCGATCGTAGAAGTGACAAACTAGATGTTAAGTTACGCTTTTTAGACACCCCTTTTTTATATATTTACCAAAATAAAAAAGCAACAGAAATGAAATATCTTGGAATTTTACTTATATTCTTAGTCTCTTTTTCTTTACATTCTCAAGAAAAATTAACGCAAGATCTAGCTTTAAAGCTAAGTAAAATGCCATTGCATTGCATCAACACTCAATTTCCAAACAAAACCAATCATCTTTCAGATTCTGAGAAAGACGCTCTTTTATTACCGAAAGATTTACATCCTTCCTTTTATGGTTGTTTGGATTGGCACAGTAGCGTACATGGTCATTGGATGTTGGTCAAACTTTTAAAAGATTTTCCGTCCATTGAAAACAAAAATGAAATAATAAACATTTTAAATCATTCTTTTCAAAAAGATAAAATTCAAATAGAATCTGAATATTTTGGAAAATATACTGCTTCAAAAGGATTTGAAAGAACGTATGGTTGGGCTTGGCTTTTAAAATTAGATTTAGAATTAAGCACTTGGAATAACGATTTGGGACAAAAATGGCATCAGGAATTACAACCGCTTACTCAAAAAATAGTAACCCTTTGGAAAGAATATTTACCCAAACAAACCTACCCTAATCGTACAGGAGTACACCCTAATACAGCTTTTGGGTTATGTTTTGCTTATGATTGGGCTCATCACAACAAGGAACATGCTTTTTTAAATTTAATCATTAAAAAAAGTAATGATTTTTATTTAAAGAATGTTCAAATCCCATCACATTTAGAACCGGATGGTTCTGATTTTTTTTCACCAAGCTTACAAGCTGCTGACTTAATGACCAGAATACTTTCTACTAAAGAATATCAAACTTGGCTAACAAAGTACTTAACAAAACAGGGGATCGAAAGACTATGCCAATCTCCTACTGTGAGTGATAGAAACGATTACCAAATAGTACATCTTGACGGATTGTCTTTCAGTCGTGCATGGAATATGAAAAAAATTGCCAAAAAATTACCCGATAATAACAAACTAAAGCTGAGGTTAAACACAACCGCTAACCAATTCATCAATACATCTTTAAAAGTTATTTTTGATGGTGGATATGGCGGCGAACATTGGCTGGCTTCTTTTGCTATTTACGCTCTTTCTATAGAGTAAGTGGAATTATAACGACTACTTTGCTACTTTTGTAACATGAATTTCATTACTTACAAAAATACAAAAATTGCTTATTCCAGTCACGGAAACGGTTCAGCTATAGTTTTACTTCATGGTTTTTTAGAAAATTCAACGATGTGGGATTTTTACAAAGACGAGTTCTCTAAGGAATATCAAGTGGTTTGTATTGATTTATTAGGTCACGGAAAAACTGAATGTATAGGGTATATTCACACCATGGAAGATATGGCAGAAGTGGTGTTTGCTATTTTATCTAATTTAAGTATAAAAAAAGCAACTCTTGTAGGACATTCTATGGGAGGATATGTTTCTTTAGCTTTTGCAGAAAAATACCCTGAAATGATGAGTGGTTTGGTCTTATTAAACGCTACAGCTTATGCGGATGATCACGAGCGCAAAATAAATCGTAACAGAGCTATCAAAATGGCACAGAGAGAATACAATTCTTTAGTACAAATTTCTGTAGCAAATTTGTTTAGTACGGAAAACAGAGAACAACTTAGTGATGAAATAAACCGAGTAAAATCGGAAGCACTTAAAACTCCTCTACAAGGTTATATTGCTTGTCAGGAGGGAATGAAAATAAGAAAAAATCGTGTCAAGATTTTACAAACCGCATTCTATCCTACGTTACTCATTTTGGGAAAAAAAGATGGCATTCTTAATTACAATGAAAACATTAAACAATTAGAAGATACTTCAACTGAATTAGTTTCTCTGCCCGATGGACACATGAGTCATATTGAAAATAAAGAGGTATTAGGTCCTCTCTTAATAGACTTTTTTAAAAAATGTTAAACCACAGTTTCTTCAAAAGCTATTTCAGGATTCAAAATCGCTAAAATCAGTTGAATTAATTCTGTTTTAAAACTTTCTAGAATTTCTGTCGTAATCTGGGTTTTAATTTCTTTTTCTACCTTAAATCCAAAAGGCATAAAACCTGCTTTCATATTTTTAAATGATATAATTCCTACTTCCAATGGAAATTC
This sequence comes from Flavobacterium columnare NBRC 100251 = ATCC 23463, assembly GCF_002530675.1. Classification (GTDB taxonomy): domain Bacteria; phylum Bacteroidota; class Bacteroidia; order Flavobacteriales; family Flavobacteriaceae; genus Flavobacterium; species Flavobacterium columnare. The sequence goes on from NZ_PCMX01000023.1 coordinate 39,392, forward strand.
ATTTAATTCCTTTTGATACATTAAGGCATAACAAAGCAATTGAATAATTTTTTCATTTTTCAAATCAGTTGTCAAACCATCCCATAAAGTAATTTTAAGCCCATTTGCTTCAACTTTTCCTGTTTTATAATCAATAATCCTTACCGCATTATTTCGAACCTCTATTCGGTCTACATTTCCTGATAATTTAACGATATAAGGTAAACGTGGATCTTCAATTTCAACCATCAAAGTGGTTTCTAATTTTAGAACCTTTATTGTATCTCCTTCCTGTACATTTTTTTTTTCTTGTTTGAGAAAATTGGAAACATTTCGTTTGGCTACTTCATAGGCTAATAGGTTTTTCCCTTTTTGTACTTCCCCTTCTTTATAAACTGCTTTAAATTGTTTGTAAACCTCATCATCAACAGAAATTAACATTTGTTGTATGCTTTCTTCTGTCAGGTATTTATCTAAATAAGGTTTATACAATTCCTCTAAAGTCTGATGAATAATAGTTCCTAAAGTATTGAGTGCTATATTTTCTTCTACCTCTTCACTTTCTCGGATTGACAAGATACGTTGAAAATAAAATTGAATAGGATTTCGTATATAAGCGGTTAAAGCAGATGGTGAAAAACCTTTGTTGGAAGCAATTTCATATAATCGTTGCATTACTGCTTCTGATTTTTCAATTCTCATGGGTTGATAAGCAATAGTTGGAATTTCGGGTTGCATGGTTTTAAAAACCAACTGATGATTGGGTTGTTTTTCAACCTGCAATTGGGTTATAAATCGGCTTTTTTCACCTCCATCTAAACCCTCATTTTCTGTATTATAGATTAAAAAAATGTTTTTAGCACGCAGGATCAAATGGTAAAAGTGATAGGTATAAATGGCATCTTTTTCTTTAAAGGTAGGCAATCCTATTTCTCGCTTTACATCGAACGGAATAAAGCTATTGGTAGATTTACCAGCAGGAAATTTTCCTTCATTCATAGAAGTAATGATAACTGTTTCAAAATCTAAAACACGGCTTTCTAATACTCCCATTATTTGTAAACCCGACAAAGGTTCTCCTTCAAAAGAAACTTCTGCTAAATCAATTATTTGTTTATAAATAGAGTATAATGCAGCTGACGACTGTACAAAATCATTTTTTTCACAATAGGAAATCAGTTTATTAATGACTTTATAGATGGCATATAAGAATGTCTTGGCAATTTTATCTTCTTGTGTATTATCAGAAAGACATTGTTTTATATGTAATAGTATAAAACCTAATCGTTGAGCAACAACCAATGGCTTTTCGTCCCACCTTTCAAATAATAAATTAAACAAATCGGATGGGTTAGTATGAAGAGAGAGTAAACGTTCTTGAGTAATAAAAGTAAGATTATTCTTTTTTATTATCTGGATTAAATCTTTTGCTTTTACAAAACTCTCAATAATAGGATTTGATAAAACATCTAGTATATCTTTGTAATAAAATACATAACTCGTAGCATTTCGTTGAATGGCATTAGTGTGCATTTTAAAAAGTTTGTTCAATAAAATTTGTATTGGGTTATTCCGAGCAGAATATCCCATTGTAATATTTAAACTGGAAACTTCTTCAGGTAATGAATGCAAGGTAGGAACTAATAAATTTTCATCTCCTAAAACCAAAGCTACTTTATTAAGTGAATTAGGATCTGTACTTACTATATTTTGAATAATATTAGATACAATTTTAGACTGCCCAATTGATTTTGATGAACCGATGATTTCTATTTTTTTTTCTTGTGAAAACTCATCTATAATCCAATCCAAAGGATTGTTTTTATAATGTCCCCATTGCATTTTAAATTTACGAATGAAGAGACCCGCATCGTGATGTGGATCGTTTAAAAAAACACGATCTATATCCCAAAGGATTTCAGCTTTATCAATAGCCACCAAATGTTGAATTATTTTTTCTTCTGCCTGATTAAGTGCGTTAAATCCTGCGAAAATTAGTTTTTGAGCTTTTAATTGTTGCGCAAAAAACTCTAAGTTTTCAACGGCTTCTTTATAAATTAATCCTTGATAACCAACCCCTTTAGAAAGGAGCGATTCATAATATTTTTGATAATAATTTGGGACTTTGTCCCAAAATAAAATTTGTTTATGAATTAATTCTGTTTTTTGATTGGGTTCTAAATTCCAACGTTTTAAAACTTCTATTTCTTTTAAATAAGAAAACACATAATTGGGTTTAATCAAATAACGATCAATTTCGTTAAAATCTTGCAATAGGATTTTGGCCCAATTAGAAAACTGTTCAAAATCTTGTCGTTCATCTATTGGGGTTATTTCAAGATAAACATCATAAAAAGCAAATAGCAACTCTATGTTATCTAAAGGACGAATTCCCGCTAAGTCTTGTATAAATTCTTCAATACTTATAATAGTGGGTGCAAATGCATATTGGGAAAAATATTGTTTTATCTTATCTAATAAAAAAACTCTTGCCCTTTTATTAGGTAAAACTATTACAATGTTTTCTAAATCATTTGAGTGATTATTAAAAAGGAAAAGAGTCAGCTTATCAAGAAAAGTAATCATGTGCTAAAAATAAAAAAACGCCTCGAAAATTGAGGCGTTTTTAAAGAATATTATAAAGAAATTATTTTACTAATTTTACTTCAACTCTTCTGTTTAAAGCTTTGTTAGCTTTAGTAGTGTTAGGAGCTACTGGTTTAGTATCACCATAACCTTCTGAAGTTAAACGATCAACTGCAATACCTTTAGATTCTAAGTAAGATTTAACAGCTGCTGCTCTTTCTTTAGATAATTGTAAGTTTTTATCTTTTTTACCTACGTTATCTGTATGCCCTTCGATAGAGAATTTAGAGCTTGGGTACTCGTTTAAGATAGCTGACATAGCTTCTAAAACTGGTAATGTTTGTTGTTGGAAACTAGCTTTACCTGTATCGAATAAGATTGTTTTAGCGTAGTCATTTAATTTTTTAACAACTTCTTCGCTTACTTCTGGACAACCATTGTTAGCTACAGTACCTTTAACTGATGGACATTTATCGTCTTTATCTAAAACTGAGTCACCATCAGTATCTGGCCAAGGACAACCTGCGTTATCTCTAGGACCTGCTTGGTTAGGACATTTGTCTTTGTTATCAGCTACACCATCACCATCAGCATCAGGACAACCTTGTAAGTTAGCTAACCCTTTAACTTCTGGACAAGCATCGTCTTTATCAGCGATACCATCACCATCACCATCAGGACAACCATTTAATTCTTTTAAACCAGCTACATCTGGACAAGCATCATATTTATCATAGATACCGTCATTGTCTGTATCTTTACCTCCAAATTGGAAAGTTAAACCTGCCATATTTTGGAATACTGAAGGAACATCAACTCTATCAGCAAAAGATTTTTTGTATGTAGTGCTGAAAGAAAGACCTACCTGCTCAGTTAACCAAAAAGTTAATCCTGCTCCAGCATTTGCATTTCCTCCAGATGCTTTTCCAAAGAAAGTGTATCCACCACCTAAGTGTAAAGATGGGTCAAACCATTTTACTCCAATTAGGTTTTTGAAGCTATAACCAATTTTACCATCAATTCCGTAATACATCACGTCTGGATTAGCAACTTGTATAGATTGGTTTCTATCAACATAGTCAAACTTGGTGATTTTGTTAACAGATCCGATTACTCCAAACGACCAGTTTCCTCCCACGTTTCTAGTAACAGATAAATAAGAAACAGATGGAATAATATTTTGGTCTCTGTCAAAATGTCTAAAACCAGCAAATTTATCTAAGAATCCTTCCTTAGAATCAAAAGCTCCCTCTGGTCCAGCACTCGTTCTAGTGTCTACAGAATTCACACCGAATGATATCGCCCATGGATTATCACTGCTCTGTGCATTAGCACCTAGACCAGCAATCATCATCATAGAAACAAAAAGTTTGTTAACATGTTTCATACTAAATTTTTATTTGATTACAATACGTTATTGTCAGCAAATGTAATAGATAGGTACCTAATTACAAAATCTATTTCAAAAAAAATACACGCTTTAGTAATTTTTCTACAGTATTATTTTTAATTCTTTACCTATTTTAACAAAAGCTTCTATTGCCTTATCCAAGTGTTCTTTTGTGTGTCCAGCTGATAGCTGCACTCTAATACGTGCTTTATCTTTAGGCACTACTGGATAGAAAAAACCTATGACATAAATACCTTCTTCTAATAATTTATCCGCCATAGTTTGTGATAATTTAGCATCATATAACATAACAGGTACTATTGCAGAATCTCCGTCTATAATATCAAATCCTGCTTTTTTCATTCCTTCTTTGAAATAATTAGTATTCCATTCTAATTGATCACGTAATGAAGTATCTTTTTCTAACAATTCAAAAACTTTTAAAGAAGCTCCCACAATGGCTGGAGACAATGAATTTGAAAACAAATAAGGTCTTGAACGCTGACGTAAAATTTCGATAATTTCTTTTTTAGCGGTTGTATAACCTCCCATTGCACCGCCTAAGGCTTTCCCTAGAGTTCCCGTAATAATATCTACGCGCCCCATTACGCCTTTAGCTTCTAAAGTACCTTTACCTGTTTGCCCTATAAAACCTGCCGCATGACACTCGTCTACCATTACCATTGCATCGTACTGCTCTGCTAAATCACAAATTTTATCTAAAGGGGCTACCAATCCGTCCATAGAAAAAACACCATCTGTTACGATTAGTTTAAATCTATGACCTGCTTCATTTGCTTTTTTTAACTGTTGCTCTAAATCCGCCATATTGTTATTTTCATAACGATAACGAGCAGCTTTACACAAACGAACTCCATCAATAATAGAGGCGTGGTTTAAACTATCTGATATAATACAATCTTGTTCACTTAATAAAGGTTCAAAAACACCCCCATTTGCATCAAATGCTGCTGCGTATAAAATAGTATCTTCTGTCCCGTAAAATTTAGCAATAGCAGCTTCTAAATCTTTATGAATATCTTGTGTTCCACAAATAAAACGAACAGATGACATACCAAATCCATGTGTATCTAATGCGTCTTTAGCTGCTTGTACAACTTCAGGATGTGACGACAATCCTAAATAATTATTAGCACAGAAATTAAGAACTGTTTTACCATTTACGGTTATTTCTGCTCCTTGTGGTGAGGTAATAATTCTTTCTTTTTTATACAATCCATTAGCTTCTATGCTTGCTAATTCTTCTTTTAAAAAATCTTTAATCTTTCCGTACATATTTTTAAGTTCAAAGTTTTAAGTACAATGCTGAGATGTATTTTGGTTACAAAAAAATCTTCAACTTTCTTTTTTAAGCTACAAATTTACCACTTCCACCTTTTCACCAACATAAACCAGTGATTTTTTTTCGATTTGATATCCCATTTCACTTAATGCTTTTTCATAATCCAGAAGTTGTTGAATATATTTTGGATGAGGTGTACCTGTTTTATAATCCAGCAAAAAAGCTTTGTTTTTATTTATAACTATTCTATCGGGGATATGATTTGACTCGCCTTTTTTTAGAATTGCTTTTTCATTATACACCACAACATCTTGAGCAAAAAAAACTGCTAATTCGGGATGTTCTATTATTTCTTTCAAAGTCGTTTTTATTTGATCTTCTTGTGATTTAATGATCAAACCATTTTCAACGGCTTTAATTAGGGCAAGTTCTATATCATTTTTTGTTTTTATGTACGATAATATTTCATGCAAAGTATTACCAAACTCTATAGCTTCTAGCTGTTTACTTCCCCACATCATGGCTTCCCGTTGAGCAATCTTAATAGCATCTGTATTAATTGTGGTTGTTACAGGTGGAATAACTTCTACTGAATGGGTTATAGAATGTGCCATAGATACTCGTTCTGGATTTCCAAAGTTGTATGATTGTTTTTCTTTATCAAATTCTTTTTGACTTTCAACATATTCTATAAAAAAGGAAGCTAAAGTATTGGGTAAATTCCCTTGTTTGTTTCGTTCTTTCCATGAAGATATAATATATAATTGCTCTTCAGCTCTGGTTAAGGCCACATAAAGGACGTTGATATTATCTAACAAATCTTCTTGCAATTTTTGTTGATATGCCTCAGAAGCTTCGGAACCATAGTTTGTAACTTTGCTAGATTTATCTATCAAGAACTTTTCTACTTCTTTTGTTTCTTCTGGCGCATCTAGCCACATTTTTTCTCGTTTGTTCCGACTGTAATTTTCATCCGCAAAAGGAAAAATAACGACTGGAAATTCCAATCCTTTTGATTTATGTATTGTCATAATCCGGATTGCATTAGCTCCTTCTGATGTGGGTACACTTAACTTGTGCCCATTTTTTTCCCAATAATGTAGAAAATCAGGTATTGAAAATTGATTTTTTACATCTTTTTCTAATACAATATCTAGGAAATACTGTACATAAGCATTGTTTTTTTTTGCAGGAATGCCGTTTAAAATAATGTGTTCAACTAATTCGTATAACGATTTGCGGCGTATATTTTTAAAATCAATTGTTATTTGAAAATCTACTAACCATTTTTGTAATATTTCCTCATCTAATTTCTTTATTCCTTCTGCTATAAAATCATGGATAGGCAATACTGTATTAAATTCTGTAGCTAAGTAATACAATGCTAAGGCTAATGCTTCTCGATCTTTTGTATTGGTAAGATAACGAAGCATATTTAACAAAAACTGTACTTCCGAAGCTGTTTCGAGTAATAAACTTTCTGAAGAAATAACAGGTATATCTTGTTTGGTTAAATAATTAGCTAACAAAACACCTTTATTGTTACTTCTAACCAAAATAACTATTTCATTATAAGAGTATCCTTTTTGTTGAATTTCTAAAATAGTTTGCCAAGTCTTCTTTAGATACAAATCATCTTGCGAGATTTCTTCCTCATCGTCTAAGTTTATATCTGTTGCTTTAGGTAAAAAATGAATACTTACAAAACCTCCTTTTTTATTTTTAGTTTTCTGAAAACTTTTGTTTTCATATAAGTCTTTATAAGAATCTTCCTCAAACTTGGAAGATAAATGTTTAAAAAAGGCGTTATTAAAGTAAATTATGTTTTCGCAACTTCTATAATTGGTATCTAAATCTACCACCCTTTTGTCTTTATTACTAAAAGGATTGGTTTGATGGGCTAAACTGATAAACTGTTCTGCTTTTCCGCCTCTCCAACGATAAATAGACTGCTTGGGATCGCCCACTAGAAGTAACGATCCTCGTACCCCTTGCAAATCTTCACTTGAAAGAGCGTTATCTATCAAAGGAATTAGATTTTGCCATTGCATTTCAGATGTATCTTGAAACTCGTCTATAAAAAAATGTTTGTATTTTTCTCCCAAACGTTCGTATATAAAGGGTGCAGGTTGGTTCTGAATTTGTTCATTAATTAGTTTATTAAATTCTGCAATTGACAAGATTTGTTGGTCTTCTTGTATACTTTTTAATTGATTACTAACCGTATTTAATAAAGATAAGGGAGTAATATTTTTTAGAAAAGCATCATATAGATCTTTCTTTTGAAATTGATTATAAATACCTTCTAAAACTTTTAATAATTCAGGAATACAAGATTCTATAAGTGTTTTATCTTTAGCTGCTTTATTAATTTTTATATCATCAAATTCATGATAGGTTTTATTACTTGGATTAAATTTTCCTTCTGCAATTCCTTGTATGTGTTTTGGAAAATGTCCTGCTGAAAATGATTTTAAATCAATTCCTTTGTTTTCAATCCATTCTAACAATAAAGCTGCTTGACTCCTTGTTTCTTGAAGAATCCGTTCACATTGTTCTAACAAACGATTTCTTAGCACTACAAAGTCTTGAATAGATTTGTCTTTTAGTAGAGCTATTTCTTCTCGACTGTTTTCATTAGTAATTAATTTTCCTGTATTAAAAATTTCATTGGACACATCCCAAGATTTATCATCATCTGTCTTTTCCATTGTAAAATCAACTAACAACTTAGTTAATTCTGGATCATTACCTGCTTGCGCTACTATGGCGTCTACGGCTTCTTGAAGTAAATTATCTGTATCTAAAGAAACCTCAAAAGTCATGGGTAAATTCAAATCAATTGCAAACGAACGGATTACTTTATGTGTAAACTTGTCAATCGTTGAAATATCAAAAGCGGCATAATTATGAATTAGGTTTTTAATAATTGTCTGTGCTTTTGTTGTAATTTGATTCAGACTTAATCCTGTATCAATAGCAATGTCTTGCATCAGATCAAGTGTTTTAGGAGCTGGATTATCACTGGTAAAATCAAAAAGGCTATTTACAATTCTGCTTTTCATTTCATGAACCGCTTTATTGGTAAAAGTGATGGCTAAAATATTTCGATACGCATCTTCTTTAGATGATAATAAAATGATTTTCAAATATTCTTTAACCAAGGTATACGTTTTACCTGCTCCTGCTGATGCGTTATAAATGGTGAAAGCGGAATTTTGTTTAGTCATTAAAAAAAAATTACAAAGAATACTTTTTATATTCTAATTTTACAAATATATAAAGCGATAAAAAACAAATAGTTAAATAACATTTTTAGAGAAATAATCACTAACTATTTCCTTATCCAAAGTTAATTGATTAATTTTGAATTCACATTTATTAATTTATTTAAAACAATAATATTATGGCATTTGAATTACCGCAATTACCTTACGCATACGATGCGTTAGAACCTCATATTGATGCGAGAACTATGGAAATCCACCATACAAAACACCATAATGCTTACACCACTAATTTAAATGCAGCTATTGCTGGCACTGAATTAGAAGGTAAGTCAATAGAAGAAATTCTGAAAAATTTAGATATGACAAAAGCTGCCATTCGTAATAATGGAGGTGGTTTTTACAATCACAACTTATTCTGGACTGTGATGTCTCCAAATGGTGGTGGAGAGCCTACAGGCGAATTAGCAGAAGCCATTGATTCAGCTTTTGGAAGTTTTGGTGCATTTAAAGAGGCTTTTACAAAAGCGGGTGCTACACAATTCGGCTCAGGATGGGCTTGGTTATGTGTAAAAGAAGGCAAATTAGAGGTTTGTGCAACAGCTAACCAAGACAATACATTAATGCCAGGTATAGGTTGTGGCGGCACACCAATCTTAGGAATGGACGTGTGGGAACATGCTTATTACCTAAACTATCAAAACCGTCGTCCTGATTATATGGAAGCTTTTTTTAATGTAATTAATTGGGCAGAAGTAACCAAACGTTATAACGAAGCAAAATAAATAAAACAAAAAGGGTGTCCGAAAACCAAAAATTCTTGTCTTTCCCACAAAAGAGAGGCTCGAACAAGGCACATCAAATCAAACCATATTGATTATGAAATACCAACTAGAGTTGGAGCAATAAACAAAGCATTGATTTTTTGTTTTTTGGACACCTTTTTTATTTAAATTGTATTACACCAAATGGTGTTACGCAATAATCTAACACAATATCAGAAGTACTAACATCAGATATTAACTCCTCGGGATCAAAATAAGAAAGTCCTATTTTTATTGTTTCAGGTTTACAAACTGATAAGAATTGATCATAAAATCCTTTTCCATAACCTACACGATTTCCTTTCTTATCATACGCTAATAAAGGAACAAAGACTACATTTATTTTAGAAACAGGAACCTCTATACCTTCTACTGGTTCAGGAATACCATAATCATTCACTTGAAACTGTGTATTATCCGTTAAAAGATAATGAGTCATTTCCCTAGTCTCAAAATTAGATTTAGAAACTACCACTTCTTTATCCCTACCTGATAAAATCTGAAGGATAAATTCAGTATTAATTTCTTTTTGTTTTTCAATAGGTAAAAAAAGATGAAAATACGTTTTGTCCCAAATGGGTAAATCTAAACAATGATTAGCTATACTCAAACTATCATTCATAATTTCATCAAAAACAAGTGATTTACGCAATGTTTTATACTTTTCTCGAAGGTCTTTTTTATTCATAAGACAAATTTAACAGAAAATAAATTAAATTTGTTTGTTTTTCATATACTAAACTACCCGTATGAGCTCTTCACTTGAACTTCAAATTCAAACACTCCCTGATCAACCAGGTGTCTATCAATACTTTGATAAAGAAGGAAAGATTTTATATGTTGGAAAAGCAAAAAATTTAAAGAAACGAGTTTCTTCTTATTTTACAAAAACACATGACACAGCAAGAATTAATGTTTTAGTAAAAAAAATCACCGAAATTAAACACATCGTAGTTCCAACCGAAACAGATGCTTTGCTACTAGAGAACAATCTGATAAAAAAACTACAACCTCGTTATAACATCAACCTAAAAGATGACAAAACCTATCCTTGGATTTGCATTAAAAATGAAGCTTTTCCCAGAATATTCCCTACAAGAAGAATGATTAAAGATGGATCCGAATATTTTGGCCCTTATACAAGTTTTAAAACAGTAAATACTATTTTAGAACTCATCAAAGAACTTTATCCCTTACGTACTTGTAGTTATGATTTGAGCCAATCTAATATTAGATCTGGAAAATTCAAAGTTTGTCTCGAGTATCATATAGGTAATTGCAAAGGCCCGTGTGAAGGTTATGAAACACAAGTTCGTTATCACGAACAAGTAAATGCTATTCGAGAGATTTTAAAAGGAAATTTTAAAGATTCATTACGTGACTTCAAGAAAATGATGCAAGATTTGGCTATGGACTTGCAATTTGAAGAAGCTCAAAAAATAAAAGAAAAAATAGAAGTTTTAGAAAATTATCAAGCTAAATCAACTATATTAAATCCTAAAATCACTAATCTGGATGTCTTTTCAATTATTTCTGATGAAGCAATGGCTTACATTAATTTTTTACAAATATCACATGGTGCTATTGTTCGATCTCACACTATGGAAATTAAGAAAAAATTAGAAGAAACCGATTCAGAACTTTTAGAATTGGGTATTATTGAATTACGTGAACGTTTTCATTTAAATGCCAAAGAAATCATTGCTCCTTTTGAAGTAAATTTAGGGGATAAAATAACCGTAACAATTCCTAAATCCGGTGATAAAAAACAAATTTTAGACCTTTCAGAACGCAATGCTAAATATTACCGTTTAGATCAACTCAAACAAATTAAAATCGTAGATCCCGAAAGACATACTAACAGACTAATGGCACAGATGCAAAAAGATCTGCGTCTAAGCATTGAACCCCGCCATATAGAATGCTTTGACAATTCTAACATACAAGGTACTAATCCTGTTTCCGCCTGTGTTGTCTTTAAAAACGGGAAACCTAGCAAAAAAGATTATCGCCATTTTAATATCAAAACAGTAGAAGGTCCTAATGATTTTGCTTCTATGGAAGAGGTAGTGTACAGAAGATACAAACGCCTGTTAGAAGAACAAGAACCCTTGCCTCAACTTATCATTATAGATGGAGGAAAAGGTCAACTCTCTTCTGCTTTAAAAAGTTTAGATGATTTAGGGCTAAGAGGAAAAATAGCTATAATAGGTATTGCTAAAAAATTAGAAGAAATTTTTTATCCTGGAGACTCCATTCCTTTATATCTTGATAAAAAATCAGAAACACTAAAAACCATCCAACATTTGCGAAATGAAGCTCATCGATTTGGCATTACCTTTCATAGAGATAAACGAAGCAAAAATGCAATACAATCAGAATTAGAACTAATTCCAGGAATAGGCGAAAAAACAAGAGAAATACTGCTAAAACATTTTAAAAGTGTAAAAAGGATTAAAGAAGCAACAGAAAAAGAAATTTCTGATGTTATAGGGCTTTCAAAAGCCAAAAAAATTCACGACTTTTATACTAAAAAATAGCTATATGCCTAATCTAAAATCTGCTAGTCGTTTAGCAAGTATATTCTCGTATTATTTGGGGTTCATTACTTATCTTATTCTTTTTAACACAACTCTTTCCGCACAAGAACTCAACAAAAAACCTAAAATTGGTCTTGTTCTAAGCGGTGGCGGAGCTAAAGGACTGGCGCATATTGGCGCATTAAAAGAAATTGAAAGAGCAGGCATCAAAATAGATTATATAGGAGGTACAAGTATGGGGGCTATTATAGGTGGACTATATGCTTGTGGATATACAGCACACGAACTTGACTCTATCTTTAGTGAAACAGATCCTGACTCTATATTACGAGACAGAATACCTAGAGACAATCAAACTTTTTATGAAAAATACAACAATGAAGTATATGCTGTAACACTTCCTTTTCAAAAATTAAAAATATCGGTTCCTAAAGGAATTTCAAAAGGGCTTTACAACTTCAACTTGATTAGCAAATTAACTCACCCATACCGACATATTACGGATTTTAGTTTATTAAAAATCCCCTTTTTATGTATCACTACTGATTTAGAAACGGGTCAAGAAATAGTTTTAAAAAAAGGAATCCTGCCATTATGTTTATCCGCAAGTGGTGCCTTTCCCTCTTTATATTCTCCTGTACAAATAGACAATCGTTTTTATATAGATGGAGGGGTAACAAATAATTTTCCTGTTGAAGAAGTTAAAAAAATGGGAGCCGATATAATTATAGCTATAGATGTACAAGATAATCTAAAAAACATTGATGATATTAGTGGGGCAACGGATGTACTATCTCAAATATCAAACTTTAGTACATTACAAAGCATTGAAAAGAAAAAACAATTAATTGACTTATACATCAAACCTAATATCAAACCTTATTCCGTTATTTCTTTTGAAGAAGGCAAAGAAATTATACAAACAGGAGTAGATGCCTGCAAACCTCATTGGGAAAAATTAAAAACGTTAGGTATACATATTCCATCTGTAACCAAAAAGGAAAAAGAAAATACATTAGACATAAACGGTATAGGTATTGAAGGTTCTAAAAATTATACTCGAAGTTATTTTTTGGGAAAATTACGTTTTCTTCCTGAAAACAAAATTACTTATAATCAGTTGCATTCAGGATTGAATAATCTAAATGCCACACAAAATTTCACTTCTATTACATATCAATTTATAAAAAATAACAATAAAGATGATTTGATTATTAATGTAGTCGATAATCCTATAAAAACCTACCTTAAATTAGGTTTGCATTATGACAATATTTTTAAATCAGGAATATTATTTAATGTTACACAAAAAAATTTGATTTTTAAAAACGATGTGGCCTCTTTCGATTTAATACTAGGAGATAATACCCGTTTTAACCTTGATTATTACATTGATAACGGATATCGTTGGAGTTTTGGTATCAAAAGCAATTACGATCAATTTAGCAGAACTAGTCTCGTAGATTTCAAAGGAAATAAATTAATGAATCATTTCAATAGAAATTCAATAGACATTAACTACAAATCAGTATCAAACAAAACATATTTACAAACTATTTTTGCTCAAAAATTTTTAATTGGTGCTGGAATAGAGCACAAATACATAGATATAACATCCAACTCAACAGGTTCTCTCTCTCCTCAATTAGATAAAAGCCATTATTTGAGCGCAATAGGCTTTATGAGGTTTGACTCGTTCGATAACAAATATTTTCCGAAATCGGGTTGGTACTTTTTTGGTGATATCAATAGTATTTTTCATTCATCAAATTATTCAGGCGATTTTGAAAAAGCTTCATTATTTATGGCAGATATGGCATACGTAAAAACGTTTTGGAATCATTTTTCAATAAAAATACAATCAGAAGGAGGATTTACCATTGGCAAAAAACTCAATAACATTAATGATTTTGTATTAGGAGGTTATGGATTTCATCATTTTGGAAATTTTAGACCTTTTTTAGGATATGATTTTTTATCAAAAAGTGGCGATAGTTATGTAAAAGGAAGTTTGAGTTGTGATTATATATTTTATAAAAAACATCATCTTAACTTTACTGCGAATTTTTCAAATGTTGGAAAAAAAATATTCAATAATGGCGAATGGATTACAAAACCAGACTATACAGGATATGCTTTAGGCTATGGATTAGAGACTCTTATTGGTCCCATTGAAATCAAACATTCTTGGTCTCCTGAAACCACCAATCATTATACTTTCTTTAGCGTAGGATTTTATTTTTAATTTTTATGTTAAAGATATTTATAAAATTCATTTTTATTCGTTTATTATTTCTAAAAAAGCTATTTTTGGAACGATATAAACCAAACTTTTAAATTTTATGTCTATTTGGAAAAGAAAATCTATTGATCTTTTATTAGCTGAAGCTTCTGATTCAGAAAAAGGTCTAAAAAGAACTCTGTCTTCGGGTGCCTTAGTTGCCTTAGGAATTGGAGCAATTATAGGGGCAGGACTATTTTCGCTAACAGGTATTGCCGCTGCTGAAAATGCAGGCCCTGCTGTGACTCTGTCTTTTGTTTTAGCTGCAATTGGTTGTGCTTTTGCTGGACTATGTTATGCTGAATTTGCTTCAATGATTCCAGTTGCAGGAAGTGCATATACTTATTCTTATGCTACTATGGGTGAATTCATGGCTTGGATCATTGGCTGGGATTTAGTTTTAGAATACGCATTAGGTGCTGCAACAGTGGGCGTAAGTTGGTCACGATATTTTCTAGAATTATTAAATAAATTTGGAATTCATTTACCTCATAGCTTAATATGTTCACCTTGGGAAACTCTAAAATTAAGCGATGGTACAGTCATAGAAGGGGGCGTTATAAATTTACCTGCTGTTCTTGTAGTTTCATTACTTTCCTTACTATTAATTAGAGGAACAAAAGAATCTGCCAATTTAAATAATTTCTTAGTGATTCTAAAAGTTGCTGTTGTAATACTTTTCATCATATTAGGCTGGAATTACATCAACCCTGACAATTATAGTCCATATATCCCTGAAAACACAGGTGTAAAAGGTCAATTTGGATGGTCAGGTATTGCTGCTGGTGCTGCAACTGTATTCTTTGCTTTTATAGGCTTTGATGCTGTATCTACAGCAGCACAAGAAGCAAAAAACCCACAAAAAGGCATGCCAATAGGTATATTAGGTTCCTTGATTGTTTGTACAATATTATATGTTCTTTTTGCACATGTTATGACTGGTTTAGTACCTTATCATGAATTTGCTGGAGATGCGAAACCAGCTGCCACTGCGTTTTCAAAAACCCCTTATACATTCTTGCAAACAGGTCTTATAGTTGCTGTATTAGCTGGCTATACCTCTGTAATGTTAGTTATGCTAATGGGACAAAGTCGCGTGTTTTACACAATGAGTAATGACGGCTTATTACCAAAGTTTTTCAGTACTATTCACCCTAAATACAGAACTCCTTGGAAAACAAATATCTTTTTCTTACTTTTTGTGAGTGTTTTTGCTGGTTTTGTTCCTGTATCCGATTTAGGTCACATGGTAAGTATTGGTACCCTTTTAGCCTTTGTTTTGGTATGTATTGGCGTACTGGTAATGCGTGTTAAAATGCCAGATATTCCAAGAGCGTTTAAGACTCCATTAGTACCATTCGTTCCTATTGCAGGTATTTTGGTTTGTTTGTATTTAATGTATTCGTTACCACTTGAAAGCTGGATGCGTTTAGTTATTTGGATGGCATTGGGCATCATTATATACTTTATATACGGCAAAAAAAATAGTAAGCTTAATAAAGATAAAGAATAATAAACTTATTTATACCTTTTAAAAACCCAAGTTAAAAATTTTTAACTTGGGTTTTTTATACCCTGATTTTAACCTCAGATTACGCATTAGAAATGGATTACAGATAAAAATGGATTTGAATAGAAAAGCACTCCATTTTTCCCTTCCATGTAAAACCACAGCTATGTCAAAAAAATTCCGTGCCTTTTTACTTTCTCCCTTTTCCTAATATAGAACATGGGGGAGGCAAAAGATACATCAGAATATTAAACACAAATCTTTTAAAATCTCTAAAAGATCACTAAGATGATTTTATAACTATAATTTACATCCTTCTTTAAAAATCATTAATACAAAAAAAGGCAATCATTTCTGATCGCCTTTTGATTATAAATTATTCTTCTTATTAATCATTTAATTTTAATACTGCCATAAATGCTGATTGTGGAATTTCTACATTTCCTACTTGACGCATACGCTTCTTACCTTGTTTTTGTTTTTCAAGAAGTTTACGTTTACGTGATATATCACCTCCATAACATTTAGCGGTTACGTCTTTACGCAAAGCTTTAATGGTTTCACGAGCAATAATCTTAGCTCCAATAGCAGCTTGAATAGGAATTTCAAATTGCTGACGTGGGATTAACTCTCTTAATTTTTCACACATTTTTTTACCAATATGATACGCATTATCTTCATGAATTAAGGCAGATAAGGCATCTACATTCTGTGCGTTTAATAATACATCTAAACGAACTAACTTAGAGGTACGCATTCCGATAGGATGATAATCAAAAGAAGCATACCCTTTAGAGACCGTTTTTAAGCGATCATAGAAGTCAAAAACGATTTCAGCTAACGGCATATCAAAATTTAATTCAACACGCTCAGGAGTCAAATAAGTCTGATTTGTAATTTGTCCTCTTTTTTCAATACATAAACTCATAACATTACCCACAAAATCCGATTTTGTAATAATGGTTGCTTTTATAAATGGTTCCTCAACTCTATCTAATTTAGACGGTTCTGGCAAATCCGAAGGGTTGTTAACAATAAATGCTGTTTCAGGGTCTTTTTTTGTATAAGCTAAATACGAAACGTTAGGTACTGTAGTAATTACAGTCATATTAAATTCACGTTCTAAACGCTCTTGAATGATTTCCATGTGTAACATACCTAAGAAACCACAACGGAAGCCAAACCCTAAGGCTGCTGAACTTTCGGGAGCAAAAACTAATGAAGCATCATTTAGCTGCAACTTTTCCATTGAGGCACGCAATTCTTCATAATCTTCTGTATCTACTGGATAAATTCCAGCAAAAACCATGGGTTTCACATCTTCAAAACCGTGAATCATATTAGTAGTAGGTGTTTTAGCATCTGTAATAGTATCCCCTACCTTAACTTCTTTAGCTTCTTTGATTCCAGAAATTAAGTACCCAACATCGCCTGTAGAAACAACGTTTTTAGGAACTTGGTTTAGTTTTAAAGTACCTATTTCATCCGCAAAATATTCATTGCCTGTAGCCATGAATTTAATTTTTTGACCTTTTTTAATTTCGCCATTTTTTACTCGGAAAATAACTTCAATACCTCTAAACGGATTGTATACCGAGTCAAAAATTAATGCTTGTAAAGGCTCTTCTGGATTTCCTTCTGGAGCAGGAATACGCTCTACTATAGCTTCTAAGATTTTATCCACACCAAATCCTGTTTTTCCAGAAGCATGAATGATATCTTCTAATTTACATCCTAGTAATTCTACTATATCATCACTTACTTCCTCTGGGTTAGCACTTGGCAAATCTACCTTATTCAATACAGGAATAATTTCTAAGTCATTCTCTAATGCTAAGTATAAATTAGAAATTGTTTGCGCTTGTATACTTTGTGCCGCATCTACAATCAATAAAGCACCTTCACAAGCAGCAATTGAGCGTGAAACTTCATAGGAAAAATCCACGTGTCCTGGCGTATCAATTAAATTTAAGATGTATTGTTCTCCTTTATAATTGTATTCCATTTGGATGGCATGACTTTTAATGGTAATCCCACGTTCGCGCTCTAAATCCATATTATCTAACAACTGCGCTTGCGCTTCACGTGCCGTTACAGTTTGCGTGGCATCTAATAAACGGTCAGCCAAGGTACTTTTACCATGGTCAATATGTGCAATAATGCAAAAATTTCTAATTTTCTTCATCGTTCTTACCTTCCAAAAAATTGCGGAATCTTTAATATGCAAATATAATCAAATTCATATATCTCAACTAGAATTACAAATTCATTTATTAATCCTATCCTTTTCTTTGTGTTTTTACAGAAAATTAGGCATTACTTCTTCTATCATAATTCAATAATATCATATAAAATAGACAAAACATTATTTTTATTTAAAAACACGATGTACAAAAACCTAATTTATTTGATATTTAAAGTTTTAACCTAAACTATATACATTAGACTTTTTGATGAAAATAAAAAAATAAAAATTGAGTGTTTTCAGATTTAAAGTCCTTTTTATCTGCAATAATTTTCTAATACATGATCTAGATTAAAGACATATAATTTACCTTTAGATCTTCAGATAAATAAATTTAAAATTTAATCTGAATTTTCAAAAAATGCTTAGAACCTAATCATACTTTAAGTTAAAGTATGTTCTCATTATTTTGTAATTTTGCACCAAAATATAGACCGATGGTTAAAATAGGCAATATAGAGCTACCTGATTTTCCTTTGTTATTAGCTCCTATGGAAGACGTGAGTGACCCTCCTTTTCGTCGCTTGTGTAAGATGCATGGTGCTGATTTGATGTACTCTGAATTTATTTCTAGTGAGGGACTAATTCGTGATGCTATTAAAAGCCGTCAAAAACTTGACATATTTGATTATGAACGCCCGGTAGGCATCCAAATTTTTGGTGGAGATGAAGAGGCGATGGCCATGAGTGCTAAAATAGTAGAAACCGTGCAACCTGATTTATTAGACATCAACTTTGGTTGTCCAGTAAAAAAAGTAGTCTGTAAAGGAGCTGGCGCAGGCGTTTTAAAAGATATTGACTTGATGGTACGTTTAACCAAAGCCGTTGTAAATAGCACAAATCTACCTGTAACGGTTAAAACTCGTTTGGGTTGGGATGATGCTTCTATCAATATTGATGAAGTAGCTGAGCGATTACAAGATGTAGGTATTCAGGCTTTAACTATTCACGGACGTACGCGTGCACAAATGTATAAAGGTCATTCCGATTGGTCACACATTGCACGTGTAAAAAACAACCCACGAATAAAAATACCTATTTTTGGTAATGGTGATATTGATTCCGCGGAAAAAGCATTAGAATACAAAAATACTTATGGGTTAGATGGCATTATGATTGGTCGTGCTGCTATTGGATATCCTTGGATTTTTAATGAGATTAAACATTATTTTACTACTGGCGAATTATTAAACTTACCTAATATTACAGATCGAGTAGAAGCAGCTAAAAACCATTTAACATGGTCTATTGAATGGAAAGGTGAACGTGTGGGTATTGTAGAAATGCGTCGTCATTACACCAATTATTTTAAAGGAGTTCCTCATTTTAAGGAGTATCGTAACCAATTGGTTACATTAGATAATTATCAAGATTTATTATTTGTTTTTGAAGAAATTATTCATAAGTATTCTGAAAAATAAATTCAAAAATATGTATTCTAAACAAGACGGGCTTTCCTTTAGGAAAGCCCGTCTTGTTTTAGATATTCTTGTTTTATAATTGGGGTCCCGCTTCTACTAAACGTTCGCCTTCTTCATTATCTGTATATTGTACAAAGTTTTTAATAAATCTTCCTGCTAAATCCTCTGCTTTAGTTTGCCATTCTGAAGCATCAACATACGTATTACGAGGATCTAAAATTTCAGAATTAACATCATGTAATGCTGTAGGAACTTCAAAATTAAATACTGGTACAACGGTTGTTTCTGCATTTTCAATAGAACCATCTAAAATAGCATCAATGATAGCACGTGTGTCTTTAATAGAAATACGTTTACCTGTACCATTCCACCCTGTATTTACCATATAGGCCTTAGCATTGTGTTCTTCCATTTTCTTCACCAATTCTTCCCCATACTTTGTAGGATGCAAAGACAAGAACGCCTTACCAAAACACGCTGAAAAAGTTGGCTCTGGTTGTGTTACTCCTCTTTCAGTTCCTGCTAATTTAGCTGTAAATCCTGACAAGAAATAATATTTTGTTTGTTCAGGAGTTAACTTAGAAACGGGAGGCATTACACCAAAAGCATCTGCTGTTAAAAATATTACCTTAGTAGCATGACCTGCTTTTGATACTGGAGTTACAACATTATTAATATGATAAATAGGATATGAAACACGTGTGTTTTGTGTTACAGAACCATCTTTAAAATCAATTTTACCATCCGCATCAACCGTCACGTTTTCTAACAAAGCATCGCGTTTGATGGCGCCGTAAATATCTGGTTCGTTTTCTTTACTTAAATCAATTGTTTTTGCATAACAACCTCCTTCAAAGTTAAAAACACCGTCATTATCCCATCCATGCTCATCGTCTCCAATTAATTCACGTTTAGGATCTGTAGATAAAGTAGTTTTTCCTGTTCCTGACAAACCAAAGAATACGGCAACATCGCCGTCTTTTCCTTTATTTGCTGAACAGTGCATAGAAGCCATCCCTTGTAAGGGTAAATAGTAGTTCATCATTGAAAACAAACCTTTCTTCATTTCTCCACCATACCAAGTCCCTCCAATTAGTTGGATTTTTTCTGTTAGGTTAAAAGCAATGTAAACTTCAGAATTCAGCCCGTGCGTTTTATAATCTGCAAAACCGCGTTTTGAGGCATTCATTACTACAAAATCAGGTTCGCCATAATCAGCTAACTCTTCTTCTGTTGGACGAATAAACATATTTTTCACAAAATGCGCCTGCCATGCAACTTCTACAATGAAACGAACTTTTAATCGTGTGTTTTCATTGGCCCCGCAAAAAGTATCAACTACAAAAAGTCTTTTTCCTGATAATTGTTCAATTGTATTTTGCTTTAAAGCATTCCAAGTATCAGTACTAATAGGCTTGTTATCGTTTACAGCCTTTTCAGAAGTCCACCAAATAGTATCTTCTGTTACAGCATCTTTAACAATATATTTATCTTTAGGAGAACGACCTGTAAACTCACCTGTCATTACATTAACTGCCCCCAATTCAGTTAACTGCCCTTTTTCGTAACCTTCTAATTCAGGGCTTAATTCTTCCTGATACAACAATTCGTATGTAGGATTATATACAATTTCTTTAACGCCACTAATTCCGTACTTTTCTAACGAAATCGTTTTCGTAGGTGGTGTGTATGCTTCCATAAAATTTATGATGTGTGTGTTCAATTTTAACGACAAAAGTATAAATATTATTTAAATAGACTCACAGTTTAGATTTTTTTTGTAAAAATGTAATAAAATGCCAGAACCCAAGCAGATATTAACAATATTCCTCCTACAGGCGTTATAGGCCCTAGGAATTTTAAATTAAAACTTGTGATAGACTGTGTAGAAAGAAGGAAAATGGAAACAGAAAAAAACAATATTCCTAATACTACCAAATTAAAAATTATATTTTTTTGTTCAGGTAAGAACACATTGGTTGTAGCTAAAAACAGTAAAAATAAAGCATGATACATCATATAACGCACCCCTACTTCAAAAGAAACTAATTGATCTGAATCCAAGGTTTTTTTAAGGGCATGCGCTCCAAAAGCTCCCAGAATAATTGAAACTGCCCCAAAGAGCAAAGCTGCTAATAGAATTTTCTTGTCCATTTTATTGAATTTTTTTCCAAATTTACCACAGTCTTCTCAAAAAAAACTATATATTTTACCTATTTCGTTTTTGAAAAAACAACATTTGATTACATTTGTGTGATTTTTTACCAAACTAAAAATGAGAAATGTACTAATTATCGGAGCAGGTCGTTCTGCTTCTTCTTTAATAAAATACCTTTTAGAAAAATCTGAAAGCGAAAATTTACATCTTACCATAGGTGATTTGTCATTAGAATTAGCACAACGTAAAACATTGGGTCATAAGAACGCAACGCCTATTGCTTTAGATATTCATGATGCAAATCAGCGACAAGTTGAAATTCAAAAAGCGGACATAGTAATTTCAATGCTTCCTGCTCATATGCATATTGAGGTAGCAAAAGATTGTATTGTATACAAAAAACACATGGTTACCGCTTCATACATTAGTGATGCCATGCAAGCTTTAGATGAACAGGCAAAAAAAAATGGTTTAGTATTCATGAATGAAGTAGGATTAGATCCTGGTATAGATCACATGAGTGCGATGAAAGTATTAGATGAAATCCGCGAACAAGGAGGTAAAACAATACTCTTTGAATCATTTTGTGGTGGATTAGTAGCTCCTGAAAATGACTCTAACCTTTGGAATTATAAATTTACTTGGGCTCCTAGAAATGTTGTGTTAGCAGGTCAAGGTGGAGCTGCCAAATTCATACAAGAAGGAACTTACAAGTACATTCCGTATAATAAATTATTTCGTAGAACGGAATTTCTAGAAATTGATGGATTTGGGCGTTTTGAAGGATACGCTAATCGAGATTCACTAAAATATAAAAGCATCTATAATTTAGATGATGCTTTAACTCTTTATAGAGGAACTATCCGTCGTGTAGGCTATTCTAAAGCATGGGATATGTTTGTCCAACTGGGTATGACAGATGATTCTTATGTAATTGATGATTCTGAAAAAATGAGCTATCGTGATTTTGTAAATCTATTTTTGCCATACCATGCTAGTGACTCCGTTGAAATAAAATTACGTCATCAATTAAAAATAGATCAAGACGATGTAATGTGGGACAAACTTGTGGAATTGGACTTATTTAATAGTCAAAAAACATTAGGTATTAAGAACGCTACACCAGCACAAGCTTTAGAAAAAATATTAACTGATTCATGGACATTACAATCAAATGATAAAGATATGATTGTGATGTATCATAAGTTTGGTTATGAATTAAATGGTCAGCTCAAACAAATAGATGCTACGATGGTTTGCATAGGCGATGATCAGACTTATACTGCTATGGCTAAAACGGTAGGTTTGCCTGTAGCAATGGCTACTTTACAAATCTTAAATGGGAATATTACCACACCTGGCGTGCAATTACCAATTAAAAAAGAAGTTTATATACCTATACTAAAAGAGTTAGAGGAATATGGAGTTATTTTTAATGAAAAAGAAGTTCCATACAAAGGATATAATTAATCTACCCTCCTACTTATTTTTAAGTCACCCATTCTTTTCGATGGGTGATTTTTTATATCTAGTTCGCTCTAATTTTGTTCGGCCATAAGACAAAAAGCACCTAGTAAACAGGATGCTTTGGGCTGTATTCATAAGTTTCAAGACCGAATAATATTTAGTTTTATTGTTTTATTTAAAAACAAAAGTTAACTTTCGATTTTCAATTTTAAATCCATGCGAATAAATCACTTACAAATTGAAATTGACGGTATAGACAAAGAAATCTTGCGTTATTTAATGGACGATGCTCGTAAGCCTATTTTACAGATTGCTAATAAAATAGGAATTTCAGGAGCAGCTATTCATCAAAGATTACGAAAATTAGAGGAAGCTAAAGTCATTTCGGGTTCAAAGTTTATTGTTAATACAAAAGTCTTAGGATATAGCACTATGGCATTTGTAGGAATATACCTAGATCGCGCCGCGCGAAATTCAGAAGCTGTTAAGGAGTTACGTAAAATTCCAGAAGTATTGGAGTGTCATTATACTACAGGTAATTGGAGTATTTTAATAAAGATGATCTGTCGTGACAATGAACATTTAATGCAATTATTAAATACCAAAATTCAATTTATAGAGGGTGTTTCTAGAACTGAAACTTTTATATCCTTAGATCAACAAATAGAAAGACAAATACAATTATAAATTAATAAAAAATGCCTTAAAAGTTTTTTACTTCTAAGGCATTTATAAATCTTTTACTTTTAAAAAATTAATCTCTCCTACCAAATACTTGCATTGCCCAGTACAACATAGAAGCTACTGCACCAATAGCTGCCACTAAATAAGTCCTAGCTGCCCATTTTAAAGAATCTTCTGCCCCTTCATATTCTTGTTGACTTACCATATTTTTGTTTTTTAACCAAGCCAGTGCTCGATTACTTGCATCATATTCTACAGGTAATGTAATTAACGAAAAAGCAGTTGCTATAGTCATTAAAGCTAAACCTATTAAAGCTACAATATATCCTATTGATAATCCTTTAGAAGCAATTCCTAAAATCAAACCGCCCATAATCAACCATTGAGATATAGAAGAGGATACATTTACCATCGGTACCATTTTAGAACGCATTGCTAACCAACTATATGCCGTTGCATGTTGAACCGCGTGACCGCACTCATGAGCCGCTACAGCCGCCGCCGCCGCATTTCTTTGATTATACACTGCTTCTGATAGATTTACCGTTTTATCTACTGGATTATAATGATCCGTTAATCTACCTGGTGTAGAAATTACTTTCACATCATAAATCCCATGATCATGGAGCATTTTTTCTGCAATTTCGGCACCACTTAGTCCATTTCGCAAATGTACTTTTGAATAATACTCAAATTTATTTTGTAAACGGTTACTTACCAACCAACTTACAAGGGCAATACCTCCAAGTAAAATATAATATCCTATCATGATTTTATTTTTTTAATAAAACTACAAATTTTAAGCCATTTTTAAAGAATGTCAAATTGACATTTATTTACAAAAATAATAAAAGTTCCCCATTTTGATTTCTTATAATAGGCAAACGAATCTTTTTTATTTTAATAAAATTTGTTTGTACTGTACTGAGTTGTTTAACAAATCAGTAGCTTTTCTTATAACGCTATTATTTTTTGCATAGTATTGATAAAGACCTTCTTTATATTGGTACCTTTTGATGAGTTCGTCTTTTAATAAATTTATAATTTCATTTTTATTCTTATCTAATTCTACCTCATCTGTTTTCTGTAAAGCTTGTTGCAAAGCCTCATATTGGGTTTTAATTTGCCCCTCTATTTTTTCTTTTTTAGCTTGTTCTAAAACGGATTTAAGAGCTAAATCGGTTTTAGTATCAAACGAAAATTTTTGTGATTTCAAGTAATTTTTAAATTCACTAAAATCTGTATCTCCTAAGTTTGGGATTGAATTACCTAAATTTGGATGTTTATAATAGTATTGATTAGCATACATAAAAATAGCATCTCCTCTAACTAAAGCATCAGTTATAGTACTCGTTTTACTTTCTTCTAGTTCAATATCAGGTTGAATACCTCCACCATCATATACTGTTCTTCCTTTGCGTGTTTTAAAAGCATTATAATTTTTTGCATCTGTACGTATAGCTTTACCATTAGCATCTTTTTTTGAATAATCTAATGCTTGAATACAACGTCCTGATGGTGTATAGTATCTAGAAATCGTTACTTTTAGTTGCGTACCGTATGTTAAATCAATAGGACGTTGAACTAATCCTTTACCAAAACTTCTAGAACCTATGATTACTGCTCGGTCTAGGTCTTGTAATGCGCCTGAAACAATTTCACTTGCGGAAGCACTTTTACCATCTACAATGATAGCAAGAGGAATATCTAAATCTACGGGTTGCTTAGATGTTTTGTAGATGTTATTGTGTTTTTCTATTTTAGATTTTGTGGTTACAATGATCTCTCCAGCGGGAACGAATAAATTGCATATATTGACTGCTTCGTGTAAAAGTCCACCTGGATTACCTCTAAGATCTAATATGATTTGAGTGGCTCCTTGATCTTTTAAATTTTCTAATGCTTCGCGTGTTTCGCTGGAAGCTTTTGCATTAAATTGTGAGAGTACGATATAACCTGTTTTAGAGTCAGCCATACCATAATAAGGAACTGCTTTTACATCTATTTCATCTAAAAGTAATTGAGTCGTTTTGAGTTCATTATTTCTTTTATATTGTATGGAAATTTTGGTATTCTTACTCCCTTTGAGTAATTGAGATACATCTTCTTTAAAATCAGAAAGGATGACATCATTAACTTGAATGATTTCATCACCTGCTTTTAAACCCGCTTTGTCTGCAGGATAACCTTTATAAGGTTCACGTATATAAGTTCTACCTTCTTTTCTGGTAATCATGGCACCTATACCTGTATATTCACCTGTATTATTTATTTTGAAGCGAACTACGTCAGCTTCATTAAAATAAACAGTATAGGGATCTAATTCAGCTAACATACTTTTTATTGACTTATCCATTAATTCAGCAGGATTTGTTTGGTCAACATAATTCATATTAACGGTCTTAAATAAGGTTGTAAAAATTTCAATCTGCTTGGCTATTTCAAAAAAATCTTCTTTGAAACTAGCTCCTACAAACAAAAAACCTCCTGCAAGTACAGGTAAAATATATCTTTTTTTTATGGATAGACTCATAATATATGGTTTATTAAAACACTTTATAATTACTTAAAGGAACTAGAAAAATTATCTTTAATTTTTAATATTCTAAAGTTCCTATATGACGCATTACACGGATGGTTTTATTTTTTCTTTTTTCAACATAGTTAGAAGATCCAACGGCTTTGTATTTTCTTGGACTTGGTAATATGGCTGCTATTGAAGCAGCTTCGTATTTTGTGAGGCTTTTAGAGCTTTTGTGAAACCAGTATTGACATGCGGCTTCTGCTCCATAAATACCATTCCCCATTTCGATGCTGTTTAAATAAACTTCCATAATGCGTTTTTTACCCCATACTAATTCAATCAAAACAGTGTAATAAGCTTCTAATGCTTTACGTAAGTAACTACGTCCTTGCCATAAAAAAACGTTTTTAGCTGTTTGTTGTGATATGGTGCTTCCTCCTTTTAATTTTTTTCCTTTTAGATTTCCTTTAAATGCTTTATTCATAGCAGAAAAATCAAATCCGTTGTGTTGAAGAAAAAGACCGTCTTCGCTAGATATAACGGCTTTTTGTAAATTAAGGGATAGATCATCAATGGGTACCCAATCATGTGAAAAGATAACTTCTTTACCAGCTGCTTTATTTTCTATTGCTCGTATTATCATTAAAGGAGTAAAAGGTACTGGTATGTATTTAAATAAAAATACAAAAGCTATAGAGATTACATTAAAATACAAAAAACACTTCCATAAAAACAATTTAACCTTAGTCGTAAAAGTAGACGATGGTTTTTTAGACTTCGTTTTTGTATTTGTTTTGTTATTTATGTTTTTTTTTGTTGTCATTTATATTAAATCCGCTAATTCTTGTCCTATTAAACTCCCTATGGCAACACCCATACCTCCCATTCGTACCCCGCAAAAAACATTTGTTGAAAGCGATTTTACTATTGGTTTTTTGTGAATGCCTACTCCCATAATACCGCTCCAACGATGAGCAATGGTTACTTTATTTTGTGGCAAAATTACAGTTTTTAATAATTCTTCCAATTTGTTTTGTATTAAAGCTGTTTGATCCAGTGAAATAGTTGTTTCACCTATAAAATCTAAATTTCGTCCTCCTCCTAATAAAATCCGATTGTCTATATTTCTGAAATAATAATATCCTTTATCTAAATGAAAAGTTCCTTTTATTTCTAAATTAGGTATAGGTTCAGTTATGAGTACTTGTGCTCTCGCAGGTTTTACTTCACCATTTGTTAAATTTTCAGCAAATCCGTTGGTTGCAAAGAGTAGTTTTTGGGTTTTAAAGGTATAATCCCCTAATTCTACTTCTACTTCATTCCCTAAGTCTGCATAATTTTTAACCGTTTGATTATTTAAAATGAGAATATTATTTTCGAATCCTTTTTTTAACAATGCTTGCATCATTTGGCCTGTATCTATTTGTGCCTCAAATGGATTAAATAGGCTATATTTTTTTATGTTCTTAAAATTAAAACGATTTGTTTGTTTTTCAAAAGTATCTGCTTTAAACAAAGGACGAAGAAGATTATTTATAAATGGCATTTTTTGCAAACAGTCTTCATAACAGTCTTCATTTTCCGATAAAAATAATTCATACCCACCATAGCGTTTTAAATCAATAGAAACATCTCCTAAATTTTTACGTAGTAGTTGTAATCCATTCCAACGTTTTTTTACGAGTTGAATAACTTCTTCTTCTGTATGTGTTTTTAGATCGTCTAGAATCTCTGATAGAGAACCAAAACAAGCGAACCCAGCATTTTTGGTACTAGCTCCTTCTGGGAGTTTCCCTTTTTCTAAAACAAGTATTTTGCTGTTAGGATATCGTTCGCGCAGACGTAAAGCGGTATGCAAACCTACGATTCCACTGCCTACTATGGCAAAATCAACGGCTGTAAACCAATTTTTTATTTCCCAGTAACTTAGACGCATTTTTTATAACTAATTTGAAAGATCGTTCCTTTGTTAATTTCAGAATGTAAAACTTTTATTTTTCCTTTATGATATTCTTCTACTATACGTTTAGTCAAAGATAATCCAAGCCCCCAACCTCTTTTTTTAGTAGTAAAACCAGGCTCAAATATTTTTTTGAAATGATTTCTTGGAATGCCTTTACCTGAATCGGATATTTTTATTTTAATATAATCATCTTCATTTACTATAATTAGATCTATATCTCCTCTACCTCGCATAGCATCTACAGCATTTTTTACTAAATTTTCTATTGTCCAACTATGTAATGTAGGATTTATTTTGACAAACAAATCTTGTTCAGCCGAAAAAAACTGAAATTTCACTTGTCCTTCAAATCGGGAAGCTAAATAATCGTATACTAATTTTGTTTCTTCCACAATATTTTTATTTTCTAAATTAGGTTCAGAGCCTATTTTAGAAAAACGTTCCGTTATGTTTTGAAGTCTAAAAAGATCTTTTTCAATTTCAGAAACGATAATTTCATCTACTTGCTCAGCTTTCATAATTTCGACCCATCCCATTAGTGATGAAAGCGGTGTACCTATTTGATGTGCTGTTTCTTTGGCCATACCCGCCCAGAGTTTGCTTTGAGCTGAAATTTTATTGGTTCTATAATAATTATAAACTAAAGCACCAAATAGCACAATGATCGTAATCAATGCTATAGGATAATATTTTAGTTGGCTTAATAACGCCGAGTCCATATAATATAAATAGCGACGTTTTCCTTTGTCGTATTCAATATTAATTTTGTTATTAGCTTGTTTAAATTGTAGAATAAGATGTTTCGTTTTTTTAGGGCTCTTAAATAGAGCTTCATCTAGATTGGTAAAACTCAATATATTGTCTTTTTCATCTAATAGTATTGTAGGAATAGTTTCATTATTGGTTAGTATTTGTAGAGGCAAATCTACTTCGGTTTCATCTGTTGCATTTTGTAATGTTTTTTGAGCTGTAGCCCAAAGTTCCATTTTATGACGCTCTTCTTTTCTAAAAATTTGCATCAAAGTATAGGTGTTCCACAAAATAAGGCTAATAATTAGGAAAGAAAACCCTACTAGTAGCCAACGAATAGAATTATTTTTATTGGTAAAATTCATATTTATACTTAAAAGTCTAAATATAATAAAAGTCTATTTTCTTTACTTTATTTTATAGCTTCTTTTCTTATTTTTGTTTAAAAACCAATTTATAGATGAAAAGTTTCATTCCTACTGAATTATCTACCCCACAGGTTCAGTCCTATTTACAAGGGGCCATTGCACCAAGACCCATTGCATTTGCTAGTACGATAGATGCACAAGGTAGACCTAATTTATCTCCTTTTAGCTTTTTTAATGTTTTTAGTGCTAATCCTCCTATATTAGTTTTTTCTCCTGCCAGAAGAGTAAGAGGTAATACGACTAAGCACACCTTAGAAAACGCATTAGAAACTAAAGAAGTAGTAATAAATGTTGTAAACTATGATATGGTACAACAAATGTCACTTTCTAGCACGGAGTATCCCGAAGGAATAAATGAATTTGAAAAAGCAGGTCTCACGGCTTTATCTTCTGATCTTGTAAAACCATTTCGTGTTGCCGAATCACCCGTACAATTTGAATGTAAAGTAAATGAGATAATTGCATTAGGAACAGAAGGAGGTGCTGGTAATTTAATAATTTGTGAAGTTCTCAAAATCCATGTAGATGAAACTATCTTAGATGAAAATGGGATGATTGATCAACATAAAATTGATTTAGTGGCTCGTTTAGGCGGAAATTGGTATTCGCGTTCTAATATGGGGTTGTTTGAAGTTCCAAAACCTTTGATCACTTTGGGGATTGGAGTAGATGCAATTCCTAACTTTATTAAAGAAGATTCTTTTTTTACAGGAAATGATTTAGGTATGTTAGGAAATATAGAGGCTTTGCCAAAAGAAGAAGAAATCCTTATCTTTGTCCAAGAAAACAATTCAATTAAAGAAGCTTTGCAAGCTAATAATCCTATAATAATCAAGGAATTAGCTAAAGAGTATTTAAAAAAACAGGACATACTTTCGGCATGGAAAGTGTTGTTAGCAAAATAATTAATACAAGTTATCATGGAAGTTACAGGAAGAATTAAAATGATTAACCCTACACAAGAGGTTAGTGCATCTTTTAAAAAAAGAGAATTAGTAGTTACAACAGAGGAGCAATATCCACAACATATCATGATTGAGTTTACTCAAGCAAAAGTAGATGATTTGAATAACTTCCAAGTGGGAGAACAGGTAAAAGTATCCATTAATTTACGTGGTCGCGAGTGGATTAATCCACAAGGAGAAGCTAAATATTTTAACACCATTCAAGGGTGGAGAATTGAAAGAGTGCAACCTATGCAAGCAACACAACCTGCTATGTCCCAACAAATGCCTCCAATGCCTGCCGCACAAGCTTTTGAACCAGCGCCTAGTTTTAATGAAGAAGAACATGACGATCTTCCTTTTTAATTGAAAGGAAAGATAAAAGATAAAAAAGTCATTCAGTATGCAAAATATTTGAATGACTTTTTAGTTTAATAATATCTTTGTACTTTTTTATTTTTCTAATAAATTATGTACTTTATAACTAAAGAATTATATTTTCCACCAGTAGAAGAGACATCAAAAGAAGGCGTACTAGCAGTAGGTGGCGATTTATCGCCTGAACGATTGCTATTGGCTTATAAAAACGGTATTTTCCCTTGGTTTGATGATAATGATCCTATTTTATGGTGGTGTCCACCTCAGCGTATGGTTTTATTTCCTAATGAATTTAAACCCTCTAAAAGCATGCGAAATGTAATAAATAAAGGTATTTTTAAAATTACCTTTAATACATGTTTCCGTGATGTAATGATTAATTGTCAACAAATTTATCGTCCAAACCAATACGGAACTTGGATTACAGATGAAATGATAGATTCCTACACATATTTACATGAAAGAGGAAAGGCAATGTCCGTTGAGGTTTGGTTAGGTGAGGAATTAGTAGGTGGATTGTATG
The DNA here is from genome assembly GCF_002530675.1 of Flavobacterium columnare NBRC 100251 = ATCC 23463. Lineage (GTDB taxonomy): Bacteria > Bacteroidota > Bacteroidia > Flavobacteriales > Flavobacteriaceae > Flavobacterium > Flavobacterium columnare. The sequence goes on from NZ_PCMX01000023.1 coordinate 70,517, forward strand.
GGGTAGATATGAATCCTGTTTTTTGTGGAGAAAGTATGTTTTCTCATGTAAGTAATGCTTCTAAAATAGCTTTTATTGCATTAGTAGATTATCTAAAGGGGAATAAATATAAATTGTTAGATTGTCAAATATACAACGACCATTTGGCTTCTTTAGGATGTTATGAAATACCAAGAGAAGACTTTATAGCTCTTTTAAAAGAAAAATAAAGAGAGTTTTATAAAAAAGGACCCTAGTTTATAGAATCCCATACAAAAGATATTCTCACTAGATGTATTAAGTGATAAAAAGGCTGCCTTTTTAGACAGCCTCTTGAATATTATTTACTTTTTTTCTCAGGTCTAAATGGATAAGTCCAGCTCAAGAATGGGGTTATTTTTCTAGTTTGAATCCAGATTCGTCCTTTTCCTTGAAATCTGCATACTAATCCTTCTCCTGAAAAGAACAGCGATTTATATCCACCAACTCTGGTTACATCATACGTTAATCCTTCTGTAAACGCTACAATATGTCCCGTATCTATTACATAACCATCTTCTACGTTAATCGGTATGATTCCACCATAAGAATTAAACCAAAGATCCCCTTCTCCAGAACATTTAATTAAAAATAAATTTTCACCTGAGAAAAACCCTTTTGTTAAACCTTGAAATTTTGAATCAATAGTTATGTTTTCTGAAGAAGCTAAAAAGGCACTGTTCTGAATATAGACAGTTTCGTTGTTTAAATAAATGTGTTCTATATCTCCAGGACAAGCGGGCGCTAACTGAATATCACCTGAACCATTTTTTGCTGTGAATTCATTGATAAATAATGACTCACCCGTTAAAAATCTTGAAAAACCGCCTTTCAAAGTTGTTTTCATTTCTAGATTGGTATCCATAGTTGCCATAGCACTAGCCTCTACCTTTAGTTTTTCTCCTGCTGGTATGTTGATGGTCACAAAACCAAAATCTGGTTTGCAATCCATTGTAAATTTAAATCCTTTATTTTGTGTTTCCATAATGTTGTTAGCCTCTTGGTTTAAGTTTAGGTCCTAGAATTCCTCCAAACGTTGAAGTATTATGAGATTGTACCCATACAGTTCCTTTCCCTTCAAATTTACATACTAATCCTTCACCTCCTAAAATTGAACTTATCCAACTTTTACCCGCTTTTGTTAGTGTGAAATTTAGGGTTTCTTCAAAAGCTACAATATGTCCTGTATCTACTATATATTCACCATCAATTTGGATAGGGTAGATAGCACCAAATGAATTTACAATTACAGTTCCTTCTCCTTTGACTGATAACCAAAAAAGGCTTTCTTTAGAAACTAAATTTTTGAACCCTTGAAAGCTCATGTCAATAGTAATATTTGGTGAACTTGCCACATAAGACCCACCTTGAACAATAATACCTTCGCCCTGAAGTTCTTTTACCATCATATCGCCAGCGAGCGTAGTACTTAAAAAAACAGTTCCCCCTTCGCTACTTGCTTTATAATGATTTAAGAAAAAGCTCTCTCCAGATAACATTCTTTTTAAACCTTTTAAGAAACCTCCCGATTTTTTTTGTTGTGAGGAAGTTGTCATAGTGACACTTGGAGTCATGGCGATCATAGATCCCGCTTCTGCGGTAAATTCTTCTCCAGGTTGTAATTTTATTACAGCAGCAGTAGAACTTGGTCGCATTTGTAAATCAACATTTAAAGCAGTTGATTTTTTTTGTATTTCCATATTTAATGTATCCATTGTAAGCAATTATATTTGTCTGTTAATCCAAGAAACTAAACCAGATAAATTCCTTGTTTGGATATATATTTTTCCTTTTCCTTCTATTCTAGTAACAAAGCCTTCACCTCCAAAAAAACTACTAAATATACCTCCTGATAGTTGTGGTTTAAGTTTCATATTAGGTTCATAAGCTACAAGATGTCCTGTATCTACAATATATTCACCATCTATTTCTTTTTCAAGTAAACCTCCATAAGCACCAAAAATTACTTTTCCAGTTCCAGAAACTACTAATTTGAATAGTCCTTCCCCCCCAATTAGCGATCCTAAACCAGCCCATTTTACACTTAGTTTAACTCCTTTTTCGGAAGCAATATAGGCTCCTCTTTGAATACAATAACTTTGTGTACCGTCTAATTCTTTAATCTCTATATCTCCTGGTGTTGATTGAGTTAGATGCAATGAAAGTGTTTTATTGGTATTATTTGTAAAATGGTTGATAAAAAGACTTTCACCTCCTAAGATTTTTTTTGCCAAACCCACAAAAAATCCTCCATTGAATTTAGCATCTAAATCTAGCTCGGCCGACATACTAGACATTGCGTCTGATTCTGCAACAATGGTTTCTCCTGGTTCGAGTTCAACCATTACGTAAGCAAAAGCAGGTTTTCCTTCTGTTTTAATTCTCATAGTTTTATTTTAAGTTTAAAAGTTTTGTTTTAAAAGCATTAAATGTATTAGGCAACACCGTATGTTGTGTTTTATCTTCTTTTTGTTGTTCCTTTAATTTTTTGATACGGCTTTTTGTATCAGGATGTGTTGATAAAAAAGATAAATCTATGTTTTTAACTGAAGTAGAATCTAAAATTGTTTTTTCTTCTTTTTCTAAAGTTTCAAAAAAAGAAATTAATCCAGCTGGGTTTATTTTGGCGTTTATTAGATATTTCATTCCCTTTTCATCGGCCTCAATTTCAAAATCTCTACTATTGGATAGTGAAGCTAATTCGCCCCCCATATTAATAAATGTACCTGCTATGGCGCTTACATCTCCAACGGTAGCTGATAAAATAGCAAAAACACCTAAATTATTGATGATTCCTCTGATGTGATGACGTTTTGTTACATGTGAAAGCTCATGGCTGAGTACCCCCATAACTTCTTCCCAAGATTTAGCATTTTTTATTAACCCTGTTTGAATAATAACCTTTCCTCCTGGTAGAGCAAATGCGTTTATAGTTGGATCTTTTACAAAATGTAAATCTATTTTATAACCTTCTTTTTCAATTTGACAAAATAATGGCTTAGCTACTTTTATAAATTCCTTTTTTAATGAATCATTTTTTATAAAATGATATTGCAAAGATAATGTACTAAATAGTTTATCTCCCGCTTTTTTCTCCCAAGAAATAGGTACTTGATTTGCTATTCCTTCCACCATTTTATCTTTTAAAAGATAAAGAGAGGTAATGAATAATGTAATAATAATTAAAAAAACTATTATTCCTTTAAGAGGGGTGTTTAAAGTGCTTTTTGATTTTTTGATTTCTTGTTTGAATTTATTATTTGATACAAGAATAGTATTTTTTAAAATGGATTTATCAGAAGTATAAACAGAAATGGAATTAATGGTTGAATCAGAAAAAAAGATAAATCTATTAGAGGCACCTCCAACACTAATGGATAGATTTGCAAACTCTATGTGATAATTTATAGAACTGGATTCAAAAAAAACTCCGTTTGTTTTTATCTGTAAATTTCCTGAAATTCTTCCTCCAAAAACATCTGGATGAATTAATATTGCTTGATATGTGTCCAATTTTTTGTGTTTTTAACAAAAATAGCAAAAGATTATCTAGAATCTATTTTTAAAAGATTATTAAAACTCAAATTTTTGAAATTGCCAGTTTAAAGTTGAAAAAACAATTAATTCGTTTTTCAAAACCGGTAATCCTATAATCATTTTCAATGTTTCTTGTGCCATCATCGTACCTATAATGCCAGGTAACGAACTAATTACGCCGTTTAATGAACAATCAGGAACGTCTTCAGGGTTAGGTGAATCTGGAAATATATCGCGAAGTTGTTTGCTTCCGTTATGATTGAATACCGCTAGTTGTCCTTCAAACTTAAAAATACTGCCATAAACTAAAGGCTTTTCTAATTGTACACAAACATCATTTACCAAGTATCGAGTAGTAAAATTATCCGAACCATCTACAATAATGTCATAGCTTTCAAATAGATCTGGAGCGTTTTTAGAAGTTAGTTTTTCCTTGAAAATTTGTATATTAACTGATGGGTTTAGTTTTTCAAGGACAATTTTTGCTTGCGTAACTTTTGGTAAATTAATATCAGTTTCGTTGTAAAGAACTTGACGATGTAAGTTATGTAAAGCTACTGTATCAAAATCAATCACACCCAGCGTACCTACACCAGCCGAAGTGAGGTATTGCAAAATGGGACATCCTAAACCACCCGCACCAATGACGAGGACTTTAGCATTTTTGATTTTTAATTGACCTTCTTCCCTTATTTCAGGCACAAGAAGATGTTTGGAATAACGCAAATAATCGGATATTGTAAGCATAGTAATATATCGCTCCTCTGGAGCTTTTAATTTTTTGAAGACAAATAGGTTTCAAGTCTGAGTGTTTCAATTTTTCAATTCTAAATTGTATTTTTTTGTTACACAGAGGTTCACAAAGTAAAGCACAAAGTTTTACAGAGGTCATTTCTAAATTCTAAATGCCTTATCCCAGTCCTTCCAAACAGGTTGATAACCCTTTGCACTAATCAACTGCGCAATTTCAGCCACAGGGCGTTCATCACTAATTTCAAATTGTTCTAATGTTTGCGGATCGACAACATAACCACCTGGATTAGTCTTAGATCCAGCACTCATTGTTGTGACCCCAATAGGAATAATATGATTCCGAAAATGTTCATTCTCGCGAGTAGAAATCGAAATTTCAAGATCTTCATTCCAAATGCGGTACGCACAAATAAGTTGGAGCAAATCTTTATCTTCCATAATAAAATTGGGTTCAATGATCCCTTCAGCAGGTCGCAATCGTGGAAAAGAAACAGAGTATTTGCTTTTCCAATAGGTTTTTTGTAAATAATCAATATGTAAGGCATTAAAAAAGCTATCTACTCGCCAATCCTCTAGTCCTAATAAGACACCCAATCCTATTTTGTGAACCCCTGATTTCCCTACTCGGTCAGGCGTTTCTAACCTAAAATCGAAGTTGGACTTTTTTCCTTTAGGATGGTATTGTTTATAAACTTCTTTATGATAGGTTTCCTGATATACTAATACAGAATACACACCCGCTTGATGCAATTGTTCGTATTCTTCTTGTGAAAGCGGTTGTACTTCAACAGAAATATTGGCAAAATCGTTTTTAATGACTTCAATAGCATTTAGGAAATAACCAATATTTACGGTATAATTAGCTTCACCCGTTACCAACAAAACGTGATCGTAGCCCATAGCTTTTAGAGCTTTTACTTCCTGACGAATTTCACTATCTGAAAGTGTTTTTCTTTTGATTTTATTGTCAAGGCTAAAACCACAATAGGTACAAATATTTTGGCACTCGTTACTCAAATACATAGGCGCATACAGTTGAATAGTTTTCCCAAAGCGTTTTTGCGTGAGTTGATGAGCCAGTTGCGCCATAGGTTCTAAATACTCTTGGGCTAAGGGAGATAAAAGCACCAGAAAATCCTCAACGGTTCGTTTAGGTTTACGCAAAACATTTTCTATATCACGATGCGTTACCGAAGCAATTTGGTTAGCAACAGTTTCCCAAGAATAGTTTTCAAATACAGTTTTAAAGGTCATAATTTTTAGATTTTAAGAGGTAGTCCTAAAAGGTCGCAATCTTCTCATTTCGATCAACGGGAGCCCCGAGAGCTTTGCTCGAATAGGCGAAGAAAATCACATAATATTGATTATGAGACTCCTCCTTGCGTCGGAGTGACAAACGGTGCGTTGATTTTTTAATTTTCGGACAACTTTTCTATAAAAACGACGTTAACGGACTAGAGGCTTCGGCTTGTGCTAGCGGATTGGCTAACTGAGCTTCAAAGGCTCTACGTCCTGCAATAACGGCTTCTTTAAATGCTTGTGCCATGGCTACTGGATTTCCAGCTACGGCAATTGCGGTGTTTACTAACACGGCATCAGCGCCTAATTCCATTGCTTTAGCAGCATCGGACGGCGCACCTATACCTGCATCAATAATTACAGGTACTTTACTTTGTTCGATGATGATTTCTAAAAAATCAATGGTTCGAAGTCCTTTGTTACTTCCTATGGGAGAACCTAAAGGCATAACCGCCGCGGTACCTACTTCTTCAAGTAACTTACATAAAACGGGGTCGGCATGAATGTAAGGATAGACTTCAAATCCTAGTTTAGCGAGTTCTTCCGTAGCTTTTAAGGTTTCGATAGGGTCAGGAAGTAAATATTTTGGATCCGGATGAATTTCGAGTTTTACTAAATTCGTTTCCATTGCTTCTCGAGCTAATTGCGCTGCGAAAACAGCTTCTTTAACATTTCTTGCTCCAGAAGTATTGGGTAATAATTGAATATGCGAATGGTTGAGGTGCGAAAGAATGGCATCGGTTTCGGTTTCAAAATCGACTCTTTTTAAGGCTACCGTTACTAATTCTGAACCAGAGGCTAAAATAGCTTCTTCCATTATTTGACTAGAACCAAATTTTCCAGTACCAACAAACAATCGGGAGCTAAATGTGGTATTTCCTATTTTAAGCATACGTATAAAGTGTTTCGTTGAGTTGTTTTACAATTTGACTAGGTTGTGTGGCATTACAAATTAAACCAGAAACGGCTATGCCATACACTCCAATTTCTACTAGTTTAGGGAGGTCATTTTCTACTATTCCTCCAATGGCAAAAATGGGTTTTACCAATGCTGTATTTGAGCTGGTATTGATAATTTTTTTATAACCTTCAAAACCTAACGGGGGGCTTAGTTTTTCTTTAGTGGTAGTAAATCGCAATGGACCTAAACCCAGATAATCACATCTTTCAGCTAATCGTTGTTGTACATCTTCAAGAGTGTTGGCTGTACCTCCTATAATTTTAACATTACCTAATAATTCACGTGCTTGATCAATACTTCCATCAGTAAGTCCTAAATGTAATCCGTGAGCATCTATGGCTTTGGCTATGGTAGGAAAATCATTTATGGTAAGCAAAGCATTATATTGATCCGTTTCTTTTTTAACTTTTTCGGCCAATCTAAAAACATCAATTTTAGAAGCGTTTTTATAACGTAATTGAGTCCAAGTAATTCCCGCATCTAAGGCTTTTCGAATCGAATTAAGTTGCTTTTCAGGCGTTGCCCCCTGCGATATAAATTGAATTTTAGGTAACATAGTAGGCTAATAATTTTTTATTTGAGTTTAATGTTTGTTCTATAAATTGTTTGGCTTTTTTACAACTTTCTGGAAGTGATTTATCTAGAGCTAAATGTGCCGTGATGGCAGATGATAAAATACAACCTGAACCGTGTTTGGGATATATTTTGTTAGTAGAGGGTTTTAAAGTATGAGTTTCATGGCTTATAATCAAATAATCTGTTCCTAGTTGGGATATATTATGTCCTCCTTTCCATAAAACTGCCGTATGTTGTGCCAATAACTCAGTTTTTTCTAGAGGGCTTATGGATTGAGGAACTAAGATGTCTAATTCATTATGATTAGGAGTGATGAGATCAACTTGTTCTAAAATAGATGGTAAACAATCGTAAATAAGCGGAGTGAATTCATAATTTGCGGTGGCTTTTAAAACGGGATCCCAAACAATTTTAGCCTTTGGCCACAAGAGTTTTATTGTTTTTAGATACGTATCCAATGTTTCTAAGCTGGGAATAATTCCAATTTTCACAGCTTGTACTTCATACTGTTTAGCAAGATGATTGAGACTATCAATTACCCAAGAAGTGTTCATCCACTCCATTTTGAGAAACCTATCTTCCGTTTGAATAGTATTACCAGTAATCACGGCTAATCCATATACTTTCTGCATTTCAAATGTTTTAACATCGGCAAGAACCCCCGCTCCAGCCGAAGGATCAAAGCCTGCTAGACTGAGTACGAAAGGACGATGTTTTGACATTTTTTCCATTGTTCTATAGGATTAGGATGTAACCAAATAGCACCTAATAAGGCAACCGAGTTAAAATACAGAAGTACTTCGGAAATGTTTTTTTCTGAAATTCCTCCCAAAGCTATAAGTTGGGTATTAAAATTTGTACGTTGAGCAATTTGATGAAGAATCTCAGGATTTTGATAATTAACTTTCGAAATACTTGGAAATACTGGACTCAAAAAGGCATAATGATAAGCCGAATCGAGTTCATTAAATTCTGTAATACTATGCGTTGAGGTGGATAAACTTTTTGTATTTTTTACTATCGAATTTCTATTTTGACTAGTTTGATGGATTCCTTTCAAATCGTATTCATTTACTAATTCAGGATAATATACTACACAAAATGGATGAAAATAAGTGTCAATTTTTTCTAAATATGCTTTTGTTTCTTGTAAAGTGTAGTTAGGTTTTCTGATATGAAAATGAGTAAGCCCTGCATCAAATAACTGATGCAGGGTTTGAATTTCATTTTCTATAGTATGTTCTGTTGATAGTAGAATCATTTTTTTTGGTTCACTAAGTTTCACAAAGTTCTTACACAGAGTTTACTTCTTTAGTTCGCTTCGCTCGTATCACAAAGTTTTTTCACAGAGTCACACAAAGTTCACATAGCTTCTTTATGTATCTCTGTGAATTCATCATATTATACATAAATCTCTTTACCGTTTTCAATAAATTCCTCCGATTTGGCTTTAAGTCCTTCTTCGACAGCAGTATCTCTAATTTCTTGTGAAATTTTCATCGAACAGAATTTAGGACCACACATTGAGCAGAAGTGAGCTACTTTAGCCGCATCGGCAGGTAGAGTTTCATCGTGGAATTCACGAGCAGTGTCAGGATCTAAGGAAAGATTGAATTGATCCTCCCAACGGAATTCAAATCGGGCTTTACTTAAAGCATTATCACGGTATTGCGCTCCTGGGTGACCTTTTGCTAAATCGGCTGCATGAGCTGCAATTTTATAGGTGATTACTCCGTCTTTCACGTCTTTTTTATTCGGCAGACCCAAATGTTCTTTAGGTGTTACATAACACAACATGGCACAACCATACCACCCAATCATGGCTGCTCCAATTCCCGATGTAATATGGTCGTAACCTGGTGCAATATCGGTAGTTAAAGGACCTAAGGTGTAAAAAGGAGCTTCAGAACAACATTCCAATTGTTTTTCCATATTTTCCTTAATCAGGTGCATAGGCACGTGACCTGGACCTTCAATAAATACTTGTACATCGTGTTTCCAAGCAATTTTTGTTAATTCACCCAAAGTTTCTAATTCGGCAAATTGAGCAGCATCATTGGCATCGGCAATAGAACCAGGACGTAAACCGTCACCTAATGAAAAGGCTACATCATATTGTTTTAAAATTTGGCAAATGTCTTCAAAATGCGTGTATAAGAAATTTTCTTTATGGTGAAATAAGCACCACTTTGCCATAATAGAACCGCCACGAGATACAATTCCTGTTACTCTATTTGCCGTCAAATGAATATAACGCAATAAAACACCTGCGTGAATAGTGAAATAAGAAACCCCTTGTTCGCATTGTTCAATTAAGGTATCGCGGAAAATTTCCCAAGTTAAATCCTCAGCAACCCCTTTTACCTTTTCTAAAGCTTGATAAATAGGCACAGTTCCAATAGGTACAGGAGAGTTTCGAATAATCCATTCGCGAGTTTCATGAATGTTCTTGCCTGTAGATAAATCCATAATAGTATCAGCTCCCCAACGACAAGCCCAAACAGCTTTTTCAACTTCTTCTTCAATACTTGAAGTTACTGCACTGTTACCTATATTCGCATTAATTTTTACCAAAAAGTTACGCCCTATAATCATAGGTTCACTTTCTGGATGATTGATATTATTTGGGATAACGGCTCTTCCTGCTGCTACTTCGCTACGAACAAACTCGGCTGTAATTTTGCCTTTAGGTGTTCTTGCTCCAAAACTTTCCCCTACGTGTTGCTGACACATCGCCTTTTGTGCCGTTTCTAATTGTTCAATGCGTTGGTTTTCACGTATGGCAATATATTCCATTTCGGGAGTAATGATTCCTTGTTTTGCGTAGTAAAGTTGCGTTACATTGGCTCCTTTTTTGGCACGCATTGGTTGATGTAGGTACTCAAAGCGTAAATGATCTAATTTTTTATCCGCTAAACGCTGTTTTCCATATTCAGAACTTAGGCTATCTAATATATTAACATCTTTTCTATCTAAAATCCATTGTTCACGTAAACGAGGTAACCCTTTACGTACATCAATTTCCATAGTTGGATCAGTATAGGCACCAGAAGTATCATAAACAGTAACGGGTGGATTTTGTTCTACTTGTCCGTTAGTTAGTTTAGTATCCGATAAAGTAATTTCACGCATTGCTACTTGAATGTCGTGTATTTCGCCTTGAACGTACACCTTTTTTGAGTTCGGGAAAGGTGCTCTAGTGATTGTATTTTCCATAGTTTTATACTTAACAGAATTATATAAATAGTTTTGGGATAGGTTTAAATCTTAAAAACAGAAGTAATATTCAGAAATCTAGAATTTTAACCTCCTTGAGTAGCTTTAATAATAATTATATTTTGATTAGGTTGTATAGAAGTACTGTCCCATTGTGATTTTGGGATTACTTGTTCATTTATTGCAATTGCAATACCTCTTTGTTTATTAGGTAATTCAATATCGAGTAATTGTTGCACAGTGAGTGCTTCATTCTCAAATATTTTTTTTTCTTGATTAATTATAAGTTCCATTCTTTGTTAGTTTTATCACTTTAGGAATGGCCACAGGTATAGCTTAGGATGCTATAAAAGAAGTCATTTACTTTTCCCTACGCTAGTATGAACTAGATCAGGTTCAAAGGGTAAAATCTCAGCTTGCTATGCAAACACCCCTAAAGTACGAGACAAATGTAAACTTTTATTTTAAATTATAAATGTTAAATTTTGAATCAGTTATTCCTCTTCCAACAATCTTCTATGTGATCGTTTACCATACCTATCGCCTGCATATAGGCATAGACTACGGTAGAACCCACAAATTTAAATCCTCTTTTTTTAAGATCTTTACTTAATTTGTTTGATATTTCGGTGGTAGCTGGAACATCTTTTAACGTTTGAGGAGTATTATCTATAGGTTTGCCATCTACAAAGCCCCAAATGTATTCCGAAAAAGTTCCAAATTCTTCCCTGATTTTAATAAACGCTTGTGCGTTTGTTACGGTTGCTTTTATTTTAAGTTTATGACGAATAATACCCGAATCTTGTGCTAGTAGTTCCATCTTCTTTTGACTATATTTTGCAATTTTTTCAAAATCAAAATTATTGAAAGCTTTTCTGAAATTTTCTCTCTTACAAAGAATGGTATACCAGCTCAACCCTGCTTGAAAGGTTTCTAATACCAAAAATTCAAAAATTGTTTCATCATCGTACACTGGGGTACCCCATTCATTATCATGGTAGTTACGATATAAATCATCTTTTTCACACCAGTTGCAACGTATTTTTTTCATATTATGTAATTTTTGTTACAATAAAAATATTTTTTTACATATAAATTTACATATTAATTACGTATAATATAATTAATTTTAATATTTTTATTAGAAGATTATAATTTCGAAAATCTAAAAAAAACACACAAACTATTAACTATTATGAAAACAGAAATTATCCAAGGTCTATTAAATAGTTATACCTATTCAGAGTATAGAAAATCACTAGCCGACTTATTAGTTCAAGGAAAGTCTTCAGGTAATGATCAGTCGGAAGATCATCTGTATTATAGCCAATTAAACCAAACTCGCATGAATCGTTTAGATAAAACTTTGCAGATTCCTGAAGATGTTTTGGAAAAATTAAAAAATATAAAAAATGAATATACTTGGTTAGTATTAGCAGAGGGTTGGTGTGGAGATGTGGCTCAAATAGCACCTGTTTTATCAAAGATAAGTTCTGTAACGGATAAAATTAATTTACGATTCGTATTTAGAGATGCAAATGATCCTCTAATGAGTTGTTTTTTAACTAATGATGCGCGTGCTATACCAAAAGTTATTATTTTAGATAATGAAAACAAGGAGTTAAAAGCAACTTGGGGTCCTCGACCTGAAGGAGCGACTAATCTGATTAAAAATTATAAGGCTCAACATGGGATAGTAGATCAAACAGCAAAAAAAGAATTACAACTTTGGTATTTGCATGATAAAGGAAAAAGCACAATGGAGGAATTAACATCTATCATGATGCGTCTAGAAGAACTTGTACATCATAAAACTTATAATTAAAAATTAAAAATAGGCTATCCTAAAAAGAAGGATAGCCTATTTTTATTAGTAAATATTGGGAAGCCTATTAAAAATGAATTTTTACCACAATGCCGAATTTTATATATGTTTCTCTAGATGTGGTTTCACTTTTAGAATAATCTCATTTTAAAATTAATTATTAGTAATTAATTCTGAAAACGCATCAGGTGTTAATGCTTTTTCTACAGAAAAATCACCACTTTTTGTACGTCTTAAAGCCGTTAAATGCCCACCAGATTCTAAGGCAGCTCCTAGATCATGAGCTAGAGAGCGAATATAAGTACCTTTACTACAACTGACCCTAAAATCAATTTCAGGTAACTCAATTCGGGTTATCTCAAATTCGTAAATAGTTGTTTTTCGTGCTTCTATTTCTATTTCGGTTCCAGTCCGTGCGTACTCATATAAGCGTTTACCCTCTTTTTTTAAGGCAGAAAAGACAGGTGGTTTTTGTTCTATTTCACCTATAAATTGTTTAACGGTTTCTGTTATGAGTACAGGCGTAATATGATTGATAGGAAAAGTAGCGTTTACAGGTGTTTCTAAATCATAAGAAGGAGTTGTAGCACCTAATTGTATAGTACCTGTATATTCCTTCGTTTGTCCCATTAATTCAGGAATTTTTTTGGTGTATTTTCCTGTGCAAACAATCAGTAACCCCGTTGCTAAGGGGTCTAAGGTACCTGAATGACCTATTTTAAATTTTTTAGGTAAATCTAATCGGTTTTTTAATACATATTTTAATTTATTAACCGCTTGAAAAGAGCTCCAATTGAGAGGTTTGTCTATCAATAAGATCTGTCCGTTTAATATGTCTTCTTTTGTGTACAACGTTTTATTTATTAATAGAAAAATAGATTAACAATAAGCTTCCTGCAATAATACGATACCAGCCCCAAGGTTTAAAACCATATTTTTTGATTATTCCTATGAATAATTTGATGGCTAATACGGCTACTATAAATGCTACTATATTTCCTATAATAAACATTGTAATAGTGTCTTTTGATTGTAAGATTAACTCATAGCCTTTCATTTGACTATGTTCATACGTTTTTAAAAACACAGAGTAGCAAGTTACAGCCAACATAGTGGGAACCGCTAAAAAGAAAGAAAATTCGGCAGCTACGTGACGTGTGAGGCCTTGTTGCATTCCTCCAATTATAGATGCAGCACTTCTACTCGTTCCTGGCATCATAGCTAGACATTGCCAAAATCCAATAGTGATAGCTTTTTTAATAGAAATTTCTTCTTCGGAAGTAATCTGAGGATTTTGAAAAAAACGGTCAATAAATAATAAAATAACACCTCCTACTATTAATACAAAAGCAATTGGAATGGGTTTTTCTAAAACAGCTTCTATTTTATCATCAAACAGTTTACCTAATATTAAAGCGGGAACAACAGCTGCTGCCAACTTAATATAAAAATTAAATTTAGTAAAATCAAAAAACTTTTTCCAATACAAGAAAACTACCGCTAAAATAGCACCAAATTGTATTGAAACTTGAAATAGTTTTACAAAATCATCATTTTGAACGCCAAAAAAAGAACTTGTAAAAATCATGTGAGCAGTGGAAGAAACAGGTAAATATTCTGTTAACCCTTCTACTATAGCGATAATAATTGCTTTGAGTACATCCATTTTTAAATTGAGCGATTACTGATTAGCGAAAAGAAATTGGTCAGCAAAATTATTTACTCTTCACAAATCACTTCATTATTTTATTTTTCTTGTTTGAAAATAGAATAAATGACCACACCAAAACCAGCTAAAACCATGGTTGGTGCTAATCGTATTCTTCTAAAACTAAATATTTCAGGATTGAAAACAGTAGGATCATCACTACCGCCACCAGCCATTAGTACAAAACCTAATGCAATAATAGCAATACCTATTAGTAAAAATTTATAATTTACTTTTTCAAAAAGAAATTCATGTTTTTTATTTTCCATAAAAAAAAATTTAAAATTTAGAAAATAGAACTCAGAATGAACTCTACTAAAATATGGCATTCAATACTTAAATCTAAAAATTAATATAAGTCATCCGTTCTCAAATTTAAAAAACGTTGTGTAGCAAAATAAGTACTTAACCAAGTAATTAATACTCCAATTCCAAATACAATTAATAGAATGCTAACAATTGAGAACATATCGTTAAACACACCTAGAGTAGGCCAAATAGTATCTATATAAAACAATGCACCTAACAAACCTATAATAGCAACACCAGCTCCTATCATTCCTAATTTAACACTTCTTACTATAAAAGGTTTTCTGATAAACGATTTAGTGGCCCCTACCATTTGCATGGTTTTAATAATAAAACGGTTAGCATAAATGGATAAACGTAAAGAACTATTAATTAATAAGACAGCTACCACAGTAAGAAAGCCGCTTATGATCAGTATCCACATACTAGCTTTTTTAACATTTTCATTTACCATTTTCACTAATTGTTTATCATAAAAAATATCAACGACTAGGGGATTTTCCCTTAGTTTACGTTCAATTTTAGCTACGCTATCGTTTTCAACATAGTCAGCACGTAGATGAATATCAAAAGAATTTTTAAGCGGGTTCATTCCTAAGAATTCTGTAAAATTTTCTCCTAATGTTTTTTCATGCTCTTTAGCAGCTTGATCTTTTGATATAAAAATATAATCTTTAGCAAACTTTGCTTCTTTAAGCATTTCTCCATACTTTGTTAATGTGGTATCCTTAGCATCATCTTTAAAGAAAACGGTCATGGTAATACCTTCTTTAAAATCATTTGACAATTTTTTTGCATTAACGATAAACAATGCTAATAATCCTAACATAAAAAGTACTAAACCGACACTTAGTACTACTGAAAAATACGATGTAATTAATCGACGTTTTTGAAACTTATCAAAAGATGAACTCATACAGTATATTTATTTGCGGTAAAAATAACAAAGATTTTCTTTATGTAAAGTTAATAATGCTCAAAGTTTCCACTTTCTTATAATAAATGTAAATTTGCAAGGATCTTAAAAATTTAAAAGAGTTGAAAAAAATAGCTTTTTACTGTTGTTTACTGTTAAATCTAGGTTTATTCAGTCAAAGTAACGATACTTTAGTGGGAATCAAAACCGATAAACTTGAAACAGAACAAAAAACACAGTCTTATCAAATCAATCCAAATACGAGTCGAATTTATAACAAACCTCGAATTTTAGATGCCATTACTTTTTTACCAAAGGATTTTGTTACTACCAGTAAAGACTTTATTGCTAAAGATCATGCTTGGTATTTAGGAGGAGCAGTTGCAAGTACAGCTCTTTTAGTTCCGTTTGATCAATCAATCACGAATTCATCACGTGAATTTTCAGATCGTATAGGATTAAGTTCTAATAATATATATGGTAAATTTGGTCCGTTACAGAATATCCCTAAAAATCTTGGCGCTGGTTTTTATCTAATAGGAAATGGTACTACAGTTATATTACTAACAGCTGGATTTACAACCTTTGGTTTGTTTAACAATGACTATAGAGCGTTATCAACCGCCAGCGGCTTAATAGAAAGTTTAGCATTATCAGGAGTGTATGTTCAATTTTTAAAACGAGTTACAGGACGTGAAAGTCCATTTATCGCACGTGAAAATGGTAACCCAGGAGGCGATTGGAATCCTTTTCCTAGTTTTTCAGCCTATGCAAAATCTACCCCACATTATGACGCTATGCCTTCAGGACATCTTACTACAATTATGTCTGCTTTAACCGTGATTACGACCAATTATCCAGATTATAAATGGATTAAACCTGTTGGATATACATTAATAGCAGGTATGTGTTTTCAGATGGTTCAAAGTGAAGTACATTGGATTTCAGATTATCCTCTAGCTTTATTAATAGGATATTTTTCTGGTAAAAATATTGCCAAAAGAAGATTTAAAGATGTGAATAAAAACATAGGATTACAATTAAATAAACCTAAATATGAAATGAATGTGATAGGTTCCAATAAGGCTGGTTTTAAAACATTAGGATTATCCATTACTTTTTAGATAAATTATGAAAAAACAAAAATTAATTTATTGTATATTAATAAGTTATTTATGCACTTTTTCTAGTTTTGCACAAATAATAGATACAATACATGGAAAAAAGGTAGATTATCATAATACCTTTAACATAAAGAAAATGATTATTCCTACTACATTAATAGTATCTGGTGTTATTTTACGTAATCCGGCTTGGCGTAATCAATTATTAGATTTTAAAAATCAATTATTTGGCGCTTCTTTTAGTACCAAAATTGATGATTATATACAGTATATTCCTATTGTTCAAACCTTAGGTGGTAAAAGCATAGGTATTGAAAGTACGCACGGATATAAGCAAATAATTACAAATCAAATCGTTTCAAATGCTATCAGTGCTGCTATTGTACACGGATTAAAGAACTCTGTAGGGGACTTACGTCCTGATGGATCTGCTAAAAATTCATTCCCATCAGGACATGCTGCAACCGCTTTTACAAATGCCATGCTTCAATATCTAGAATATAAAGATTCTAATAAATGGTATGCAGCCTCTGGTTTCTTATTTGCCACTGCTACAGGAGTCTTACGAGTAGCTAACACACGTCATTGGCCTGGCGATGTTGCCGCAGGTGCAGGTATAGGAATGGCATCCGCTATTGTAGTACATTATTGGAGTCCTTTTAAATGGGACCAAACAAAGAAAGATAAAAGAATGAGCTATATTGCTTATCCTATTTTAAATGAAAAAACCTATGGTCTGGGTTTCATTGGAAAACTTGATTAAACTTTTAACTATTTATTTTAAAACTAAAAATCATTTGGCATTATACCCAAATAAAAAATAATATGAAATATTTTCACAACGAAATTGAAGCCAAATGGCAAAAATACTGGGCAAATAATAAAACATTTGCTGCATCAAACAATTCAAACCAACCAAAATACTACGTATTAGATATGTTTCCGTATCCTTCGGGAGCTGGATTACACGTAGGGCACCCGCTGGGATATATCGCTTCTGATATTGTGGCACGTTATAAACGCCATCAAGGATATAATGTATTACATCCTCAAGGGTATGATTCTTTTGGTTTGCCAGCGGAACAATATGCCATACAAACTGGTCAACATCCTGAAAAAACAACTCGCGAAAACATTGCTCGTTATCGTGAACAATTAGATAAAATAGGTTTTTCATTTGATTGGGATCGTGAAGTACGTACTTCTAATCCTGATTATTACAAACATACCCAATGGATTTTTATTCAATTGTTTAATTCGTGGTATAATAACGATACTGATAAAGCCGAAGATATTTCAACTTTAATTTCCGTTTTTGAAAAAGATGGAAATGCAAATGTTAATGCGGTATCTGATGATAATATTACTGTGTTTACGGCTAATGACTGGAAATCATACACTTCTGAAGAGCAACAAAAAATATTGCTACAATATCGATTAACCTATTTGGCAGAAACCGAAGTAAACTGGTGTCCTGCATTAGGAACAGTTTTGGCTAATGACGAAATTGTAAACGGTGTTTCAGAACGTGGTGGCCATCCTGTAATTCGTAAAAAAATGACCCAATGGTCAATGCGAATTTCTGCCTATGCCGAAAGATTACTACAAGGTCTTCATACCATTGATTGGACTGAATCGTTGAAAGAATCGCAACGTAACTGGATAGGAAAATCGGTTGGAGCCACTGTTAAGTTCAAAGTTCAAAGTCAAAAATCAAAAGAAGATCTTTCAGACGTTGGACTTTCCACTTTCAACTATATAGAAGTATTTACAACTCGTCCTGATACGATTTTTGGAGTAACATTTATGACATTAGCTCCTGAACACGAATTGGTTGCCCAAATTACGACTCCTGAGCAAAAAGCTGCGGTAGATGCGTATATTGAAGCAACGGCAAAACGTTCAGAAAGAGAGCGTATGGCCGATGTAAAAACTATTTCGGGTGTATTTACAGGTGCGTATGCAGAACATCCGTTTACCAAAGAACCTATTCCCGTTTGGATTGGCGATTATGTATTAGCAGGCTACGGAACAGGTGCAGTAATGGCAGTACCAATTGGAGATGAAAGAGATTACGCATTCGCAAAACACTTTAATATTCCAATTAAGAATATATTCAGTCTTACCTCCCCTCCTTTGGAGGGGTCGGGGGAGGCTGGCGCTTTTGCGGAAAAATCTGGTTTTGAATTAGTAGATTCTGATTTCTTAAACGGATTAGATTACAAATCTGGAACCAAGAAAGTTATTGAGGAATTAGAAAAAATAGGAGCAGGAAAAGCCAAAGTAAATTACCGTTTGCGTGATGCCGTTTTCTCACGCCAACGTTATTGGGGCGAACCTTTCCCAGTGTATTATGTAAATGGATTGCCTCAAATGATTGAAGCGAAACATTTACCAATTATTTTACCAGAAGTAGAAAAATACTTACCAACCGAAGATGGTCAACCACCATTAGGAAACGCATCAG
This sequence comes from Flavobacterium columnare NBRC 100251 = ATCC 23463, assembly GCF_002530675.1. Lineage (GTDB taxonomy): Bacteria > Bacteroidota > Bacteroidia > Flavobacteriales > Flavobacteriaceae > Flavobacterium > Flavobacterium columnare. The sequence continues at coordinate 89,226 of NZ_PCMX01000023.1, forward strand.
TTTGGGCGTGGGATAGTGTACAGTGTGCAGTAGTTAGTAATACGTTAATTGATAATGTATCTGTTTTTCCTTTGGAATTAAATACTATGCCAGGTTGGGCAGGTTCGTCTTGGTACTGGATGCGTTATATGGATGCGACTAATGAAAATGAATTTGCAAGTGAAGCAGCTTTAAAATACTGGGAAAATGTCGATTTATACATAGGTGGAAGCGAACACGCTACTGGTCACTTATTATATTCTCGTTTTTGGAACAAATTTCTTAAAGACAGAGGTTTTGCACCAACCGAAGAACCCTTCAAAAAATTAATCAATCAAGGGATGATTTTGGGGATGAGTGCTTTTGTTTATAGAAGTGAAGATTCTAAAAAAATATATTCAAAAGGATTAATTAAAGACAAAAAGGTTCATCCTATTCACGTTGATTTATCGTGTATTAACGACATTACAAATGAATTGGATATTCAGAAATTCAGAAATCATCCTTTGTATTCCGATTATAAAGACGCTGAATTCATTTTAGACAATGGTGAGCTATACGTGCCAGTCTCTTCCCCTTCGAGGAAGTCGGATGGGGCTTATATTGTGGGTCGCGAAGTAGAAAAAATGTCAAAATCGAAATACAACGTAGTCAACCCAGACGACATCTGTAACGAATACGGTGCCGATACGTTGCGTTTATACGAAATGTTCTTAGGACCTCTAGAACAAGCTAAACCTTGGAATACGGCGGGTATTACGGGTGTGTATGGTTTCTTAAAGAAATTATGGAGGTTGTACTTTGATGATAATGGAAGTATTGTTACTAATGAGGAACCAACGGCAGATATGTACAAATCTTTGCATAAAACCATTAAAAAAGTAACGGAAGATATTGAGAATTTCTCTTTCAATACCTCGGTTTCCCAATTTATGATTTGTGTAAATGAATTATCACAACAAAAATGCCATCATAGAGCTATTTTAGAACCATTGGCAGTAATTATTTCGCCTTATGCGCCTCATATTGCCGAGGAGTTATGGAATGCTTTAGGTCACGAAGGTTCTATTGCAACGGTAGCTTTTCCTCAATTTGAAGAAAAATACTTGGTAGAAAGCGAAAAAGAATATCCAGTTTCTTTTAATGGGAAAATGCGTTTTACGATTAAGTTGCCTTTGGATTTAACAGTAGAGCAAATCCAAGAAAAAGTTATGGCTGACGAACGCACGCAAAACCAATTACAAGGTAGAACACCTAATAAAGTGATTATAGTACCAGGAAAAATTATTAACTTGGTGGGATAAAATTCCAATTATGAGAGGAATTCAAGATACTTCAAATAAAACTTATAGGCAATTAATCGGTAATGGTCTTCGTTTTGAAATACCTAAATTTCAGAGAGACTATTCTTGGGAAGTTGAACAATGGGACGATTTGTGGTTAGATCTTATTTCGCTCTTTGAAGATGAAGAATCTGAGCATTATATGGGTTGTCTTGTTTTACAAACATCTAATAATAAAATTTTTTCTATTATTGATGGACAACAAAGGTTAACTACGATGAGTTTACTAATCCTATCCGTGTTAAAATGTTTGGATGATTTAATAAATAATAATGTTGATAGCGATAACAATAATAGAAGAAAAGAAGCATTACGAAACAGTTATATTGGCAACATAAATCCAGTTACATTGATTTCTGATAATAAAATTAAATTAAATAGAAATAGTGATGATTATTATAGACAACATTTAGTTTTGTTAAAAGATTTGCCAATTAGAAACACAAACTCATCAGAAAAACATCTGAGAGAATGTTTTTTATGGTTTTATGATAAGTCAAAAAAAACTTTTAAAACAGGTGAGGAATTAGCTGGTTTTGTTGATAATATAGTAGATAAACTATCGTTTACTGTAATTGAAGTTACAGATCCATTAAATGCTTTTAAAGTTTTTGAAACACTTAATGCAAGAGGAGTTCAATTACCATCTTCTGATTTATTAAAAAACTATTTGTTTTCTATCGTAGATGAGACAAAACCCCATAAATCAGAAATTGAGGAGTTAGAATCTTTGTGGAGCAAAGTTTTAGGCAAACTTGGCAGTCAAAAATTTGAAGAATATTTGAGATATTATTGGAATAGTAAAAATAAAATAGTCAGAAAAAATAATTTATTTAAAACTATAAAGAAATCGATCCTAAATAAAGAACAAGCTTTTACTTTAATTAGGGATTTGAACACAAATGCAGATATCTTTACTGCTATACAAAATCCAAATGATGAATTATGGTTTAGTAATAAGCAATTGAGTAATTATTTGAATGAATTAAAACTTTATCAAGTAAGACAAGTCTATTCTTTGTTTTTAATTGCTTATCAAAAATTAAACATAGACGATTTTACAAAATTGGTAAAATACTGTTCAATTATTTCATTTAGATATAATGTAATTGGAGGCTTAAATCCTAATGATCAAGAAGATGCTTATAATAAAGTTGCACTTGAAATATTTAAAAATGGCAACTATAATATAGAATTACTGAGATCTATTTATATCAATGATGCAGATTTTGAGCAAGATTATATTTCAAAAAGTTTTAAAAGAACAACTAGAAACCATAAAATAGTGAAATATATTTTAGGGAATATTGAAAAGAAAATATTTTCAAATGATATTTCTTTTGAAAGTGATATATTTACCATTGAACATATATTGCCAGAAAGTGCAGATGAAAACTGGGGTGATTTTACAGATGAAGAAATCAATCGTTCAATATTTAGATTAGGTAATTTAGCATTGCTTGAAAAAAGTTTGAATCGAGAAATAGATAATTCAAAATTTGAAGTAAAAAAAGAGGTGTTTTCAAAGAGTAATGCCAAATTTACGAAAAGAATTACTGAAGAGTTTGAAACTTGGAATGAAAGCAAACTTATTTCTAGACAACGAGAAATGGCAAGATATGCAAAGTCAATTTGGAAAATACAGTTGTTGGAATAAAATTGAACTATATAAAGACACTATCCCTAAAAGTGTGTAAATTATAATAATGGGTTTGACTTTTTATTAAAGTTGAACCCTTTTTTCAAATATAGTTAAGAACTTATTGAGGATTAATCCCCAGTTTTGTATTGCATTGACCGTTTTTTGGTTGCTTCTTTTAATGCCAAATATACAGATTTTAAAACAGCTTCATCTGTTGGGAATAATAATTTATTTTTGGTATATTTTCTAATTTTTTCATTTAGATTTTCGATTAGATTAGTAGTGTGAATGATTTTTCTAATTTCTATTGGAAAGTCAAAAAACACTGTGGAGTTCCTCCCAGTTTTCTTTCCAAGATTTTACCGCATAAGGATATTTATGATTCCATTTGCTTGCAAAATCTTCCAATGCTCCTTTAGCGGCTTGTTTGGTTGGAGCATCATAAATTAGCTTCATATCCTTTGAAAACTCTTTCTTATCCTTGCAGACTACATAACGCGCTGAGTTTCTAATTTGATGCACTACACAGATTTGTGTTTGTGATTCAGGGAATACATTTTTAATAGTTTGGGTAAAGCCATTGAGGTTATCAGTTGCTGTAATTAAGATATCCTCAACCACGAGCTTTTAAATCGGTCAATACGCCCAGCCAAAAGCTGGCACTTTCATTCTTTTGCCTAACCACATCCTAAAACTTCTTTTTTACCGTCTCTATTTAAGCCTATAGCCAGATAAATAGTCTTATTGATGACCTTAGAACTTTCACGAACTTTAAACACTATACCATCCATCCAAACAATTAAATAAATAGGTTCTAATGGTCTGTTTTGCCAAGCTATTCTATCATTAGCTATTGATTCTGTTATGCGAGATATGGTGGAAGTTGAAATATCAAAATTATACACCTCTCTAATTTGTTCTTCAATATCGCTAACACTCATCCCTTTGGCTATAATGATACGATTACATTCTCTAAACCATCAACCATATTTTGCCTCTTAGGAACAATTATAGGATTGAATGAAGCTTCGATTTTCTAAAAAAGGTTTTAACTTTTTTAGTAGAATATCCGTTCCTAGAATTAGATCTTGTCGATTTTTCGTGTTTATCATAACCCAAATCGGCATCTAGCTCACCATTTAAAATTGCATCTAATCCACATTTTTGTAGTTGAGCAAGAAATCCACTTAAATCCTCGCCCGTTTTGAATTGCTTCAAAAATGCATCCGATAATAAATCTTCTTTTTTCATAAAACTGTATTATATTTAAATTTAAACAAAAAAAGAGACTGTCCAAAAAGTAATAAATCAACATGCAGTTTATCACTCCGACGTTAGTAGTCTCATAATCAGTATTATGTGATTTATCCCTTTGGTCGAAATGACAAGATTGCGAACTTTTTAGACAGCCTCTTTTTTATACTTACACAGTTTATGTTATAGTACCTAAAAAGATTTTCTTTTCATCTCTATATGTGGAATATCATCTTCTAAATATACTTCGGAGGTTTGTATGAAACCATGAGTTTTATAAAACTTGACTAGATATTCTTGTGCTGATATTGTGATATTCTTTTGGTTATAAATGGTTTCTAGTGTATCAACAGCAACTTTCATCAACTCATGACCTAACTTAAGACTACGATATTTAGGAGAAACTACGACTCTACCAATTGAGGATTCTTCAAAATAATCACCTGCATTAAACATACGACAATAACTAGCTAATTCTCCATTTAAATAACCTAACACATGAATTGCTTTCGAATCCTTTTTATCAATATCCAAATAAGGACAATTCTGTTCTACTACAAAGACTTCTGAACGTAAATGCAACATATCATACAACTCGTTCACAGAAAGTTCTTCAAAACGCTTTATTTTAAATTCCTGCATAATTAATTCTTTTAAAAAATTAAAAGACGCTAGTGCGTCCTTTAGTATATGTTAAATTTTTATTTTCATTCCTGGTTGTAGATCATTTTCTTTTATGTTATTTTTCTTTCTTAGCTCTGCAACTGTTGTATTATACTTTTTAGAAATTTTAAATAACGAATCTCCTTTTTGAACTATATATAATTTTTGCTCATCAAATGGAAGTTTCTTTTTTGGCAATTCAACTTTAGCAACAATAGCTTTTTCAACTTTTAGCTGTTCTCCTACTTTAATATCTTTTGATGTTTTATCATTCCACTGCATGAGTTCATCAACAGTTACACCATAATTTTTAGCAATTTTTCCGAAATTATCTCCTTTTTTTACGGTGTATAAATCGGTCTGAACAATAACTTCTTGTTTAGGTTCAATTAGTTTAATAACATCTCCTGGATTTACGATCCCATTTTCAATTTGATTCCATTTTTTTAAATCTGATACAAACAAACGATGTTTTTTAGCTATACCATAAAGTGTTTCTCCTTGTAAAACAGTATGTTCAGAAAGAGGTGTATCAGTAGTTGTATTTACTTCATTTTTAATTTTTACCTCTTTGTTAACTAAATCTACTGTTTTTATTTTAGACCCGTTTCCTCCTGTAGTTAAAGCAACTGGATTGCTTTCTTCTATTTCTTGAACGGCATTTGCAGCAATCGTATTGGATTCATCGTATTTAATACGAATTCTGGAACCTTTTAAAAGATGTATTCCTCTTAATCTATTCCATCTTTTTATATCAGCAATTGCTACGTTATATTTCTCTGCAAGTTTTCTCGCATCTTCGCCCTTTTTAACAATATGAAATTTTTGTAATAAAGGTTTTTTAGATTCCGTTTTATTAACGAAGCTTTCTTCTATGCCTTTTTCTGTATCAAATATTTCTTTAACAATGCGTGGTTTAATTTGTCTTATGAAGGGTCTTTCTCTCTTACTTTCTTGGTGATCAATATAAGCATAAACTTTATCTTCATTAGATGCCAAAATGGCTAATTTCTTTTTGGGCAAACAAATGAAATGGTTTTTACCTGTTACATAAGGAACAACCTTCATTTTATAAGAAGGGTTTAAAAATTCAATATCAGACTCAGGCATATCCAACAAACTTGCTAATTGCTTAAAGCTTACTTTTCTTTTTAGAGCAATAGTATCTGTTTCAAAATGTTTTGCTACAGGTTTATAAGGTACTAATCCATGTTCTTTATGATACTCAAAAATATACATGGTGGCTAAGAAAGCAGGCACATAACCTTGTGTTTCACGGGGTAATTTATGTTTAATATTCCAAAAATTTTGAAATCCTCCAGAACGACGAATAGCTTTACTCACGTTTCCAGCTCCTGAGTTATAGGAAGCCAACACAAGTTCCCAATCTCCAAAAATTTTGTACATACCCTGCATATAACGTGCAGCAGCATCGGTAGCTTTAAAAGTATCTTTACGTTCATCTATGTAAGAATCAATTTTTAAACCATATTGTTTACCTGTTTCGTACATAAACTGCCACAAACCTGTTGCTCCCACTCTGGATACGGCACTAGATCGTAATGCTGATTCTACAATGGAAAGATATTTGATTTCCAAAGGCACATCATAACGAGCCATTGCTTCTTCAAATAAGGGGAAATAAAACTGAGATAATCCCATTAAACGTTCATAAGATCGTTTGCGGTTTTTTAGAAAATTTTTAACTAAGTTTTCTAATTGTGGATTATATTCAATATTAAAAGGAGACTTTTCATCTAATAAGCGTAATCTTTCCTTGAATACATCTGTTGGCAAATCAAAGTCTACTTTTATATTTAAATCAAGATTTTTTATATCTGAAACAATTCCATCAAAAATATCTTGTGTATTAGATAGTTCCTTTATATGTTGATTGTCTATGCAATCTGACGTTTCATTAACCACAAAAGTTCCTTTTATAGAATCTAAATAAGATCGTTTAACTATAGGTTTTAAAACAGAATCTTGTGGAATCTTATTTTGTGCATACGTTCCAAAAGCAGCTACCAGTAAAAATAGATTGAGAGCAAGTTTCTTTCTAATCATCAGCTTTAATTTATTAAATAACTTATTTTCAGCTATTTAAATTAGATTTACAAACATAAAACCTAATTTTGATTTACAATAATAAAAAATGTTAAAATTTAATTAATTTAAAATGGCAGCAATTCCAGGTAAGATTTTACCTTCTAACATTTCTAACATGGCACCTCCACCTGTTGAAACGTAGCTCATTTTTGGTTCGAATCCAAACTGTTTTACGGCCGCAACGCTGTCTCCTCCTCCAACTAATGAAAAAGCTCCATTTTGTGTAGATTCAGCTATATAATTCCCTAATTCAATCGTGCCGTTTGCAAAACGATCCATTTCAAAAACACCTAAAGGACCGTTCCATAAAATGGTTTTTGAATTTAAAATAACCTCTTTAATCGTTTCTAATGATTTAGGACCTACATCCATACCTAACCATCCGTCAGGAATAGAATTAACATCTATTAACTCAGTATCTGCTGTATTAGAAAAAGAATTAGCTGCTAATACATCAACAGGTAAATGAATTTGAACTCCTTTGGATTTAGCTTTTTCAAGAATTTCAAGAGCCAAATCTAACTTATCCTCTTCACACAATGAGTTACCAATCTGCCCCCCTAATGCTTTAATAAAAGTAAAAGTCATACCTCCACCAATAATCATGTGGTCTATTTTATCTAAAATATTTTCAATAACTGTAATTTTTGAAGAAACTTTACTTCCTCCTAATACAGCTGTTACAGGTTTTATACTATTATTTAAAACCTTATTCAAACTTTCAATTTCTTTAGCTAAAAGAGTTCCAAAACATTTATTATCAGGAAAAAACTGTGCTATTATAGTAGTAGAAGCGTGCGCTCTATGTGCTGTACCAAAAGCATCATTTACATAAACATCACCTAAGGAAGCTAATTTTTGAGAAAACTCAACAGATCCTTCTTCTTCTTCTTTGTAAAAGCGTAGATTTTCTAGTAATAAAACATCCCCTGCTTTAACATTCGTTGCCGCATTTTCTGCAATAGATCCAATACAATCCGATGCGAAAGTTACAGGTCGACCTAAAATTTCAGCTGTTCTGGAGACTATGTGTTTTAATGAAAACTTATCTTCTACTCCTTTTGGTCTTCCAAGATGCGATAATAAGATAACCGCCCCTCCTTCATTTAAGATTTTATCAATAGTAGGCTTGGCAGCTTCAATACGGGTTGTATCTGTAACATTAAAATTTTCGTCTAGAGGCACATTAAAATCAACTCGGATTAATGCTTTTTTATCTTTAAAATCAATATCAAAAATAGTTTTCATTGTGTTGTAATTTTTTATATACAAAAATAAAACAAAAAAGGCTAAAAAAATGCTAAATCATAGAATCTAGCTGTTTTTTAGCCTTACTTTTTTTAGATTAAATGACTAATCTTCAGATAAAGAATTTTGTGTACAAGGACAATTACTAATACCTTGAAAGAAATCCCATCCTAAAGTAATCATGTGTGTACCTGAGTTATACTTTACTAATTCATTGGTTGTAACTTGATAAGCGTAACCAGCATAAAACCCTCCTTTTTTTAATCCAAGCATAGGTCCAATTGACAAAGGCTTCATAGGTTGATCATTTAAGAAACGATAAGTCGCTCCTAACCAAAAATAACCTGTACGCTGATAATCTATATAACGGTATTTAAGGTTAACATCTGTAGAAGAACGTCCATCACTTTCAAAATATTGAAAATAAGCAGAAGGTTCTATTTCGGTTCTTGAATCACGACTTCCTTTAAAAAGGTAACCTGTATAAAGTTGATAATTACGCAATTGATTAGGTTCTGGTGAAACAGGAAATTTCTTAAGGTCTTTTGGTAATAAATTACTAAAATTCAAATTGATATAAAATTTACTCTTTCTATATAGAAAACCAACATCAAAGTTACTATTATTAATAAGTCGATCATTATTCACGCTTCCATCAAAGGTTTGAAAGTTTTCAATTTCATGTCTAAAGTTATTGTAATTGTAAGATAGACCAAAAGAAAAATATTGTTTACTTGGATAGTCTAAAATGATATGATGTGCAAATGATAGTTTAGCCCCCATTTGACGACTATTTCCATTTTTATCATTATAAACATGAAAACCAATTCCCGATTGATCTAATATACGCATATCAAAATAAGCGGCTTGATTATTAGGGGCATCTTTAATGCCAACCCATTGAAAAAATCCATTAACACGAATCCTTGCATTATCACCTATCCCAGCATAGGTAGGTGATAAAACAAATGGATTATCTGCTAAATATTGAGTAGCTGCAGGCAGGTGTAACTCCTGAGCAATACTTGAGGATACTACAGAAAAAGCCAATATTGTAAAAGCTCTTTTTGTTTGATTATATAGTGTACGAACTGTCATAACTCAAAAGTTAAATTATCTATAAAGAGTGAAGTGACCTACAAACTCTTTTCCATCATTATTATCTACTTTTATAACATACCAGTAATCACCAGAAGGTAATTCTTTACCGTTATATTTTCCACTCCATCTTGACCCTACTGGTAATGTAGCAATTAGACGTCCGTAACGATCATAAATATGTGTCACTAATCTTGGATAAACTGTAGGATCTACACAACCAGGTCCCCAATCATCATTTTCCCCATTGCCATCTGGTGTCATCACATCAGGAATACAAATAGGAATATAAGTTAAGCGTTTAACATCTATATCACTACATTCACTATCATCCGTAACTATTACTCGTATCTGTTCATACTGTTGGTAGTAGATAAAAGTATTATTAGATCCTGATTGCATCTGTTGTCCATCTGCAAAGAATGTATACTTATAATTACCTGAACCTCCTGTAGCAACTGCCATTGCGGTATTAAGACCTGAAATACTTAATGTAACATCTAATTCATTTAGAGGAGTTACCATAAATGGAGTTGGAAGTACATTGTTATTTGGACATCCATTAGGCCCTTCTACAAATACCGTATGAAATGCAGGAGCTAAGAACTGGTTTGTGTATTTCGGATCAGTAGATAAGAATACATTACTAGTTTGAGCAGGTAAATTATCTAAACTAAATTTATAATTACCAACAAAAGCACCTTTAGGGTCTAATTTGTTTGTTACTTCTATTCGTACCATTGGTTTATTTGTTAATGGATTACAAGGATAAGTAACATTAATTACAGGCTCAAAACTATCACCAGGACCTATTGTAACAAAATATAAGGCTTTACAATTTGTAGCATTAGAATCTTTAATAGCAATAGAATATTTTTTACCGTCTAATCCATTAAATACATGAGAGTTCACACCGTCTAGATTGTTAATTGGTTCATAAATTGAATCATCAACTTCAACTGGTGGGGTTGAATTATCAAAACTTGTTTTATATTCTTTTGTTACAAAATAAGGCCCTGTACCTCCTTGAATATTTGTAATATGAATTTCTCCTCTATTTTCATTAGCACATATTTCATCAATACCAGTCACAGTACCTTTAAGTTCTGCTGGTGCTGTAATACGTACAGATTGTACTGGTGGATGGCATGAAGTAGCAACTGTAAACACATTTATCTCATACGTATCTGGTTTTAGATTACTAATTGTAAAAGTACCAGCGGCTAAATCACTATCGTTAACAGTATAAACTTGTTGATGTGTATAAGAGCCATCCCCTGAACTAATAGAATACTGTAATTTACGATTATCAATACCTGTTAAGGTTACTACAATTTTTCCATCTCTTTTGTATGAACAAGTAGTCTGAATTCCTTTTAAGTCAAATTTTAATTCAGCTGGTGAACTAATAGACACAGGAGTACTTATAGAAGTACAATTACCACTTCTAACTTGAATTGTATGATTCCCTACTGGGACATTCATAAATATACCTGTAGTATTAGAAATATTTGAAGGTAATAACACATACGTATAGTTTCCTTGTCCTCCACTTGCATGGGCAACAACTCTAGCTGTGTCATACGAACAATTTACTTGGATAGGTGAAATTGGATCAATCGTAAATGGTGACAAAGTACTGATTGTGTATCCGTTTGTTTCAACCCCAGCACAAGCATTTGTATCACGAACATAATATTTATAAGTTATGCCAGCAGCTAAATTATTTAATCTCAAAGGAGAAACGAATGGTGTCCATGGTCCTGATTGAGAATTACTATATTCAAATATACCTGTACCTCCAGTAGCTGTAAGAATTAAACTAGCTTGGCTTGTATCACAAATTTGTGAATTAGGTACTAACGATAAAGAGGTTTTAATTTCTTTAGCAGGTAATACATCAAAGAATAATTGTTTAGATGGACAATTAGATGCGTCATTCACAATAACATAATAACGTCCAGGAGCTAAATTAGTAAACGTATTAGATGCTTGAGGTCCTGAAGTAACTCCTACAGGATTTACATAATGTAAAGTGTAATTATAATCATTAGGAACATTATAACCACCTGTTACGCCTACTACTTGTACTACTCCATCATTTACACCAAAACAACGTAATTGTACTGGTGCAATATTAGGTGCATCAATAATAGCGGGTTTAGATAAATTAACTATCTGATTTACAGAACAACCTTTATCATCTTTGACTGTTACGGTATAAGCTGAATTACCCGATAATCCAGTAAATACACCTGGAGATAATTGCTGTCCTTCAACCGGTGATATAGTATAGGTGTAATTACCCCAACCACCTGTAGCAACTGCGCTAATAGAACCATCATTACCTGGTGTACAAGTTAATAATCCTTTAGTAGTGGCAATCGTAAGTGCATTGTTCGGTTCGTTAATTGTAAAATTAGACGAGAAAGTACAATTAGGTTTTTTAGCTAAAGTAACATTAAGAGTATAAGTACCAGCAGAAAGCCCATTAATGAGGAGTGGTCCTGCAGTAGCACTATTTCCTACTAAATTAAATCCAGTATTGTTATTTGTAACCGTATAATTAAATTCTCCAGCTTGATTTCCATTACTTAATATGGTATCTACTATGGAAACCTCTGTACTACCTGTAAAACTTCCTTTACAAGTTACATCCTTGGTATTTGCTAATTGTATAGCAAAAGTATTTGGATCTGCTACATAATGTATTTTTTGAACACTACAATTCGTTACAGGGTTAGTAACTGTAACCATGTAGTTATCTTTTCCTAAATTAGTAAAGATACCTGTAGTATTAGTAATAGATGCTCCTGTTCTGATATTAGTTACATTGTAATTATACACAGGAACCGGTGCACCTGTAGTAGTAACACTTACCGTAATATCCTCACCACTAATACATGTAATATCATTATTTACCACAATATTAGGTCCAGAAATACTAACAAAAGGAATTACATCAGCTGTAACAGTTCCTTTACATCCTTTATCATCATATACATTTATAGTATATTTTCCACCTACTATATCCGTTGTTGAATAGGTTTTTTCTGGACCAAAATAAACTTGCTTGCCGTTTAAAACAAACTCATAGTTTACATATTTACCAGAACCACCTGTTACGCCATTAACAGTAATTGAAGCAGCATTAACAGAGTTAGTATTTAGTGTACAAGCAAACTGATTAACAACAGGAGATGGGACAGTCATCACGTCAGGCTGAGAGATTGTAACTTGTTGTTTTACTTTACAATTTCTACCTGAAGTAACTTCAACAGTATAATTACCCGCTGGTAATCCTGTAAATACATTATTAGTTTGTGCTGGCCTCAATTGTTGAGAAGGGAAAACTAAAGCATAAGTATAAATAGGATTTCCATTTGATGGAGCCGGTTCTAAATTTACTGTAATCGTTCCGTTACTATCTCCATTACAGATAGTAGAGGTAGGTAGTATAGAAGCGATCAATACATCATCTGGTTTTTCTAATTTAACTGTAATATTTTTAGTACAAGCAGTAGTCAAATCTTTAACTGTAAAAGTGGAATCTCCAAATGGTAAACCTGTAAATATACCTGTACCATTTACTGTAGCTCCATACGTATATTCATAATTACCCGATCCGCCAACAGCAGTAAGTGTTATCTTACCATCATTAGCATTACAAGTAGGCTGAGCAACAATAGTAGGATTGATATTTAATGGCGGATATACAGTAATTGATTTACTGTCGGTACATCCATTAGCATCTTTTATAGTAATCGTATTATTTCCTATAATTAATCCATTAAAGGTATACGGTGCAATTACATTTACAAATGAGCTAGTTCCATTAGCATTTGTAATACTATAAGTATAAGGAGCTATTCCATCTACAACACTAGTTGCTGTTATTACATAATCAGTACCATTAGAAGTACATTGATTAGCAGCAAACACTGGGAGTGTTAGTACAGGATTCGTATCAGTAGGCAGAATAACTGGCACCTGTGCGATACAATTGTTGGCATCTTTTACATAAGCTATGTAATTACCTCCATCACGATTAAATACGGTAGAAGTTGTCCATCCCACAGAAGCAGCTGTAGGAGCAGGATCAGTAGCTAACGCTACAATATAGGAGTAGGTAGGAGTACCATTATTACCTAAAACTTTAATAATACCTGCTAGAGGATTACAATTATCATTTTTATCTACAGTAGCTGTTATTGCCAATTGTGTAGGAGTACCTACAGTAGCAGAAGCTGTTGTAATATCACACTTAGGAAAGTTATTTTCCTTAATTTTAACTGTATAAGTCCCCGCTGGTAAACCTGATATAGTAAACGGATTGGTTACAGTATTATCAACTATAATACCATTATGTCCAGCAACTATTGTGTTAGTATTATCATATAAAGTATACGCATAAGGTCCTGAATACCCTTGAACACTTAATAATAAACTTCCACCAGTAGTATCTCCAAAACATTTTACACTTGCATCAGGTGCTAGAGTAGCGGTTAATGTTTTAAATACATTTATTTGATGTCCTATTTGAATAAAACATCCAGTAGTTGCATCTGTTACTTGGAAAGTATAAGAACCTGCTGCACTAATTGTAAATTGATTAGCAGTTGGTCCAGCAACCACGTTAGTTGCTCCAAAAGGAATTACTTGGTAAGTATAATTACCTGAACCTCCTGTAGCATTAATACTAATAATTTCATTTTGAGTACAATCAATAGCTTGATTTTTAACTATGGTTGCTCCTAATGGTGTTATAGCATTAATATCAACTTTTGTAGTTCCGATACATCTGTTAGAATCAAACACTCTTATTGTGTAAGAACCACCAGCTGTATCTTGTGTTTTAAATGCAGAGCTAGCACCAGATTGTAAAACAACACCAGCCAGTTCAAACTCATAAGTTGTATATATTCCTGTACCTCCTGTAACATTTGTAACTTTGATTTCTGCAGGATTATAAGCATTCGTAGCATTACATGCAAACTGAGTAGCTACAGCGGTAATGCTAATAGGTGTTGGCTCATCTACTCTTACGTTTTGAGTAGCCGAGCAACCTCTTGCAGAAGTTACTGTGACAACATAATTGCCTAAAGGTAAACCTGCAAAGAGGTTCGTATCTTGTACTCCCACACCGTTTGGATCAGGAGCTATACTATATTTGTACGGTGCATCTGTATTAGTAGTATCTAAATTTACAGTTATACTACCATCATTACTACCAATACATTTAGTATTAGTAACTGTTGCTGCTACGAAAAGAACATCTTTAGCAGGTGCTAAATTTACAGGAACAGTTACTTTACAATTTGTTGTAAGATCCGTTACTTCAAAAGTGTAGTTACCTGGAGCTAAAGAATTAAAAATACCATTTAAATTAGTGGCTCCTAGAGGAGCTATTTGACTATAACTGTAGTTACCACTTCCATCATTTGCCTTAATAGTAATCGTACCAGTAGCTGTATTACAAGTAGGAAGTAAGGTAAAATCTCCAATTGCTTTTAAAGGTTTTAAAATTGTAACTGTAACCTTATTACCACAATTATTTTTATCTTTTACTTCTACGGTATGTACTCCTGAAGAAAGATTAGAAATAGTAAACGGTGCTGTCTGTGCTTGAAAAGCACCACCATCTATACTATACACATGAGGTGCAATACCAGAAGTTGTAAGTACTACATCAATAGCAAAATTACCCTCAGCAGCACATAAATTATTAACCGTTGCAGAAATAATTGGTTCTGAATCTACAGCAACCGTTATGAAATTAAATTTAATACAACCATTAGCGTCTTTTACATATACTATATATTTTCCTCCTTCTAAATTAAATACATTAGATTTATGGGTTAATGGATTAAAAGAACTAATAAATGCAGAATTTGTCGTTATAGGATCAGTACCATCTATTACCCCAGTTGCACCAGAATCAACAAATACTTGATATAAGTAAGGTCCTGTACCACCTGAAGCAGCAGCTGTAATAATACCAGCATTAGGTTTACAATTATCATTTGTGCTTGTCAAATCAAGTATTAAATCCGTTGCAGACTCTTTTATTTCATAAGGACCGAATGTCTTTCCACATCCTGCATTTGCTCCATTGATTTCACGTATTAAGATATTATACGAACCTGGTGCTAAAGGATTAATTGAATATGGATAAACAAAAGGCGAATTAATTATTACAGGGGCTCCAATGTTTACATTAGTAGCCGCATTAACTAATTGGTATGAAAACTGAGTAACACCTGCACTTAAATTACTTAAAGTAAATTTAATAGATCCATCAGCAGCACCTCTACACGTCACATTATTAATAACCGGAGATAAAGTAGGATTGATAAACGAAGGTGTCGTAGGGGCCGTTTGGAAGTGATAACATCCTGTTGTTGTATCATATACCACTATACTATAAGTGGCTCCTGGGATTAAACCATTAAAAATATGAGAAGCAGCACCATTATTAGAATTAACAAGAGTAGTTGACCATGGAGCAGCTGGTAAATCAACAATTCCAAACTGATAAGTACCTGGTCCGATAACTCCTCCTGAAATATCCACTTTTAAACTTGCACCTGTTGCACAAGTAGCTACACCTGTAAAAGCAAATGTTAAACCTGAAGGTGGGCTAGATACAATTTGATTTGGAACTACTTTAGAACAACCATTAGCATCAACTGCCTTTACAGTATAAACACCATAATCAATATTAGGGAAACAAACTGTAGCCGCTAATGGTAAAGAATTAACAACAATCGGAGTACCTACTTGTACACCTGATGCGTTAATTAATGTAAAGGTAATAGGCAATGTTCCTCCTGTTAAATCTGTATTTACACAGATAGAACCTAAATTATAAGTATTAGTTGCAATATTACAAGTAATAGGATTAATTTTAATTGTATAATTTAATAAAGCTGGTTCTGTAATACTGAAAGTTTTAGTATCAGTACAAGATTTTGCATCTGTAACAGTAACAGAATAATTACCAGCAGGTAAACCAGCTGTTTGTGTACCATAATTAATACCTGTTGTTGTATTTACAACTGATATGGTATAATCAGGTGTCCCGTTTGTAACGGTCCAAGTAAAGGCACCTGTGGCATCACCATGACATTTTACGGTTGGACTAGTTATGTTTAAAGATAAATTAGGTAACGAACGTGGTTTTATATCTAATATATTAGTCTCTATTTGACATCCTTTAGCATCTGTAATACGGAATTTATAAGTACCTGAGTTTGCTAATAAAACAGGATATGTAAAGGTAGAACCTGTAATAGTGCCTACTACGGTGTAAGCACCACCATTATAACTTACTTCATATTTGCCATACGGTAAATAACCGTTTGAAATACTACCATTAATAACAGCATCTGGCGTAGCCGTACAATCGTATCCCTTATTTAAAACAATTGTTGCATTTAATTCGCTATTAATTGTTTGTTGGAATACTGTAGGATTTGTACATCCATAAGCATCTCGCACAACTATTGTATAGGTACCTGGAATTAGCCCATTAAAAGTATGGCTATCAGTAGGTGTATTGCTTGGTACAAAAGCCCCTCCATTCAAACTGAAACTATAAGGAGAAATCCCTCCTGAAGCGGATACAACTAAAGATGCTTTGTTTGTATTGTCATAACAAAAATCAGAAGCTCCTACTAAAGCAATCGTAGGACGATTTGGGTTCGTTAAATTAATTGTTTTAGATACTTGACACCCTCCTGCATCCTTAATAGTTACAGTATAGTTGTTAGCTGGCAAATTACTAAATATATTACCAGTTAAAGTACCCGCAGCAGGACTAATTGTATAGGTATAACCTCCCCATCCTCCAGTAGCATTAACAATGATACTTCCTTGTTTTGTACAAGTAATAGGATCTTTATCCAATGTTGCATCTAAAGCAACTGTAGGTGTTTTTATCTCAAATAAAGTAGTTATCTTACACTTTGTTGTAGTATTAGTTACATCAACTGTGTAATTTCCTGCTCTTAAATTGTTTAATACAAAAGGCGATGTAGTTCCTGTACCTACAGAAGGAGTAGGACCTGTTACTACGTATGAATAACCTGTTCCAAAATTTGATACCGATATTTCAACAGATCCTTCAGTTCCATTTAAACATTTAATATCTGATAGAATTCGATTAGATATTGACATATCTGGTAATGGATTGATAGTATATTTTTCAGTATACGTACAATCTTTTGCATCAGTAACTACAAAGGTATAGGTACCCGCAGATAGATTAGTAAAAGCACCTGTAGTATTTGTTACAGCCGCAGCTACTGGATCTGTTATAGCATACTCTTTTAAAGGTAAGCTACCACCTGTAACGGTCACTTGTACATTAATTGTTTTAGCAGGACAAGTCATAGAAGAAGTAGGAGTAACCGTTAAATCCGTTGGAGGGGTTAATGGAACTACTACAAATGGAGGGTTAATCGTAAAACGACAACCATTTTTGTCTCTGACTACTATGGTATAAGTACCCGCAATTAAATTACTGAAAACGTTAGATGACTGCCATGTATTACCGTTATTATTACTATACTCAACACCTCCAGCACCATTTTCATTTGGTAACACTGTAACTGTGATAGTAGCATTCGTTTTACACGTGTAATTTGGATTTAGTGCAGCTGTAGCCTTTAAAATATTAGGTTGACTAATTGTAATAGTTCCTGTAATAGTACACAGTTTAAGATCTCGAATAATATAATTATAAGTTCCTTGTGCCAAACCAGCATAGCTAGTCTGATTAGAGAAACCAGCATTATTAAAGTTAATTTGATAACCACCCGCACCACCAGTAGGAGCAAAGGTAACACTTCCATCCGCTCCTCCATTACAGGTTACAGCTACGGTAGAAGGATTAGCAATTATAGGTACTAATTTTTTAACGGTTACAGTATTCGTGGTTACTTTACATCCTTTACTATCTGTTACTAAAAATTGATATGTAGTATCAGCTAAAACAGGAGGTATTGAGTATTTAAATGGCAAATTAGCTATAGGAGTAGGTACTGCTGGAGTATAATTTACACCTCCATCTGTACTTACTTGATATGAATAATTTGGATAACCATTTGAAATTGCAAGTGTAATTTCTGCATTTGGATTTGATGGATTACAATCAGCATCTTTTGTTAAAGTAGCTGTTGCTACCAATTGTGCATTAATTTGTTGCGCTGATGTAGCCGCAGTACAGCCAAAAGTATCTCTTACTACTACAACATAACTCCCTGGTGTTAAGTTTGAAAAAGTAGCATTATTTTGGAAAGGAATTAAAATAGTTCCTGTATTATTTTCTAATTGATATTGATAACCTGGAGTACCACCTGATGCACTTACTACTATAGTAGCAGCATTGGTTCCATCATAACAAAAATCAGATGTTGCTAGTACCTGTATAGTTGGTTTAGGTGCAATACCAATCGTAATTGTTGTTTTTTGTGTGCATCCATTAGCATCTTTTACCACAACCACATAATCACCTGGTGCAACGTTATTAAATTTATTATTTGATTGATAATTTATAACAGGAACACCCGTAGTAGTTTCTAATTGGTACTGATAAGCAGGAGTACCTCCAGTAGCAGTAACTGATACAATAGCACCAGTAGTACAAGTAGCTGGAGTTATATTAGTTTGTACTTGCAATTGAGCTGGTACAATTATGGCTTGTGGTAAATTAAAACTACAACCTGCATTAGCAGCAGTTAAGTCGTATTTTACCAATACAAATCCTGGATATCCTGCTGGAGGGACAGGTACTACTGCTGGAGATGTTTTATAAGATATCCAAGTAGCACCATTATTCATTGATACTTGATACCCTGAAGTTGTATTAAAGTTTTGTGCAGCTATGGTAATTGTAGCATCATTTAATCCTGCGCAGCTCACATCTTTATGAGATGTAATTTGAGCCGTAAAAGCTTGTCCACATGGGATATTTACAGGAATAGTTTTAGTTGCAATACAAGTTATAGGCAATTGATACGCTTCTATATCGTCTACAGCAAAATCGATACCATTTTGTTGTGCAACTTCTAATCTTAGAACAAAATCAAGGGTTGTATTATTTCCTGGATTTATAGTTTTGTTGTATACTTCCCATTTTTCCGTTTTAGGTATAGCTCCTGTAGAACTAGAGGATAGAGCTACGCCTGCGCTATCTTGTAACTCTACTGTTAAAGAAGCATCTGGTTGTGTATTTCCAATTCTTAATAGATTTCTTGCATAAAAACGAACTTGAATATCCTGATTCGGAATAATATCTTTGATTGTTTTTCTATATAAAACAGCATTATTAGGTATAGCATTTCCAGCATCTACAGCTAAATATCTACCTGGCCTTGCTCCAGTAGTATGATCCAAAGGAATAGACCAACCTGAATAAGGATTATTAAGTAAGAATTGTGTGACTGTATATTCTCCGTTACCAAAAAGTTTATTCCCATGACATTTCGTAGCCTCTACTTGTCTCTCCCAACAAAAAGCAGGGTTAATACCTGGAGAAGACACATCAGGACCCGATCCAAAATCTTCTTTTAATAAATTACTAAAAGTAGGAGGGTTGGTTAAATTATAATTTACTGTTATTACAGAGTTCCCACACTGAACGTTCTTGAATACATTAGAAGTAGGATCGTGTGGAGGATTCAATGCCGGTGAGATAGAATAGGTATATGTATAAGCCGTAGAACCATTATTAACGGTAACCGTACTCGTAGCGGAACCATTACAATTAAAGGCAGGTGCAGACGTGTTAATTGTTGGATCAGGAGGAATAGGATCTAAAGTAACCGTCATTGGAAACACACAATCAGCAGCATCTTTAACAGAAACAGTATAAGTACCTGGAGCTACTGAAATTTGGCTTACGTTAGTCCAACCATTCCCAAAGTTGTATAAATAAGGAGATGGTCCAGTGAAAGGTTTTCCTCCTTCTACATTTGTGATACGAATAATTCCTTTACCTCCAGTCGTATTACAGGCTAATGCCATAACACCTCCAGAAGCAGTTAATGGATTTTCAGGTTGAGAAATCGTAATATTAGGTTCTGTTTTTGTACAAACCGCAGTACCTATGGTATATTGAATTACAGGTGTATAAATACCTGGTGCTAAATTTGTAAACGATGAATTATTAGTAAAAGGAGCACCTCCAGTAATGCTATATCCTAATGTATTTCCATTTGCATTCGTAACATTAAATGTAATGGTCCCAGAAGTATCATTATAACATTTTACATCAGTATAGCTTACTGTATATACAGGAGCTGGAACTTTTACAACATTAATTTGAGTTGTTTGAGTACAGTTATTAGAATCATATACAGTAATGGTATTAATTCCAGGATTTGTAACAGAAATAACATTAGTTGTTAAAAATGGGGCAGGAGGAGCACTATTCAAATAGAAAAAGTATGGTGCAGTACCTCCAGTTGCTGATATTGTAATTTCGCCATCTGAACATGTACTTAAAGGTTTTGTTATAGAGGCATTTAATACCAATTGAGCAGGGTTAATTAAAGTAAAAGTTCCGTCTTTGGTACAACTTGGAGTGGTAACAATCCAATAGTAGGACAAACCAGGTGTTAAATTATCAAAGATATTATATGCCTGTGCCGTAGTAACCGAGTTTCCTACGATTAATCCAGAGGCATTTGTTCCTTGATATAAAGTATATGTATAAGGACCATCTACTCCAGAAACACCTAAATTAACAGATCCTAAATCTCCATTACATTTAGGTTGTGAAACCGTTGGTAAAACGGATATATTATTAGCTGGTACCTCGATGTTTTTAATAGGAATTTGACAAGAACCAGGAACCGTATTATCTTTTACATTTATTGTGTAATTACCTGCTGTTAATATTTGAAATACAGGATTAACGGTCCAAACACCCAACGTTCCATTAGGTTGTACTAATTGGAATTGAAATTTACCGGTACTATTAACAGGTTTAATAACTGTTATAGAACCTGGGGCACCACATACAATAGGTAATACTTTAACTTCAGTTTCTATTAAATTTTTATAAACGTTAAAATAAAAAGTTCTTGTACATCCTCCAATAAAAGTATAAATAAGTCTGTATTTTCCTTCATTTGAAACAGTGTATTCATTTGCCTCAACTATTTTATTCCAACAAGAATCTGTTGTAACAGGACAGTTTGTTACAGGATTATAGGGACCACAACCTGCTTTAGCTTCATCATATAATTGCCATTCTACTTTTATAGCTCCTGCGATATTAGGTTGTAATAATTTACTATCATCTTTACCGCAAAGATAAATACTAGGAATTCTTTCACCTGAATCAGTACACTGAACAGGAGTAAGACTTTGATCGTATTTAATTAGAGGATTTTCAAGATCTGCTCCGTATAGTTTAACATTAAATGTTTGAACAATAGATCTACAAATAGCATCTGTGCCTGTTACAGTATAAGTTCCTGGTAAATTTACTGTTACTTCTTGACTTGTTTTATTAGGAGTAAAAATTGCTCCTGCAGGCCCAGTCCAAACATAATTACCATAATTATCTCCTGCTTTTAGTGTGGTTGTATTACCACAATAAAGAACTTCTGTAGTGAAATTACATTTCTTATCTAAACCAACAATGAAGTTTGTTGAATTTGTAGAACCTACCAAACAATTAGGATCTATTTGAGAATAACTAGGATCATTGTGATTTTCCGCATTATTAATAACACCACTGTATTCAACAAAAGCTTGGTTTTTAATTTCATTTGAGCAAGCTGTTGTAAACTCATCACAAGAACAAGCAATTTTTACCTTGATTTTAATTGAATACTCTGGAGCATCTTTTTTTAGATATGCTTTAGGAATATAAATAAACAACTCCCTAGGATTTGTAGGATTTGTCTCATATTTCATTGAAGTATTTAATGCCGTATTTGTAGATGTAATACTTTGGAAACTTACATTTTTAGGAAGAATATCCTTTAACAATACATAATTAGTTCCATATTTATGAGATGTTAAACCTTGTGCATCGTCATTACCTATATTATCAAAATATATATTGTAATTAATTTCATCACATATATCTACGGTTTGATTAGAAATATCTAAACCTGCGTTATTTGTTACATTTTTCCTTAATATGACTCTAGGTCCAATAACATCAACAGCAAAAGCTGTAAAAAAAACAAAGTACTGATCACCATTTGTCCCTAGATTAATAGAAGCTGATGTATCATTATTTTTAATTACAGAATTACTAGGATTATCTACTTTAAAAATACCAGCGTCATAACCTAAGGTATTCTTACTACTAGGTGTTCTACCTGATAAAAGTCCTGAAGGATCAGTTAAAGTACTATTAAAGAAATTTTGTTTATAATCAGAAGTAAATTGGTTGATTTTTCTAAAAGGAGGTTGCATTAATACATTATTAATTTTAAAAAAATCACCTGATATTTGTTGATCTCCTTCTAATGCTCCAAATGCTACCCAAGCTCCTACGTTTCCTGTAGGTATTGTTTTAAATCCACTAACAGGTACATCTAAAGAATTAGTATTATTCAACTTTGTAAACCCATTAAAAGAAGTAATATTTTTAGCTGGCAAATTAGGATTTTCGTATATAACATACAAATGCCATCCTCCTGAATAACCTCCTCCTAAAGCGTCGTTACCTTCTGAACAAACAATATTGGCCACAGTATAATCACCTTGAATATCTACCAATTTATTTAATAAATCAGTAACATCGGCAAAAGCTGCATAAGGCTTATTTACTTCAGTGGTTTGATTATAGATAAGGGTACCTGATATATCTTCATAAACTGTAGATCTTGGAAGTTTTAATTTAACTTTCTTAATATCTAAAGTTGTATTTTTATAAATCCCTGCCCAATATAATGCCGCATATTTTACTTTATGACAGGCTTGGTAAGCAGTAGGAATTTTTAATTCAGCTTTACTAGCATTGTAAACGCTTCGATCTGCAGCATCTACATTAACATAAACCAGATTAATCCTATCATTAGTTACAACTCCATCGTATGGCAAAGTTGAGTGCTGCGATAAATTATTATTTCCTATTAATAAAATATCTGCATTAAGACCATTTGTCTGATTGACAACAGAAAAAGGCTTAAATTGTTGTGCAAAGGATTGATGAAATCCTAAGCTCCAGAACAATAAAATACATAAGTAATAACTCGATCTCATAGGGCATTCGTTTATTATTTAAAAACTCATAAAGTTATATAATTTTCTTATGAACTTGTTTTAGTAACAAATCATATATAATCTAAAATAATTATTTTTCTATTTTAATAATTACCATTTTACCATTATAAGGTTTTTCTCCTTTATTTTTCATAGCTTCATCCGCTTCATTTATTTCATCATAATGTTTACTGTAGATAAAGTAAGTTCCTGTACTTATATCATAAAAGAAATCTATATTTTTTTCTCCTGCTTGTATTGCTTTTTTCACAAAAGCATCACGTCTTGCTTCATCCTTATGAGTAGCTAATACCATATAAAAACCTGCTTTTTCATTAGGTACATTTTTAACAATTTGCATATTCATTTGATCGCTATCTCCATAATCAAAATCTGTTGATTTATAAGCTTGATCCGTTGGAGTTGTGCTTGCCTTAATTTGACTTAAAGTAGCACGATCTTTTTGATATTTAGCAGAAGCATCTTCAAAATTAGCACGTTTAATACGGCGTCTTTTTTCTATTTCCGTTTGAGTCTTAATATCCTCCAATTTAGTAATTAACTGTTTACTCTCTTCCTCTGATCGAGCTTTATCTTGTTTTAATTTTTCTATTGTTTTAAGATAAGACTGGTTAATAACATCATTTTTATTAGGTATTTTTTTCAAACGTTCTGCTGCCAAAGTCTGATATTCCGCAATAAACTGATCTTGTTGTTTTATGTTTAATGCTATTTCACTTTTTAATGATTCTATTGCTTTGTTAGCTTGACTCATGCTCTTAAATTCTACTTCTTGAACAGGAGCTACAATTCCTTTTTCCGAATCATCATTTGCTTTACGCATAGCCATTAATTCTTTCTCTTTTTCTAATACTATACTTTGGAATTTTTTAATTGATTCCGATTGTAATTTTTGAGAATCTTCAATAACGTTTGACAAATTGTCTATTTCTTTATCTTCTGCTGTTTTTAAAGCTTCTTTACGCGCCAATTCCTCAGCCTCTGATTTCTCTTTCGCTAGACGCTCTGA
>NZ_PCMX01000024.1 GCF_002530675.1 Flavobacterium columnare NBRC 100251 = ATCC 23463
AACAATACCAAAAGTTCCACTATATTGATAAAGAAACAGGCGAAGAATATATAGAAACATCAGTAGAAGACATACAAGAAGCCAACGAACTTATTAAAGAAGTGCTACTACGAAAAAGCGACACTATTACAGGAGCCTCACGAAACTACCTCGAAAACTTAAAAATCTATTTACAAGAACAAAACCAAGTAGTATTTACCAGTTATGAAATTAGAAGAAAATTAAGATTAACCAAAACTACTCAATGGAGATACCACCAACAACTATTAGAAAACAATCACTTAAAAAAAGTAAAGAAAAAGGGAGAACCTACACAGTACTACGAAATCACAAACCCCAATGAATACAAGGAGTTAGAGGAGCAAATAAGTCAGGCATTGCAAGAATGTATCGACCAAATCAACCGTTCCACAGTTCAACAAAGTTCCACCATCAAAACGGAACGCACAAAGAAAACAAAATCAGCTAGTTAAGAGTAAAAAATAAAAATAATCCAAAAAACAACACATACCAAAAAATAAAAAAAAATGAAAGATGAAACAGTTAAAAATAACAAACGAAAGTTACAAAAAGCTACTCAACAGCTTTGCCAATTGGCTGGATATACTGGGTTATGCCGATACTACGCTGTACAATTTACCCAATCACCTCAAAGAGTTTTTGCATTACCTAGAAAACGAAAACATTAATAAAATCAACCAAATCAATGTACAAATAATTAAAGAATATTACAACTATTTAAAAACAAGGGGCAATAAAACCCGAGACGGCGGACTTTCCAAAGCCTATCTCAACAAGCACATACAAGCACTATTTAAGTTTAACGACTACCTAAAAGAACACAACGCCAAACCATTACCCATCCATCTAAAAAGAGAAGAATACAGCCAAAGAGATAGTTTACAAGTTTTAACCCAAGAAGAAATTAAACAATTATTTAAAGCCACAGAAAACAGCAACAATCAAGAAAAAATAAGAAAACGAGACAAAGTAATTTTAGTATTATTATACAGCACAGGATTACGAAGAAACGAAGCCATCAATCTAGAAATCAAAGACATATTATTCGATAAAGAACGGATTTATGTTAGAAAAGGAAAAAACTATAAAGAAAGATATGTACCCATAAACGATTACAATTTAAAGATTATTGAAGAATATATTTACGATTACAGACCAGCGTTTTACAACTACAAACAAACAGAAAATCTGTTAATCAACTATCGAGGCAAACCATTACAAGGACAAAGCTTGTGCAATAGATTAAAAATATTGGCAGAAGAAACACAAAACAAAATCCTTATAAAAAAGCAAATTACACCACATATTTTAAGACACAGTATTGCAACTCACTTACTTGAAAAAGGCGCAAACATCGAAACCATCAGTCAATTTTTAGGACACTCCAGTTTAGAAAGCACACAAATTTATACCCATTTATTAGAAGATAAAGCAAAAACCAATAACGATGAACAACTTCACAACTTACTTCGAGAAACAAGGCTACGCGAGCAAAAGTTTTCCAATATTCCAAAGGGCTATCAATCGCCTCGATATATGGATGAATAATTTTGGTACTACAAAAGAAACCATCGATTATAAAACATTTTTAAAATACATCGAAGAATTAAAAAAAACAGGAATTAAAACCAACACTTTACAAAGCTACATTGGGAGTTTAAAAATATACTTCAACTACTTACAAGAAGAAAATTACAGAGCAGACAATCCCATAGAAAATATCAACATCAAAGGCAAAGTAAAAACAGTATTAGGACATTTATTAACTGCTGACGAGTTAGAGGATTTATATTACAGCTACGAAACAAAAAACAATGATCTAGCCAGAAAAAGAAACAAAATAATTATAGGATTACTAGTGTATCAAGGATTACATACCAAAGAACTACAATATCTAAAAGAAGAACACATAGAATTGTACAAAGGTAAAATACACATACCACAAACTAACAAAACCAATGGCAGAACACTAGAACTCAAACCGTGGCAATTAATGGAACTAATGGAATATATAAAAGAAATTAGACCACAAATAGTACCCAAACACGAAGAAAGTTTATTTACAAGTAGTTACGGAAATACCAATATTAGTAACGTTTTAAAGAAATTAAGTGAGGAATTAAAGCTCATCAATTACAATTATCAAAACGCCATCCAAATCAGAAACAGTGTGATAGTAAACTATTTAAAAACAAACAACTTACGAAAAACGCAATACTTTGCAGGACACAGATATATAAGTTCGACAGAAAGGTATCAGCAAGATAATTTAGAAGAGCTCCACGAAATGGTCAACTCTTTTCATCCAATAAAATAAATCCAAAAATACTAGTTAAAATTTAACCTTACAGACACTGTAGAAGCCATCAAGCGGTCTCCCTCCGGTCGTTCTCTTAGTTCCGCTCGGCTGTTCCAGTCGTTCGTGCCTCTCTCCATTGCACAGTCCACAAGCGCACAAGTATATAAAACCACTCCGAAAAAAGAGCCGTTTTATATACTTGTTCGCTTGTCCTCGTCTTCACACGTTCACTTCC
>NZ_PCMX01000025.1 GCF_002530675.1 Flavobacterium columnare NBRC 100251 = ATCC 23463
CAGTATATTTTAAGTTTAAAAGGTATTAAATAAAAGTAACTTCATTTTAAGAATAAGTAAATAATAATTTTAAGCTTGTTTAAAAAACAAAGCCTCTTTTAAAGGATTTATAAAATATAGAACTTTTATAGATAATAAACTACCATAATAACATTGAATATACCACCCTTTTAGATGTAAAATTATATTTGTAAAGAATATTAATTTATAGATCAAAAGGCAGTATAATGACAGAATATAAATTCAAGAATACCTTTTGGTAAAGCTTTGAAAATTTTAAGAATATCTTGTGATTTTTTATTTATGATTATTTTGTTTCATAACATTAACTTAACATTGGATCAGTTTATAAGAAATACCTTTGCGCGAATTTTAAAAAAACAATAAAAAATGAAAAACCTTAAAAGACTAACCTGTCTTATTTTAGCGTGTCAAACATTAGTGTTTTGTTCTCGCGAAGAGGAGCTTAGCTCAAACACAGAAATTTTAAAAGCAGAAAATTTACGTAAAATTCAAAAAGCATCTAGCACAGATAATGGAGATCTATTATTAGGAAACCCATCCAATGCAAATCAAGAGGATGTAAACAACTATTTAGCATCAAAAAACAATTATGTTATTTCGTATAATAATAAAAAAGGGACAGCTAATTGGGTAAGCTGGCATTTAGATTATAGAAATTTTGGAACAGCGGATCGTGCAAATGATTTTAGATCAGATAACACATTGTCTTCCTCTAATTTCTTTTTAGTATCTCCTAATCATTATAAAGATAGTGGTTTCGATCGTGGTCACATGTGTCCTTCAGCAGATAGAACAAATACCTTTCAAGCAAATTCAGAAACGTTCTTAATGACAAATATGGTGCCTCAATCGCCTAAAAATAACCAACAAACTTGGGGTGGTTTTGAAGAGCGTTTAAGACAGTTTGTACGTAATGATAAGAAAGAAGTATATATAGTAGCTGGGGTATATGGTCAAGGAGGGACAGGTAAAAAAGGAGGAATAACCACTTTTTTAGCTAATGGAAAAATATGCGTTCCTGCAAGTACTTGGAAAGTAGCTCTATTACTAGATGAAGGTACAGATGATTTAAAAAGAATTAGTGCTACTACAGAAGTAATAGCTATTGAGGTTCCTAATAATCAAAATATAGATAAAGATTGGAAAAAATATATTGTTAAAGTTTCTGATTTAGAGACAAAAACAGGGTATAAATTTTTCTCAGAATTAAATGAAGGTATCGCTAAATCATTAAAGTCTAAGTTGTATTCAGGAAAGTAATAGTATCATAAAAAATGTTAAAAAGCCACTTGTTTAAACAAGTGGCTTTTTTTGTTCTACTTACTTTCCCTATATTTACAGGCTGAAACTGAAAGAAATGACTTTTCAAAACACACTTGCCTTCGCACAACAATTAGATATACAGGATGAATTAAAAAACTATCGTTCTGAATTTATATTTCCACAACACAACGAAAAAGATGTGATTTACTTTACAGGAAATTCACTAGGCTTACAACCTAAAAGAGCAAAAAAATACGTAGATGATATAATGAACGACTGGGCTAGTTTAGCAGTTGAAGGGCACTTTTATGCAGAAAAACCTTGGTGGGATTATCAAGAACGTTTTGCAGAACCCTTAAGCAAAATAGTGGGAGCAAAACCTAGTGAAGTAACCGTTATGAATACCTTAACAGTAAACTTGCATCTGTTAATGGTGTCTTTTTATCAACCTACTCAAAAACGGTACAAAATTATTTGCGAAGAAAAAGCATTCCCTTCAGACCAATATATGCTGCAAAGCCAAATAAAATTTCATGGTTTTGATCCTAAAGAGGCCCTAGTAGAAATCAAACGTCGAGAAGGAGAACATACAATTCGATTAGAGGATATCATAGAAAAAATAAATGAACTAGAAAACGAGTTAGCATTAGTTTTATGGGGAGGGGTTAATTACTACACAGGACAAGTTTTTGATATGCAAGCCATCACAAAAGCTGGGCATAAGGTAGGGGCTAAAGTAGGTTTTGATTTAGCCCATGCCGCTGGAAATGTAGAATTAAAACTTAACGAATGGAATGTAGATTTTGCAGCTTGGTGTTCTTATAAATATATGAATTCAGGACCAGGAAATGCTTCTGGATGTTTTGTACATGAAAAACACCATCATACCAATCTGCCTCGTTTTGGAGGTTGGTGGGGACACAATAAAGAAAGAAGATTTAAAATGGAACCCGATTTTGATCCCATTCTTGGAGCAGATGGTTGGCAAGTAAGTAATTTGCCTGTATTGTCGTTAGCACCCTATTTAGCTTCAGTTCAAATGTTTGCCGAAGTGGGGATGGAAAAATTAATAAAAAAACGCAACCAGTTAACAGCCTATTTAGAATTTATCCTTCGTGAAATTGATCAAGAAATATCAGGAACCCAATTTGAAATAATTACGCCAAGGAATCAAGAGGAAAGAGCGTGTCAACTGTCTGTATATTTACATGGGCAAGGGAGAACTCTTTTTGATTATTTAATGGCTAATGGAGTAATTACCGATTGGCGCGAACCGAATGTAATCCGTTTAGCACCAGTGCCTTTTTATTGCTCTTACGAAGATATGTACAGATTCGGTGAAATTTTAATCCAATTTTTAAAACAATAGGTCGTCATAAACGATCCTTAAGGATTGTTATTTTCGATAAAAAATGATTATATATGAGGAAAGAATTGTATTCCATAATGTTATTGATGTTCAGTAGTGTATTTTTAAACGCACAAACTACAAACAAAGAAAGAATAGCATTAGACTTTATTCATGGTAAAGCCAATAGTAATGAGCGGAAAACGCGAGAAGAATTTAAATTAAAAAATGTAAGAAAAGGAAAATCAGGAGAAACCCTACGTTTTCAGCAAGAATTAAAAGGAATCCCTGTATTTGGAGCGGAATATGTAGTAAACTTTGATAACGACGAAAAAATAGCCTTTTCAACAAATAGTTATGACGCTACAGTAGAAAAAATTAATGTAACCCCAACTCTAGATACAGAAACAGCTTTAAAAAAAGCAAAGAAAACCCTAGAAGCTAAAGGAATTTTACATTTTGAAGAATCTAAACTTTTTGTTTATAATCTTACGAAGCCCACTAGAT
This sequence comes from Flavobacterium columnare NBRC 100251 = ATCC 23463, assembly GCF_002530675.1. GTDB lineage: Bacteria > Bacteroidota > Bacteroidia > Flavobacteriales > Flavobacteriaceae > Flavobacterium > Flavobacterium columnare. Next base: position 3,143 of record NZ_PCMX01000025.1, read on the forward strand.
TAGCTTATAAAATTAACCTCCAATACGATGATAAACCAGGAGATTGGGAAATATTTGTTGATGCTCATACAGGGGAAATCATAAGTTTAAAAGATGTAGCGGTTTATCACCATAAAAAAGAGACCCCAAACACTAAAAAAATAAATGAATCTAAAATACCATACGCTTTTAGAAGCGGAAGAGCCATGGTGTTTAATCCTGATCCCCTTTCAGTTGGTAGAAATACCTATGGAGTAGGAGATTATATAGATAATGGAGATAATACAAATGAAAGTTTAAATAATGCAAGAGTTAACGTTGAATTACCAGAAATAAGTTTTGCTTCTGGTAATTATAGACTAAAAAGTTCTTATTGTGATATTGGAGATTTTGAACAACCCAAAAATGGATTTTTCGAACAAAAATCTAATTTTTTTAATTTCACACGTGATCAAGAAGGGTTTGAAGCTGTTAATGCCTTCTATCATATAGATAAAAACTTAAGATATATACGAAATACTTTAGGAATTGTCTGTGTGCCAAGAAAAAATAATGGATTAGTTATTTTTGATCCTCATGGAGATACTTCCCATTATTTAGAATCTTCTGAGAAGATAGCTCTAGGAATAAACGAAATAGATGGAGGAGAAGATGCAGACATTGTTTTACATGAGTTAGGACACGGGATACATCATTGGATTACAGGAGGACGTAGTTCATTCGTTGAAGGTCTTGGAGAAGGATGTGGCGATTATTGGGCACAATCATATAGTAGAAGCTTAAATCAATGGTTACCAACAGATCAAGAATATCATTTTTTATTTAATTGGGACGGACATAACGAATATTGGGAAGGAAGAACAACAAATTATCCTGAAAAATATCCTCAAGGATTAAAAGGAGCTATTCATACAGATGGTCAAATTTGGGCTACAGCATTGATGAAAATTTATGATGTAATTGGAAGAAAAAAAACAGATACTGCTTTTTTGGAAGGACTAGCTTTAACAAATTCTGCATCAGGTCAAGTACAAGCTGCTAACGCATTTCGTCAAGCCGCAATAAATATGAATTACCCATGTTCTGATATTGATACTATAACAAGAATCTTCAATAATACAGGTTATGGACTAAGAAATGTACCATTTACATTAAATGTACCAGCCAATAAAAAAGAGCAGACAGGAGGAGGAAATGTTTTTGTGTTACCTGATTATAGATTACAATGCAATGCAATAGTTGCTGGTTGCGATGCTGTTTTAACACAAAATCCTTTACCCAACACAAACGTAGCTCCAGGAAATCATATAATTACTATTACGGCAGTTTCCCCTTCAAATGGAATGGCAGCAATAAATAAGACATTTAATTTAACAGTTGAAAGTAGTTTATCTAATGATCAATTTGTTAAACTTGAATTTAGTATTTCTCCTAATCCAGCAAATAACACCATTACACTTAGTGGAGAAGAATTAATAAACAAAAAAATGGAAATATTTAACATTTTAGGACAAAAAATCATAAGCAAAGAAATGTTATCTAATGAAAACTCAGTAGACATATCATCATTAAATAAAGGCGTTTATTTTGTAAAGTTTCAAGGAACAAATGGAACTAAAAAATTTATAAAAAAATAATTTAATCCAACAAAATAAACTGTATAAACAAAAAACGGTTAAAAGAAAAAAATAATAAATCCGCATACCTATTGAACATTTCTCTTTGTTTATCACATCAAGATGATATTTAAAAGAAGAATTATTACCTTTGTTAACAGATTAAGAAAAATAACAAAAGGACTTTTAAAACGTATGAAATAATTAAAACGAAAAGCTTTATTTTTTCTATTCTTTAATCTTTCGTATTTCAATCTAAAAAATATGACAAAACAACAAATTATAGCCAATTTTGATCCATCGCAACCAGGATTAGCAGATGCTACCATTTTTGGTTTACCTTTTTCATCAGAAGATTCCGAGATTATAGTAATTCCTGTGCCTTGGGAAGTAACCGTAAGTTATGGAGCAGGTGCCTCCGAAGGACCTGATGCCGTTATGGATGCCTCTTTTCAAGTAGATTTAAATCACCAAGACTTTCCTGAACTTTGGAAATTAGGTATTTATATGGATGATGCACCTAAGCATTGGAAATCTAATTCTGATAAATATAAATCATTAGCACAACCCATAATTGAGGCTTTAGAAGCAGGTGAAGATATAGAAACCTTTCCTGCCTTACAATCGGATTTGGATAAGATAAATAAAGCCTGTCGAGAATTGCATACAGAAGTAAAAGAAAAAGTACTTTTCTGGATGGCTAAAGGAAAAAAAGTAGTACTTTTAGGAGGCGATCATTCTACTCCACTTGGCTACTATGAAGCACTTGCCTCTAAATATGAAGAATACGGTATTTTACATTTAGATGCACACATGGATTTACGAATCGCTTACGAAGGTTTTACTTATTCGCATGCCTCTATCATGTATAACGCTTTACAAATCCCGCAAATTTCTAAAATTGTACAAGTTGGTATCCGTGATTTTTGTGAACAAGAAGTAGAAATTGTTCATAAATCAAACGGTCGTGTTTTAGTGCATACAGATGCCGATTTAAAAGAAGAAACATTTGAAGGGGTAACTTGGGCACAACAATGTAGTGCTATTATAGCTTCATTACCGCAAAAAGTTTGTATTTCATTTGATGTAGACGGAATGTATCCGTGGTATTGTCCTAACACAGGAACACCCGTTCCTGGTGGATTTTCTTTTGAGCAAGCAACGTATCTGTTCAACAAACTAGCAGAAAGCGGAAAAGAAATTATAGGTTTTGATCTAGTAGAAGTAGCCCCTGGAGAAGATGACTGGGATGGTAACGTAGGAGCACGTATGTTATTTCATTTGTGTGGTGTATTAGCTAAAAACAACGGAATGAAAACAGGAAACCGTATTGTTTTTCCTAGAAAATAATAAAAATCAATTTTTCACTAAGACGAGCAAGTTTGCTCGTCTTTTTTTATCTTTGATAATATCATTATAACCACAAAAGGATCTATAATCTCTTGGTATAAAAAAAGACAAGAATTAACTCCAGATTATGCGTTAGATTTTGTGATGAAGATGAAAAGGATAAAGAAGGTAAAAAGGCACCGAAATTTTCACCGTAGCTGTAGTTTTACCACATTGAATTGAGAACAAAAAGAATGAACACTTTTTTAGATTCAAAAAACGTTTTTATCTGTAATAAATTTATAATGCATAATCTGGGGTGAAAAAAGGGGTAGGGAATAATCCCTAATAAATAAAAATTTACACGGATGAAATTAGTAAAAAAAATACTGATAGCCTTATTAGGAGTAATTTTAGTGTTGGGAGTGTCAATTTATGCTTATTTATATAGCACAAAACCCAAATATGAAGGGGAATTGACTATTGAAAATATTAGTAAAGAAACAGATGTTTTTTTTGATGAATATGGAATACCTCATATTTATGCAGCTAACGAAAAAGACGCCCTAACCGTTTTAGGTTATGTACACGCACAAGAACGTTTGTGGCAAATGGAGTTGTTAAGAAGGATTGCACCTGGTAAATTATCCGAACTATTTGGTGCAAAAGCTCTAGATAATGATAAACTATTTTTAGCTTTAGGAATTGATCAAAATTCGCAACAAGCCATTGCTAAATTAGATACAAAAAGCAAACCCTATAAAATGGCGATGGCTTATCTAGATGGAGTCAATCAATATTTAAAAAAAGGAAGTACTCCTGTAGAATTTACTTTATTAGGTATAGAAAAAAAACCTTTCACACTTCGTGATGTGTATAATACAATAGGGTATATGGCTTTTAGTTTTGCCTGTGCACAACGGACAGACCCTTTAATGACCGATTTAAAAAATAAATTAGGTACTGAGTATATGAAAGAATTAGGTTTGGATCTGTCATATAATTCAACCAAGATTAAAAGTACGAATAATCAAGTAGACACTTATCTAAAAGCATCTAAAGCAGTAGCTGATTTAATAGATAATTCTCCTTTTCCCCCTTTTATAGGGAGTAATTCCTGGGTCGTAGGACCTGAAAAATCAGTATCAGGAAAAGTACTTTTTGCTAATGATCCGCATATTAGTTATTCGCAACCAGGGACATGGTACGAAGCTCATATCCATTCTCCAGAATATGAAATGTATGGTTACTTTTTAGCAGGGGTACCTTTTCCCTTGCTAGGGCATAATCGTCAATACGCTTATGGATTGACCATGTTTGAAAATGATGATGCAGATTTCTATCAAGAAACCATCAATCCATTAAATCCCAAACAATATAAAACAACTAATGGATATAAAGAATTTTCAACCCGTAAAGAAAAAATAAATATAAAAGATAGTGCAACGGTTGTTTTAAATTTAAAAGAGACACATCACGGAGTCGTACTAAATGAGGTGTTAAAAGATTTCAATCCATCACAGCCCGTTTCTTTCTATTGGATATACACACAAAAAGAGAATAAAATTTTAGATGCACTGCATTCCTTGAGTCATGCTAAAAATTTAGAAGACTTTCGCAAAGGGGTGTCCTATATAACAGCTCCAGGGTTGAATATTATGTATGGGGATGCACAAAATAATTTTGCATGGCAAACATCAGGTAAATTATATAAGCTGAAAAAAGGAGTAAATCCTAACTACATTTTAGAGGGGAGTAATGGTATTGATGATCAATTAGAATTTTTAGATTTTAATAAAAATCCAAGGGCAATTAATCCCTCTTGGAATTATATCTATTCAGCTAATAATATGGCACATGAAATTGATGGTTACCCTTATCCAGGGTATTATTTACCCGAAGATAGAGCTAAAAGAATTGTTCATCTCTTAGAATCAAAAAGCAAATGGTCTAAAGAAGACTTTTCTAAAATGCTCAATGATCACACTTCAGATGTAAGTGCTACAGTTGCACATAATTTCATACAATGGATTGATAAAAGCCAACTTACAATAAAAGAAAAAGAAGCACTGTCTATTTTACAAAAATGGAAAGGAGCAAATACTACCTCAGATGTGGCCCCTACCATCTATAACAAATGGATTTATTTTTATTTAAAAGCCACCTATCAAGATGAAATGGGGGAATTAGGATTTAAACAATTTTTAAAAACACATATAGTTAAACAATGTATAGATAATCAAAGTCGTGTAGAAGAATCTATTTGGTGGGATGATATTACAACGACCCATAAAAAAGAATCTCGAAAAGATATTTTGACAAAGTCATTTAAAAAGGCCTTAGATAATTTAATAAATCAATTAGGTCCTACAATTTCTGATTGGCAATGGGGGAAAGTACACCAAGTAGAATACAAACACCCTATAGGAAGTCTAGCCTTATTTCGTCCATTCTTTAATGTAGGTCTTTTTCAAGCATCAGGTAGCAATGAAGTTATTAATAATGTAATGTTCTATTACACAGATGAAGATCATTATGATATTTCAGCAGGACCATCCACCAGAAGAATTATTGATTTTGCAGATATAGAAAATTCATTAAGTATTCTACCCACAGGACAATCAGGAAATCCCATGAGTAAGCATTACAAGGATCAAGCTCAAATGTATATCAATGGGCAGTTTAGAAAAATGTTACTTAATAAAAAAGAAATAAAATCTAAATCAACGAAGTTAGTGTTCAAAAAATAATATAAAAAAACGTTCGTGATTTCTGTCCGAATACTATAAATTTGTAAACCCTTTTATAAAAAAATAAATGCAGACTCCTCAAAAAATTGCTATAATTGGTTCGGGTTTAGTAGGAACCTTATTAGCAATCTACTTAAAACGAAACGGACATACGGTACATGTTTTTGACCGAAGTCCAGATATGCGTACCGTTGAATTTTCAGGACGATCTATCAATCTGGTAATGTCTGATAGAGGATGGAAAGCTCTAGAAGAAGTAGGTTTAGATCATGCTATAAAAAAGATAGGGATCCCAGTAGATAAAAGAGCAATTCACATGCAAGATGGAAAACTCAATTATCAATACTATGGTAAAGATGGAGAAGCTATTTTTTCATTATCTCGATCCGTATTGAATCGAAAAATGATTGACCTAGCGGAAGAAGCAGGAGTAGAATTTAAGTTTGAACACAAGATTTGGGATGTTAATTTAACAGATGCCACTTTATACATAGGAGAAGACGAAAGAAGTACATGGCAAGAATTAAAATATGACAAAGTCTTTGGAGCGGATGGTGCTTTTTCTCGAATTCGTCATCGTATGCAACGTCAGAGTATGTTTGACTATTCTCAGGAATTTATGAAAATAGGATACAAAGAACTACACATACCCGCAAATCCTGATGGAACTCACAAAATAGATAAAAATTCATTGCATATATGGCCTAGAGGACAATTTATGCTAATGGCCTTAGCGAATCTAGATGGAAGTTTTACATGTACCTTATTTATGCCCTTTGAAGGAGCTAATTCTTTTGACTCTTTAAAAGAAGAAAAACAATTAGTTGATTTTTTTGCAAAGTATTTTCCTGATACAAAAGATGTTATTCCTGATTTAATTCATGATTTCTTTAAAAATCCTACAAGTTATTTAGTAATTATGAAATGTTTTCCATGGACTCATACTGATAAAGTAGCCTTAGTAGGGGATTCGGCTCATGCTATAGTTCCTTTTTATGGACACGGTATGAATGCTGGTTTTGAAGATATTACAGTCTTGGCAGAAAAGATGGCGTTGTATGGGGACGATTGGGAAAAGATTTTTAAAGAGTATGAAAAATCACGAAAACCTAATGCAGATGCTATAGCTGAACTTTCTAGAAGAAATTTCGTAGAAATGAGTAGTAAAACAGCGGATGAAAAATTTTTACTTCAAAAAAAAATAGAAAAATGGTTCTCTGATAAACATCCTGAAAAATGGTTGCCATTATACAGTCGTGTAACCTTTAGTACACAACCTTACTCAGAAGCACTAGCTATAGGAGATTATCAAAACGCTATTATGGATGAAGTAATGAGCATACCAAATATTGATACCCGATGGAACTCCCCCGAAGTAGAAAAAAAGATCATAACACTACTGAATTCAAAATCATATTAATATAAAAAAGCATAAAGAAAGATCTCTTTTAATTAGGAAGAAATCCCATGATCAATACTATGGATTTCTTCCCTAGACGATCCAAAGAAACACAGTTTAATACACAATTAGTTTGGTGAAATTGAACAAACGTAAAATACAAAAGTTTATTTTTTAGACAATTTTTTCCTATGTGCGTTATTTATTGAAAATCAGTTTTTTAAATAGCAATCTATTCACAAGGTTCTTCAAAAGGATTAGCGTATTGTACTCGTGTGTGTGTTAGTTTTAGTCGATTCTTCTGCTTCCAATACAAAGGTTTCATCCTCAATGATAAATTGCTTTTTACCAGAAATAATATAAGTATATTCTTCGAATTCAGGTTTTTGAAAAGGTTCACTCCACCCTGGAGGAGCTACCATATTTGCTATAGAAATTCCGGAGTTATTACTAGCTAAAAAGCTATGATGTCCCTCATGCATTTTCTTTAATAAAACCCAGATTATGTGTTAGCCTTTGTGATGAAGATGAAAAAGGAAAAGGGACGGAAATTTTTCCCTACAGTTTTAGTTTTGCTACGTTGAGGGGAAAAAAGAGTACTTTTTTAGATTCAAAGTCATTTTATCTGTAATAAAAATCTAATGCTTAATCTGGGTTTAAAGTTGTAATGTAGTTTTAATTTAGAAAGATCATTTTTTTAAAACTTTCATTAAAACATTAAAAGCACCACGAATAAAAGTGGCGCTTGTTACTACTTTTAAAACGGATTTAGCAATTGTTTCCCCCATAGTTGAATCCTGACCTTTTTTTGAATCACCGTCAGTTTCTGCTACTTCTTCGGAAATACTTTCTAGTTTTTTTGATAAAATTTCATAAGCACTTTCTCGGTCAATTTCTTCCGAATACTTTTTAACTAATTTTGATTTTGAGTTAATTTCTTCAATTTCTTCATTACTCAATACATCCATTCGGCTTTCAGGGGCACGCAACATACAAGCAACTAAAGGAGTCGGAATACCCTTTTCATTTAAAGCCGTTACAAGTGCTTCACCTATTCCTAACGAAGTAATGATTTCATCTGTTCGATAATATTTAGATTCAGGATAATTTTCAGCGGTTTGTTTGATGGCTTGCCGATCATTAGCAGTAAAAGCCCTTAACGCATGTTGAATTTTTAGTCCTAATTGTGCCAATACACCTTTAGGAATATCAGTAGGATTTTGCGTAATGAAATACACACCAATGCCTTTTGATCTAATTAGTTTGATGATGGTTTCTATCTGATCCAATAAAGTTTTGCTCGCTTCATTAAATATGAGATGTGCTTCATCTATAAAAACCACTAATTCAGGTTGCTCAACATCACCTTTCTCAGGCATACTATTGTAAATTTCAGCTAAAAGATTCATCATAAATGTAGAGAAAAGTTTAGGTTTATCCTGAATGTCGTTTAAACGAACAATATTAATATACCCAAAGCCTTCTTCATTAACACGCATTAAATCATCAACTTCAAAAGACTTTTCACCAAAGAAAATATCAGCACCTTGTTGTTCTAACGCTATAATTTTACGAAGAATAGTGCCTGTTGTAGCAGTAGAGATCTTTCCATATTCTTTTGAAATTTCGTCTTTACCTTCTTCTGTAATGAAATTCATAACTTTTTTAATGTCCTTTAGGTCTAATAAAGGCATTTTCGTATCATCACAATATTTAAAAATAACAGAAATAACTCCCGCCTGAGTTTCATTCAAATCCAAAATTCTAGAAAACAAAACAGGACCAAATTCAGAAACGGTAGCTCGTAATCGTACCCCTTCTTGTCTAGATAAAGTTAACAATTCTACAGGAAAAGCCTTGGCTTCAAAAGGAATATTTACTTTTTCATGACGATCTTTAATAAAATCCTTTAGCTCACCCTTTTTTGCAATTCCAGAAAAATCTCCCTTTATATCCATCATCAAAACAGGAATCCCTTTTTGTGATAATTGTTCAGATAATAATTGTATCGTTTTTGTTTTCCCAGTGCCCGTCGCGCCAGCAATTAAACCATGTCTATTGAGTGTTTTTAGAGGAATAGTAACAGGGATAGGGTAGGCCTCTTTATCTAAAATAGATCCTCCAAGAGTAATATGATTTCCTTTACATTGGTAACCATTTATAATATCTTCTTTAAAATGTTCTAAAATATTCATAATTCAGCGATTAATAGGGTGCAATATATTCTTTTTTTTATATGAAATAGACTTATTTAAATCGTTTTTTGTCTTCGTTTAGTAAGAAATAAGTGTTTTTTTTGATTTTTTAGTATAAAGTTTAATTTTTAAAAAATATTCAAAAAATAGATGATTTTGCTGATTATTGTTTAAAAAATAGTTTTTTAATGCTTGTTTGGTGAATAATTATTATTATTTAACGGTTTTGCTTGAGGGGATCAGAGATGGTGTTACTTCATAAAAGTAAAAAAAGTTTTTTTATATCAGCTAAAAAATTAAATTTGCCTCCATTATTACTCAAAAATAATACGAGATTTAATTAATCAATTAGAAAAATTTAAATTTTAAAGAAATGGCAAACAACGTTAATGTAAAAAAAGAAGAGAAATCTAAAGGTGGTGCTTCATATTCAGGAATCATTATTCTTGCATGTATCGCAGTAGGTGTTTTTGTGTGGAAATTTATAATGGGAGCTTCTGGAAACTTTGAAGGAGGTAATTCAGAAACAGGTCACCCTCACAACTTTTTAGGAACAGTTTATAAAGGAGGATTTATAGTACCAGTATTATTAGGAATGCTATTAATGGTAGTTGTTTTTTCTTTTGAGCGCTTAATGGTTATCTCTAAAGCTGCGGGTAAAGGAAATTTAGATATTTTCATGAAAAACATACAAGCTAGTGTAAACCAAGGGGATATTAACGGTGCTATTGAAACTTGTGACAAACAACAAGGTTCTGTTGCTAATGCAATCAAAGCAGGTTTGGTAAAATATAATCAAGTGAAAGCAGAAGGATTTACTTCTGAAGAAGCTACAGAAACTATTCATAAAGAAATTGAAGAAGTTACTGCTTTAGAAATGCCAATGTTAGAAAAAAATATGACAATTATCTCTACTATGGTTGCTTTAGGTACTTTAGGAGGATTATTAGGAACTGTATCAGGTATGATCAAAGCGTTCAGTGCATTAGCTACTTCAGGTACTCCTGACCAAGCCGCTTTAGCAGTAGGTATCTCTGAAGCTCTTATCAATACAGCTACGGGTATCTCTACTTCTGCTTTAGCAATTGTAACTTACAACTATTTTACTTCTAAAATTGATACATTAACATATTCAATTGATGAAGCTGCTAACACTATCGTTAACACTTACAGAAGATTTAAAGGTTCTTTAAAATAATTTAAGGACATAATTAAAGATAAAATATAATTATGGCAAAAGGAAAATCACGTAAATCAGCAGGAGCAATCGACATGACAGCAATGTGTGACGTAGCCTTCCTATTGCTTACGTTCTTTATACTTACTGCTACAGCTAAACAACCAGAACCCTTACAGGTAGATACACCTAATTCAACGGTGCAAACTAAATTACCTGAAACTGGCTTAGTAACGTTAACGGTAGGTAAAGGTAAAGTATTCATCGGTATGAAAGACCGTGAAATCCGTTTAAGATCATTAGAATTAATGGGACAAGAATACGGAATGAACTTTACTGATGCAGAAAAACAACGTTTTTCTTTAATAGATGGTTTCGGAGTACCAATGGGTAATTTAAAACAAATCATTGCTATGTCAAGCTCTGACAGAAACAAAGAAGGTTTGCAACCTGGTATTCCAATGGACTCTATAGATGAAAAGAAAGATGAGTTGGCTAGATGGATATTTAATGCTCGTTCAGCTAGTGCTGAGTTGAGAAATGAGGACCTCAAATTTGCAATCAAAGGAGATGCTAAATTAGAGTACCCAGCTATCAAAAGAGTAATGGATGTATTACAGAAACAAGATGTAAATAGTTTTAATCTTGTGACTGGTTTACGTAGTAGTGATTTCTAATATAATATAAGAAAAAGAAATGGCAGAATTAAACGACTCCGGTGGAGGTGGCAAAAAAGAAGGTGGTAAGGTAAGAAGTAAAAAATCCAATGCAAAGGTGGATTTAACAGCCATGGTGGACTTAGCTTTCTTATTGATTACGTTCTTCATGTTGACTACGTCATTGTCTAAACCTCAGTCTATGAACTTGGGAATGCCGGATAAAAATGATAAGCCTGAAGAAAAAAAGGACAATATTGAAGTAGCCGATGATCGTACAATGACAGTTTTATTAGGTGAAAACAATAAAATTAAATGGTACTATGGCAGAGTAGATGCCCCTTTTGAAGGCCCTAAAGAAGCTACTTACGGAAAAGCAGGTATTCGTCAAGAAATTGCTAAAAAAGTACAGTCAGTTCCAGCAAAATACAATGACCCAGAAAAAGGGTTGATTGTAATCATCAAAATGGATAAAAAAGCAAACTATAGAAATATGGTAGATATCCTAGATGAAATGGCAATATGTAAAGTACCAACTTATGCTGTAGTGGATATTACACCGCAAGAGAAGGCTATATTAAAAAAGTAATTAACTAAATTCTAATAATTGAAGTATGAAATTAGATTTGTATAAATCGCAATGGTTAGAGTTAGTTTTTGAAGGGCGTAACAAAAAGTATGGTGCTTATGAGTTACGTAAAGAAAATCCTAAAACATCATTGAGAGCATTAATCATCGGAGGCTCATTCTTTGCGTTAGCAGTAGCTTCTCCGTTGCTTATAAGCATGATCCCAAAAGGTGAGGATGATACTACTTTAGATGAAAAAGTAGTGTTGGTGGATATGACTAAACCAAAAGAAAATACACCACCACCACCACCACCTGAAAAAAAGCCAGAACCCCCTAAACCAAAGGTAGACGAAGTAAAATTCGTAGAACCTAAGGTTGTAGAAGCTAAAAAGGTAACAGAAGAAATTAAAACCATTGAGGAGTTAAAAGACAAAAACATTGCTGAAAAAGACCAAAAAGGGGATAAAGATGCACAAGTTCAGATTGACGCTCCAACTGGTAATAATGATGAAGTTGTAAAAGTAGTAGAAGAAGATAATCAAGTATATAGTTCTGCAGGTATTGAAGCACAACCCGAATTTCCAGGAGGTAATGAAGGTTTTATGAAGTATGTACAACGTAATTATCGTACTCCAGAGGTCGATACTGACTTAAAAGGAAGAGTTTTTGTCGAATTCGTAGTAGAAAAAGATGGAAGCTTAACAGATATAAAAGTAGTAAGAGACTTAGGATATGGAACAGGTGCTGAGGCTATTCGTATGCTAAAGAGCGCTCCTAAATGGAGACCTGGTGAGCAAAACGGTAAAAAAATCCGTGTAAGATATAGTTTGCCAATCTTACTAGATATTAGAGCTGAATAGATGAATATGAAATATTCAAATAAGCAAGAGAAGAAATCGCTCCAAGAGCGATTTCTTCTTGTTTTAGGCATGCTGTTTTTTTGTATTTATTTAGGTATGGGATTAATGGTGTTGTTTTGGGATCACTTAATAGAACGCCTTCCTTTATCGACAGGGTATCGTATAACTCTAGGAATAGCTATTATTATTTATGCTTTTTTTCGTTTTATACGCTATTTTAAAAAGTAATTTTATCTAAAATTTTATTTCGTTAAAATTATCTCAAAAGAAATAATACATTGTTACAATAATAAAAAAGGAGGGTAAGAAAAATAACTTTATTTTTTTATCTATATTGCCTAATGTTAATTCTAAAATACAAAGGGTTAAAATAGCTGTATTTAGAAATACAAAATGATTTAAAAAGATATCGTCCGTAAATTGTAATAAATAAAATTTATTCCTATGAAATTAAAATATTTAGTTGTTGGCTTACTGCTTACCGCTGTTTTTTTTGTTAGTTGCTATTTTGGGAATACCAATGAAAAGGAAACTATATTAACGGGTACGGCTACTATATTGGTGGATCAAACAGTTTACCCTTTAGTAGAAGATCATCAGATGATTTTTGAAAACCAATACCAAGCTAAAATTCAATTAATACCCAAACCAGAACGAGAGATAATAAAACTCTTGTCAGAAGGGAAAAATAATTTGGCAATTTTAACACGTGAATTAAATTCCAGCGAAATAAAAAATTTTTCTAAGAAAAAAATTAAAGGAAAAATAACCGATTTTGCTATAGATGGTATTGCTTTTATCGGACATTCTTCGAATGTTAACTTTAAAATAGAAGAAATTGAATTAGTTAATCTTTTAAAAGGGAAACCATCTAATATAAAAAGGTTAGTTTTTGACAACGCCAATTCAAGTACACTTAGGTATCTAATGGATCTTGCTAAAGTGAAAAATTTTCCTAAAAATAATGTCTTTTCGTTTTCAACTAATAATGAAGTAATTGCCTTCGTGGCTAAAAACCCAGATGCTATAGGTGTTGTGGGGATAAACTGGATTACACAACCAATGCCCGATTTTCAAAAAATAGTAGAAAGGGTTAAGGTCTTGGAATTAAAAACTAAGAATGGTACATTTGTTATTCCAAGTCAAGATTTATTAGCTTCTGGTAGCTATCCTTACAGTAGAAAAATAAAAATGATAAATTATCAAGGAACTACTGGTTTAGGCATGGGATTTGCTTCATTTATAGCAGGAGAGTTGGGACAACGAATAGTATTAAAGTCTGGGTTGGCTCCTGTTAGAATGCCTAGTAGAAATATAATAATCCGTAAGGAAGTAGAAGAAAAAGTAGAAAATAATTAATTGTAAAGAAATGAATAAAATAAAGTTTTTCAGTACTGCTTTTTTTGCAATGAGTGCAGGAGTTTTTGCTCAAGATATAGAAACTGCTAAAAAAGCAATTGATGCTGAACAATATGAAAAAGCAAAATCAATATTAAAAGCGGTCGTTAAGTCAAACCCAGAAAATGGAAAGGCAGCTTTCCTATTAGGAAATGTCTATTTACGTCAAACATACCAAGATTCAGCTAAAACTCTTTTTCAATCAGCTTTAACAAAAAAAGAAGGAGGCGTGTTAAATTATATAGGTTTAGGTCAAATAGACCTAGATAATGCTAATACTCAAGCAGCTCAATTTAACTTTGATCAAGCTACGGCCAACATGAAGAAAAAAGAATTAGAACAGTTTGTTTATATAGGCAAAGCCTATACTAATTCAATAAACCCCAATTATGCAAAAGCTATCGAAGTGCTAAACAAAGCGAAAGCCATTAATATGAATGATGCGCAAACCTTACTAGCTTTAGGAGACGCATATTATGGGTTAAGAAGTCAAAATGAAGCCTATGCAGCATACCGTGGAGCATACGAGGCAGATAATAGCTTGTTGAGAGCTAAAATGCAATTAGGTGTTCTGCTAAAAGGAGCTAAAGCTTTTAATGAAGCAAAAGCAGCTATAGATGAAGTACTAGGTATTAATACATCGTATGGTCCAGCTTATAGAGAACTAGCAGAAATCTATTTTGGATGGGCACTACAACAAAACGATAAAGCTAAATTTAAAGAATATACAGATAAATCGTTAGAATACTATGAGAAATATATGAGTTTAACAGACTATTCATTAGCTTCTCGTATGCGTCACGCAGATTTTCTTGTAATAGCTAAAGATTATAAAGCCTTAGAAAAAGAAGCCAACGAAATGGCCAAAATGGATAAGGTCAATCCTAGAATATTTCGCTATCTTGGATATTCAGCCTACGAAAATGGGAATATTGATTCAGCGGTTGATGCTTTGACAAAATTCACAGAAAACCCATCAAGTAGATTAATAGCAATTGATTATTTATACCTAGGAATGGCTCAGCTAAAAAAAGCAATTCCCGTTACTACAGAAGGAACGAAACCAGTTGTTGATGATGTTTTATACACACAAGCATTACAAAATTTAAGTAAAGCAGTAGAGCTTGATAAAGCAATGTCCGAAAGATTAAATGAAATTGGAAAGATTTATTTTGATAGAAAATTATATAAATATGCTTCAGGGATATACGAAGTAGCTATTAATAATACAGCTTCTAAAAATTATTTATATGATAACTTCTTTTTAGGATATTCATTATATTTCCATAATGTTGCAGAAGGAGCAAAAGCGTATGATATGATTCAATTGCAAAAAGCAGATAAAGCATTTGCCGCTGTAATTGCTAAATCGCCAACTACTCAAGATGCCCACATATACAGAGCACGTGTAAATGCTTTATTAGCAGATCCAAACGCTAAAAATCAAATGATTAGTAGTTATGATGAGTTTGCCAAAGTAGTATTAAACAAAGGCGGAGATACGGTAGAAAAAAACAAAGCTAAATTAATTGAATCCTACAATGAAATAGCTCGTTTTTATGCTAAAACAGATAAAGTAAAGGCTAATGAATATATTGCTAAATCATTGGCATTAGATCCAGCAGATGCAGATGCTATTAATGTTAAAAACAGCATTGCTAAATAATTGTTATTTAATAAATTATAAAAACCGACAATTTATAGAGTTGTCGGTTTTTTATTTATTACGGATAAGGTGTTAATTTTATGTATATTTGCAACCCCCTTTTAGGAAATAATTATGTTGAGTAAAGAAATACAGTTGGCTGTAAATAAAGGAGATATGCTTCCTCTAATGGAAGAATTTTATACAATACAAGGTGAAGGAGCTTATACAGGTACCGCTGCCTATTTTGTTAGAATTGGCGGTTGCGATGTAGGCTGCCATTGGTGTGATGTGAAAGAAAGCTGGAATGCAGAATTACATCCTCCAACACAAACTTCAATAATAGTTGAAAACGCAAAAAAACAGGCCAATACAGTTGTTGTTACTGGAGGGGAACCTCTAACCTGGAATATGGAGCCCTTAACGACAAAACTAAAAAAAGCAGGACTCCGCGTACATATTGAAACCTCAGGAGCCTATCCCGTTACAGGCGAATGGGATTGGTTTTGTTTATCACCTAAAAAAACAAAACTACCTGTTCAAGAAGCTTACAATAAAGCTCATGAACTTAAAATAATAATCTACAACAAACATGATTTTTTATTTGCGGAAGAACAAGCATTAAAGACCAATCCTAATGCTAAATTATATTTACAACCAGAATGGAGTAAAAAAGACGAAGTTTTACCCCTTATAATAGATTATGTAATGAAAAATCCAAAATGGAAAATTTCATTACAAACACATAAATATTTAAATATTCCTTAAAT
Source organism: Flavobacterium columnare NBRC 100251 = ATCC 23463 (assembly GCF_002530675.1). Lineage (GTDB taxonomy): Bacteria > Bacteroidota > Bacteroidia > Flavobacteriales > Flavobacteriaceae > Flavobacterium > Flavobacterium columnare. The sequence continues at coordinate 19,487 of NZ_PCMX01000025.1, forward strand.
ATTTTTATATAAAATTAATTAGTATTTGGGATTTTAATAAAACAATTATACTTTTGTTTACGGAAAGGTTTTCTTGCTTTTTTGTTATTACAGGAAAATTTCAAAAGACTTTTTGATATAAATAAAAAGTTTGGAATAGGTGTAACGAAATATTAATCCCAAAAACTGTTACTATGAAGAAATTATTCTTATTTGTTGTTTTATGGTTTAGCCAAATAACACTGGCTCAATCTTCTTCAAATGCTGTGGCCAAATCCACTGCTATACCATTTGATACTGTTGAAAATCAACCCGTTTTTCCAGGAGGAAATAATGAATTGATGAAGTTTGTAGGCAAAAACTTTTCACCACCAAGTGATGAAAATTTTACTGGAGGTGTTCTTCAAGTAACCTTTGTAATTGAAACAAATGGAAGTATTTCAGATATTAAAGTAATTAATGATTTAGGATACGGAACAGCACAGGAAATAACAAGAGTCCTTCAAACATCACCTAAATGGACTCCAGGGGATCAGGATGGAAAGCCTGTACGAGTCTTATTTACTTTATCTGTAACTATTAAGGTATAAAAAAAACTGCGAAAGCAGTTTTTTTTATACCTTATAATAGGTGGAAACTGTCTGTTTCCTAAGATTATACACTGGACTTTCCAATAAACCCAGATTACGCATTAGATTTCATAACGAAGTCTAATGCGTAATCTGGGATAAAAATGAAAGAGCAAAGAAAATAAAATGAACGGAAATTTTTTCCAGTAGATGTAGTTTTGCTACATTGAGGATAAATGATTTTTTTTGACATTCAAAGTCATTTTATCCGTGATAAAATTCTAATGCGTAATCTTTCCTAAAACCATTATGTTCTCTTAATTGTTTTAGGAAAGAACTATTAAATAATAAGGTTTAGGATTATAAAAAAATTATTTTGTAATCCTTGCCAAATAATCAAAATGAGCCCCTTCTTCAATTAATTCGCATATTAGTCCATTCGCATGGCAAGCATTTTGCAATGTGTTGTAATCCATATAAAGCCAAGGAAAAGACTCTTCCGTTTCTCCCTTATAATGTATAGTAAAAATTAATTCCCCATAATATCCATTAGCAGGAATTTCATAAGCTCCATCTTCATCCTGATCAAACATATAGATGATATCTGAAGAATCAATAATAATTTGTCCGTTCTCACTTAACAAGTTTTTTAATTTCTGAAGGTATTTACTAGTTTCTTTTAGCGTACCAAAAATACCAGTACCATTCATTAAAAGTAAAATCGTATCAAACTTATCTTCTGTATGAAAATCAATCAGACTTTCATTAATGGTATCTTCAAGACCTCTTAGTCTACAAGTTTCTATTGCATTTTTAGAAATATCTAGAGATTTTACCTCTAAACCCTTTTCTTGCAAATATAAACTATGACTGCCTGCCCCGCAACCTACATCTAATACTTTTCCTTTGCTTAATTTAAGCGCTTTCTGTTCTAATTTCGGCATTTCTTCAAATGGTCTAAATAGATAAGAAACCTCCATTTCATCCTCTTCAGATATATTGGTTTCAGTAATAATAGATTCAGGGGTATTGTTTGTTTGGTAGTCTAATAGAGCTTTGCCAAATAAATCAAGCATTTTATATAAAGTTTCAGGTTTAACGTTTTAAGTTCTTTAACTTTGCGGTTTAACTTGAAATTCGAAACTTGAAACCACAATTAAACCAACTCAGTAAGCTTGCCAAAGATAAGAATAATGAAAACAAAAAGTATTTCGATAAACTAAAAAAGAAACCCCCAAAGAATCTAGATTATGTAATGCAAGAACTACACGATATTGAATTTAGAAAAACGGACTGTTTAAAATGTGCTAATTGTTGTAAAACTACAGGTCCTTTATTTACTACAGCAGATATCGAGAGAATCGCAAAACACTTTCGATTAAAGCCGCAGCAATTTATTGAGCAATATCTCCGAATCGATGAAGATAATGATTACGTATTACAAAGTTTACCTTGCACTTTCTTAGATACCGAAAATTATTGTATGATATACGAAGCGCGACCTAAAGCCTGTCGCGAATTTCCTCATACTGATCGAAAAAAATTCCAACAGATAGCCAATCTAACTCTAAAAAACGTTGCAATATGTCCTGCGGCTTACAATATAGTAGAAGAAATGAAAAAAAAATTACCATTCTAAATATTCTATAAATTATTTATAAAATTCGGTTTAATAGAAAATACAAAACAAGAAGCGTTTAAATAAATTATATTTTGTTATTTATTGAAAAAATAGATAAATTAAAATGTAAGAAATTATTTGCGAAATTGTTTTTTATTTATCATTTTTTTTATAAATATGATATTTATCATGTTTTTTGTTTCTTATTTTTTTAAAATTTGACTGTTTTTTTAAAAAAATGTTAATGTTGAATAATGCAAAGCCTGTTCCTGTTGATAGAGAAGTTAATTGGAATAAATCAAGAACAATTGTTAGTAGAACAGATCAATACGGAAGCATAGTTTCTGTAAATGATGTTTTTTTAGACGTTTCGGGATATACCGAAAAAGAATTATTAAAACAACCTCATAACGTAATTAGGCATCCTGATATGCCTAAGGCTATTTTCAAGGTGTTATGGGACAACCTTAAAAGAGGGGAAAACTTTTATGGAATTGTAAAAAATATGGCGAAATCAGGCGAATATTATTGGGTTTTAACAGATTTCGATATCGTAGACGGAAATAAAGGATATCAAGCAAGAAGAGTTGCAGTTCCTGAAGATTTGATAAAAAAAGAAATAGAACCCTTATATAACAGAATCAAAAAGTTAGAAGAATTTTATGGAGCAGATGGAGGAGAAAATTATTTAAACGGATTTTTAGAAAAAGAAGGGAAAACGTATGTAGAGTATATTAGGCATATAATAGATAAGTACACTAACTCTAACTTTGAAGAAAAGACAATGACAGAGGAAGAAAGTAGAGGTTTTTTAAGAAGATTATTTGGGTAGAACTTTACATATATCCAAAAAATGAAAAGCCCTTTTTGAAATTTTAAAAAGGGCTTTTTAAAAAATATATTAATACTCCATATTTAAATATTTCAACCTAATGTGTTTGAACTTTAATAAATCTTTTTTCCAAGATTTTCGGATTTCTTTCTCAGAAACACCCCTTTCTATCTGTTGTTGGAGTTTTTTAGTTCCAGCTAATTTTGTGAAAAAACTATTAAAAAAAGGATTCATAGTTTGAGAATTTTCTTTATACGCCTTTATGACCCATTTAAGTTCAAGTTGTTTTACCTTTTCTATCCTGCTTAAATCTTGACCATAACAAACTTTCCCGTTCCAAAGAGGGTCTTTTGCTCCTAAATTGGGTAAAGGAGTAAACGTAAAATCGTTTTCTGTTAAATAAGGAGACCCATAAATTTGAAATTGTTTCTCAGTGCCACGTCCTACACTCACATTCGTCCCTTCAAAAAAACATAAAGAAGCATATAGATTAATGGCCTGATGATTAGGTAAATTAGGAGATGGATTTACAGGCAAATCATAAAACATCCCCCGTTTATAGTTTTTACACGAAATGATTTTAAGTTTACATTCAATTCCGTTTTTAAGCCATTTTTCCCCATTAATCATATTAGCATATTCTCCTATAGTCATTCCATACAAAACAGGCACAGGGTGCATTCCAACAAAATTCTTAAATTCAGTTTCTAATACAGGACCATCTATTATATTACCATTAGGGTTAGGTCTGTCTAAAACCAATAAAGGAATATTGTTTTCAGCACAAGCTTCCATAACATAATGTAGCGAAGAAATATAGGTATAAAAACGAACACCTACATCTTGTAGATCAAAAACCATAACTTCAATTCCATCTAATTGCTCGGATTTAGGCTTTTTATTATTTCCATAAAGAGAAATAATTGGTAATCCCGTTTTATAATCCTTACCATCTTTAATGAGTTCTCCTGCATCAGCAGTACCTCGAAAGCCATGTTCAGGAGCATATATTTTTTGTATACTAATCTTGTGATCTATTAAAAAGTCAACGAGATGAGTTCCGTCATGTAAAATACCCGTTTGATTCGTTACAATACCAACTCTTTTGTCTTTTAGTAAAGGTAAATAGATAGAGCTATTGTCAGCACCAGTTAAAACTCCTCCTTCTTTCAAAAGAAAGGATTCTTTCTTTTGGTACTTACTATTTACCATCCATATACTGTCATCTGAAAGCTGAATACTTTTCTTGTAATTTCCATAAGTAATTATTGTAAAAAGCAATAATAAAAATGTATTTTTGAAAACCAAATTATAAATCATCATCAATTGAATTTAGAGTTTTTTATCGCTGATCGATTAATACGTACTAAAGAACGTAAAAGTAATATTTCTGCCCCAATAATAAAAATTGCAATAGCAGCTATTGCAATTGGCTTGATAATGATGATTGTTTCCGTGGCAACAGGAGTTGGTTTGCAAAATAAAATACGCCAAAAAGTATCCGCTTTTAATGGGCATATAGTAATTTCTAATTTTGATGACAATCAATCACAAGTAAGTGTTGACCCCGTATCAACCAACCAAGATTTTTATCCTAAGTTTAATTCTGTCGAAGGGATTAAACATATACAAGCAGTAGCTAGTAAGGCAGGCATTGTTCGAACAGAACAATCTTTTGAAGGAATCGTTTTCAAAGGAGTAGGAAAAGAATATGATTGGGAAAATATTAAAGAGTACTTAGTAGAAGGAAAATTACCCAACGTGAAATCTAAGCTAAACAATGAAATTATTATTTCTGAATATTTAGCAAACCGTCTTTTGTTAAAAGTAGGAGATAAATGCAATACCTTTTTTATGAAAGAAAAAGAAGGGAAGTTGCCCAACCTTCGAGCATTTAAAATAGTTGGAATTTACAACTCAGGATTTCAAGAATTTGATGCAGTGTATGTTTTAGGAGATATTCGTCATATACAACGAATCAATAAATGGAAAAACACACAAGTAGGAGCATTTGAAGTTTTCTTGAATAATTTTGATCAAATTCAGGAAAAAGGGGTCGAAGTCTACAATAATACCATAAATAAAGAAGATCCTACCAAAGCATTAGATACGCAAACTATTGCACAAAAATATTATTACATCTTTGAATGGCTTAAATTATTCGATTTCAATATAGTGGTTATACTAATTATAATGATCATTGTCGCCACAATTAACATGATCGTTGCTTTGTTAGTTTTAATTCTAGAAAGAACACAAATGATAGGAATCTTAAAATCAGTTGGAGCCGATAATTGGACTATTAGAAAAATATTCCTATATAACGCAGTCCACCTAATTATTCAAGGGCTATTGTGGGGTAATATTATAGGAGTGGGGCTACTATTCATTCAACAAAAATTTGGAATAGTAAAACTCAATCCAGAAAATTATTATGTTACTACCGCACCTGTAGATATTAATTGGGTTGATATTATTTCCCTAAATATAGGAACCATTTTAATTTGTCTTATAGTAATGCTTATTCCTTCCTATGTAGTCACTAAAATTTCGCCCGTAAAAGCAATCAAGTTTACCTAGTCATCACAAAGAATATTAACAGTAGATATAAAAAGACTATTGTCTTTCTGAAAAAAAATAGTTTCTCAATAACCCTATGGGCGTGCCCCTTCGGGTCGGGCTGTCCGTTCTATCTTTTGCTAAAGAAACCCTCACAAAAAAAAGCTATAGCCATTCAGCAAAAGGATGCCACTGCCATCCCTCACGCAAACCACCCTTTAAAAACAAAACAATCCAAAACAGACCATAGAATGATAAAGGCACAAATACTCTAAGAAAAAA
>NZ_PCMX01000026.1 GCF_002530675.1 Flavobacterium columnare NBRC 100251 = ATCC 23463
GTATTACTCTTATTTATTGTTCTAATAAGTAGTATTTTTCTGGATTTATTTTATACTTTTATTCTTAAATCTTCAGCTAAAAGGAATAAGATTGAATATGTATTACATACAAAACAAAAAGTGTATGATGTTATTATTATGGGGACCTCCCGTGCTAATAATCATTTTGTCCCCTCTCTTTTTAAAAAAAGAGGTTATAAAACATTTAATTTCGGAATGAGTGGTTCACATCTTTTTGAAACCAATTTAATGTTAAAAATAATGCTTCAACAAAATTTTAAAATTAAAAACTTATTATTAGAAGCAGATTTGAGCGTATGTAATGAAAAAAGAGACGAGGGAACAACAGCTCGTTTTATGCCCTATTTACATACTAATTCCATTATAAAAGATCATTTTAAATTTGAAAATGACTTTTTAGAACTTTATTATATTCCTTTTTATAGATACATAAAATTTGACGCTAAAATTGGTTTTAGAGAGGTAAACAAGTCCTTTCTTAAGAAAAAAACAAATTTATTAGATCATAATGGTTATTACCCTCTAAATGGAACTAATTGGAAAAGAATGAAAAATAATATTTCAGGATTAAAACCTATTCGTAACCGTTATTTAGATGATATTAAGAAAATTTGTAAAGAAAATAATATTCGATTAATTTTAGTAATGACTCCTATGTGTAAAAGCACTGAAGGAATGGATTATTTTGATAAGATAAATAAAATCTATCCTGAGATTTATAATTTTGAAAATGCGGTAACAGATGATCATTATTTTTCATCTTGTGGTCACTTGAATAACCAAGGAGCTATAAAATTTACTAAATATGTATTAGATCATATTTCTTTTTAATTATAGAGAAAAAGTTGTAATGTTTGAAAGCGAATTCTAATCTTTTAATAAAAACTGTATACTAAAACAAGGGCTCTCCGAAAAAGGAATAACTTAGGTTTCGTTTGTTCTTTTAAGGTTAATAAAAAATGTAATTATTAACATTATACAACTTAAACTTCCCGTTCACTCCGTTCGAGTTCTCCCCCCTTGGGGTCAACTAGAAAAGAGACTCAATGAAGTGAAATGAGAGGATTACCACCTTTTCGGACAGCCTCTTGTTTTTTAGTTTAATTTATAACTTTAGAATTACTAAGCATGAAAAACAAGTACTGGAATATGTACCCGATGTGTCATTTTTTGAGTTAATCTTTTAGTAAACAATTCCGTAAAAAAATCTCTTTTGTAAGTAACCATTCCTAATAAATCGATTTGATAATGGTTAATAAAATACTCAATAGCGTCTACCACGTTTTCGGATTTATTAAGTATAAAACTAACCTTTTCATTTTCAAATTCTTTTCTCCAAGAATTTATAATATCTTCTGATACTTCATTCTCTGAGTTTATAACGTGTAAACACTTAACAGACCATCCTAACTTATTTGCTAGATTTACTGTTTGTGCAAAAGGTTCTCTATCTTTTTCTCTAAATCTGGTAGTAAATCCTATAGTTTCTAATTCTTTGGTGTTACATCCTTCTGGTAATACTAAAGTTGGGACATTTGCGGTTAAGATGACTGAATCCGTATTAGTTCCCATAATTTTAGAAAACCAATCATCATCTCCTGAAGTTGCCATTATGATAAAATCTACTTTCTCTTCTTTTACACACTGATTGATACTTACACTCAATTCTCCCAAAACAATTTTATGATGGATCTCTACAGCTTCTAATCCTTTTGAGTAAGCTAATTCTTCCAATTTTTTATTGTTTTCTTTGAAAAGTTCAAATTCGTCTAAATCAACACTGGAATAAAGCATATTAGCACTTAGTACACCAGACTGTACATCTACTATAGGTAAACTGTAGGTATGTAATAAAAGTACTTTTGCTTGATTTTTTTTGGCTAATTCCAAAGCAAAAAGGCTCGCGTCATTAGCTGCATCTGAAAAATCAGTAGGGACTAAAATGGTTTTCATATATATAAGTTTTAGTTATGATAGTCTATCTATTTAAGAATATTTAGTTCTTTTTATTCGTACTCTAATTTAGGACTAAATAGTTATAAAAAAAATGATATTTATCATTTAATCACATTCTGAGTTTTTTCTTGTTGTTATCACTTTTTTATCAAAAATTCTTTACTAAGTTTTATAGTGGAATAGATATAAATAGAAAAGAGCTTAGATTAAAAACAATCTAAGCTCTTTTCTAAGAATTAATAATTTTATTATTTTTTAGTCCATTCCTTTATGCTTTCTTCATTCATCTTTATATAATCAAGATTATTTGCAGATTTTGCTCCCTCTAATGAATTTTTTGCTGTTTCTATAGCTCCTTTATAATCGCCTAACTTGGCTTGAATTTGTGACTTAAGGCGAGTGTACCAAAAAGGTTTTTTTTCATTCATTTCATAGGCTTTATTAACATAGACTAAGGCTTTATTGAGATCTCCATTTATATTGTAGTAATATTGTGAAGCGGCAAAATAATCTCCTGAAGTAGGTCCGTTTAATGTTTTATCAATAGAAGCAATAGCTGTTTTATTTGTTGGTACTTCAAAATGTAAGGATACAGCTGTCTTTTCCCATAAGAAATCAAGGTTGGCTCCGTTAAAATCTGTATTAGAAATTCCTATAGTAAATGTTTCTACTGATTTATGTAATATTTCAGTTTTAGCAGATGTTTTTAAAGCTACTTTTGCATCATCCCATTTTTCAGGAGTTCCCCAATTGTTGGTATCATTATAAAAATAAATTTCCCATTCTTCTGCTTTAGGCATTACATATAAAGCATACTTTCCTTTTTTTAAGGTAGCCCCGTTAATTGTTACATCATCAGTAAAACTAATAGTTGTATTAGCATTTGCACCTGCACGCCATATCTTACCGAAAGGGACTAGGTCTCCAAAAACAATTCTTCCTTTTATACTGGGACGGGAATACTCAATTTCTACTTCTGTTAGACCAACAGTTTGTGTAAAAAGAGCTTTAGGACTTGCTTGCGGAACTTTTATTTGTCCTTGTGTAAGCAAAGAAGCTAAAAAAGTAGTAGCTGCTATTATAAATCGTATCATCTAAATAGTTTTTTCAAAGATAAGGTTCTGATTTTTAAAAAATTGTTAACAAAAGTATAAAATAATTTTCTGCCTTTAGAATCCTTTAATCAATATTCTTAGGTTTAGATTTCTTAAATGATCTCTTGTTTTTTATTTGTGAAATAAGTAGAAATAATATACCTGTTAGCATAAATAAAGAGATATAAACTAACATTTTATTTGCAAGAGGTAAATAAATATCAAAATAGGGTAATCCTCCTTGACTGAATAAAAAGAGTTGGTTAAAAATGATTCCTAAGGAAAATAAACCAATCCCTAATATACTCATTTTTTTTAAACATAATATTTGCTCTATAAATATGTTTGCTAATAAATATAAAGTAATTATGCATAAAAATACTAGATGTAAATATGCTATTACTATGGTTCTATTACTATATACAAAATGTTTTAATTCATTTATAAGTAAACCTATTGGTAAAACAAATTTCAAAGTAGTTGCTATAAGTATTATTAATAAAATTCTTTTTAAAATTAAAGGAAGTGTTTCGTATTGGTTTTTAAATTTAGTAATAAAGAGGTATTGCATTTTAAACCAAAAAAAGAGTTGGAGAAATGTAAATATAGCAGTTAATAGAAACACCCATTTAGGAACTTCAACCCAAAGTATGGAAAAGATATAGGTTATAATACAAGAAATAAAAAATAGATAAAAATAGTTTGTTAGCTTTTTTATAAGTTGTGCTTCCAAGGAGAGTTTTTTAATAAATAAACCAATTATTGTAAAAAGAAACCAACCATTGTACTGAAAATGTAAATAGAAATAAATAGAAAAATGATACATATTTTCATTAATGTTTTTTGTAGCTAACATATAAGCTAGAAAAAAAGTTCCTAAAGTAGAAATAAAATTAAAGAACAGGCCTCCTTTAATCCACATATTTGAAAGAGTATTTTTTTTGTTATCTTTTAAAAAAAAATACGTAAAAAAATAAGTTATAATTATAGACAAAGTTGATGCTATTATTGATATTAATCCGTAACCTTGAATGATAAATGAACCAAGCATTCCATAAGAACAAATTAAATTTACTAATAATAAAATATTATATTTCTTATATTTCTCTTGTTTGTGTAATGCCGCTAATAAGAAAAATAATGTTTGACTAATCCAACCTGAGAAAGCAAAATGTGAATGCGCGTGAAGTAGGTTTTTTTGTTGAAAAAAAGGAAATTCAAAAGCAATTTTATAGCGCATTAAAGTACCTAGAACTACAACTATTAATAAATTAAAAATAGAAATTAATGCCCAATTCTTATTTGTAATTTTCATTAAAAATAAATTTTATGATTAATAATTTCAATAATACCTGATCTTTTTAATTTTGAACAAGCACGTATTACGGTTTCTACTCTAAGTCCTGTAAAATTTGCAATTTCCTGACGAGTAAACGGAATATGAATTTTTTCCTGTACGCTTTCAGGTTTTTGAATCATTAAAAAAGATATTATTTTTTGTTCTGTATTTTGATTTATTATATCCTTTGATGATTTAGCTTTACCTATAATTCTTTTAGACAAAATTTTAATAAATAACATCTGTAGCTCTGGTATTTCTTCTAACATCTTAAAAAAGTTCTTTTTAGAAAGTTTTAAAACGGTACTGTCCTTTATAGAAGCTGCTGTAGTTGGATAATTTTCATCAATAAATAAAGGAGGTTCCCCAAAACTTTGGCCACTTGAAAAGTATCCTTGTACAAACTCTTTTCCTTCTTCATTCCTATTAAACATTCGGATACTTCCGCTTATGATAAGGTAAAAAAATAAAGCCGATTCCCCTTCATTAAAAATTACTTCATTTTTTTTAACTATTTTTTCTACAGCGCCATACTTTATAAATAGATCATAATATTTTATCATACTATATTTCTTAGAACTATAATCAGCTTTTCTACTTCTTTGTTATTATATAATCCATCTCTTTACCTATTTTTTATATTCTAATTTAACCCTGATTACGCATTGAAAATTCATTACAGATAAAAATGACTTTAAATCTAAAAAAGTACTCTTTTCCCCCCTCAATCTAACAAAACTAAAACTGTAAGGAAAAATTTCCATTCCTTTTTTATCAGAAAGGCTAACGCATAATCTGCGTTTAAACTTCTATACAAAATGATTAAGTCTAATAGAAAGGAAAGAATATTTAAGCCTTTAATAAGACAAAAATATCTTATTAAAAAATATCAGTTTATGACTTTTGTCATTATATCATTTAATATTTTAAAAAGGTATTGCCTATTTTAATTCCTGAAGCTAGTTCTTCTAGAGTAGTACTTTTAAAGATCGTTAATAAATTAGATTTTATATCTTTAAACTTATCATGAAATGGGCAAGGATGCTCTTCTGAACAATCTTTCAATCCAAGACCGCAGCCTTTTACTATAGAATCGCAATCTAAAGCTTCAATAATTTCTAGAAGTGTAATATTTTTTAGTTTACTTTTTTCTATATAAAATCCGCCACCACTGCCCTTTGATGATGAAACTATATCTTTATGCACCAGTTTTTGTAAGATTTTAGCAGTAAAAGCCATTGGAGAATCTATTTGATCTGCTATTTCTTTTTGGCTCATCTTTCTATTAATTACAGACTCAGAAGCGATAAAAATCGTTGCTCTAATTCCATATTCACAAGTTTTAGAAAACATTTTTTTATGTAAATTTATTCATAAAAAACCCAAATTTAGAAAATATTTATCATATCAATGGTTTTTTCTTTTTTCTGTTAAAAAAATAACTCTACTCTATTGAAGGTTTTATTATAAAAAACAAAAAATCGCTTCAATATATATTGAAACGATTTTTTAAATAATTCTATTTACGCTTTATAGATCTTTGATAATGAATTCACTTCTGCGATTTAATTCATGTTCTTCTTCTGTACAAGATTCTTCGTTAGTACATTTTATAACTGGCTGACTTTCTCCATATCCCTTGGCTATAATACGTTTTGATTCTATTCCTTTATCTATAAAATAATCTTTAGTAGCGGTTGCTCTATTTTCAGATAAAACTAAATTATAGGTCTTCCCTCCTCTTATATCAGTATGCGAGCCAATTTCTATAACCATATCGGGGTATCTCTTCATTAGTTCTATTACTTTATCTAATACGGCTTTAGAGTCTTTACGAATATACCATAAATCATAATCAAAATAAATAGGATCCGTTTTAATGATTAATTTATCTTTTTGAGCAACGATCTCTTTTTCTTTAGCTAGAATTTCTTTTACTTTTTCTTTTTTCTTTTCTTCTGCTAATGCTCTTTGTTTTTCTTTTGTTTCTTCTTCTATTTTTTTCTTAGCTTGTTCCGCAAGAGTTTGCTCTTCTTGAATTTTAGCTAAAGATTTTAATTTCATAGAAGCATCGTTTTCTTTGTTACGCTCTTTTTGAATAGATAACGAACGTTTATCGTCTGTATAACCTTCTTTTGAAGCTTTTACAATATACCCTTTTTCGCAAGGAACTGTAAACCTAAATTTGCCATTAGAATCTGTAGACAGAACTTCTAAATCTTTTTTATTTATTAAATCATACAAAATTAGTTTTACTCCTTCTAGTGGTAAGGCTGTATCAATATCAGTAATTATACCAGTTATATATTGCTTACAATCTTCAATAATTAGAGGTTTTATTTCTGCAAATGAATAAAGATCGTCTCCTCCTTTTCCTCCTTTTCTATTAGATGAAAAAAATCCTTCTTTTGTATTAGAATTAATCATAAAAGCAAAATCATCTACTCCAGAGTTTATAGGCAAGCCTACATTTATTGGTTTAGAAAAATTTTCGTTAATAATTTCAGAAACAAAAACATCTAAAGCTCCAAAACCTATATGTCCATTAGATGAAAAATATAGTTTGTTATCATTTGAAACAAAAGGAAATTGTTCACGATGGATTGTATTTATTTGACTACCCAAATTTTTTGGGATTCCGAATAGACCTTCATTAATTTCAACACTATAAATATCAAAAGATCCTTTACTTCCTGGCATATCAGATGAAAAATAAAGTGTTTTTTCATCGGGACTTAGAGCAGGATGAGCAGTAGAAAAATTAGGGTTATTAATAGGTAACGAAGTTATATTACTCCACTTACCGTTTGTTAATTCTGCTTTATAAATATGTAATACTGAAATTTTTTCACTATTTTTTGCTCTTTTTCCACTTTTTTTTGTAAAATTCCTTGTAAAATACATAGTTTTCCCATCTGCTGTAAAAACAGGGGTGGCTTCATGCATTGAGGATTTTAATTCTTTTGCAAAATAATCTACTATTGAATCTTTTGCGTAAATATTTCCTAATGGAACTGATACTAAATTTAAATAAGATTCGTTGTTCCATTTGTATATTTTATCTAAAAATCCTGTTTCTTTTTTAGCGGCTGCATAAACTAATTTGTTATTATAAACAACAGCTCCAAACTCAGATTTATTAGTATTAATTCCTAAATTTTTAATTTTAAAGCGTTCACCAATAGCTGTAACATTTTCTAATATTTTTAATTCTTTTTCTAGTAAAGCCAATTCTGAGACTTTACCTTTTTTAGAGTAATAATCTATTAAAACTTGATTGGCTTCAGCGTAGTTAGCAGTAGCTTTTAATGATTCTGAAAAACGAAAATAGTATTCTTCTGACAAATCTTTCCCGTAATTTTTAATCAAAAAACGAAAATATCTCTGTGCATTTTTTAAATCATTTGTAAAATAATAACAATCCCCAAGGTTTTGAATAACCTCTTGCGATCGGTTTTCTATTAACAAATTTTCATATAATGGTATTGCCTCACTATAATAGGTTCTACTAAAATATTTTCTTGCTCGTTCTAATTTATTTTCTTGGGCTAATCCAAATAATGAAAATAAAAGTATTGATATATATAATAATCTTTTCATGTGTTTAAATTTTATTTTTGAGGGCACATCATATTATGGTTTTAAACCTTTATGCTTATAGCTATACCCTTTTTAAAGCAATTTAGTATTACTTTTTAGAAAAATCGTGGCGATTTATCATATCCTTTACTCAATAAATCTAAATTAAAGATTAAAAATACTTCGTGTGTACCTGAGTTAAAACGTCCTAAATTAGATAATGTATGATCGTATGAATAACCCAATTTAAAGTTTTTAGTTGGATTAATAGCCATCAAACCACTTACTGAATCATCTAATCTATAAGAAGCACCTAACTCAAAACGATTATTATATAAAACATTTGCTGAAATATCTAATGAAAAAGGAGCGCCTTTAACAATTTTTGCCATAGCAGAAGGTTTTACTTTCAACATATCGTTTATATTAAATACATACCCTGCAGTAGCAAATAGATGCAGTTCTTCGGATCCTAATTGATTAACCCCTTGACGCTCTTCAATGTATTGCGTAGGTAAAACATTAGGCATTGAAATTCCCATATAGTATTTATCTGAAAAATAATACGCTCCAACCCCTACATTGGGTTTAAAAGCATTTATATTTTTATTGAAAGCTTGATCTGTAATCGTGTTTCCTGATTCTAACTGAAAACCATTAAAGTTAGTTGTTAGATTGGTAAAACCAGCTTTCATACCAAATGATAGTCTTTGGCTACCTCCAAACTGAAGTATGTATGCAAAATCAGCATAAAAATTATTTTCTTTTTTGGCACCGCTTCCTACATCATCTGTAATTAATGAAGCTCCTACCTCTATTTTTTTATTTAGGGGTATGTGAGCAAAAGCAGTCATTGTTTTAGGAGATCCTATAGCCCCTACCCATTGTGAACGATATAAAACTCCTAAATCTAAAACAGATTGTTTCGCAGTGGCATACGCTGGATTTACTACACTCATGTTATACATATAATGTGTGTATTGGGGATCTTGTTGAGCAAAATCCGTAAGGCTAATTAAAAATAAGCAGCCTATATATATATACTTTTTCATTGATTTTATTACTTTAATGATATTAACGATTCAAATATAGACGTCCTTGTTTTGCTGGAATATTATCTTTATTAAAATTGATTAAATAAAAATATACATCATTAGGGACTACTGAGCCAACCAAATTAGTTGAGGCAGAGTTTTTACCATCCCAATTATTGTCTTTATTCCCTCTAAACAACAAATTACCATATCGATTATAAATTTCAATAGTATAATTAGGATAAACAAATTCTATATTCGGAATATGAAAAGTATCATTTACACCATCTCCATTAGGAGAAAAGCCATCAGGAATAAAAAAGTTATCAGGAACATTGCAATCTGTCAATGAAACAGTCACAGCTAAAACCTCTTTTGATTTACATCCGTTTGCAGAATTTGTACTAAATCCATAGTAGGTCGTTCCTTCTTGTAGTAGATTAGAAGGGGGTATTAAATTTCCTGCGGCTAAAGCATCATACCATTCTATAGTTGAAGGAGTGTTCGTATTATTAGACAAATCTTTAATTGTGGGTTTATTCAATCCACAAAAAATTTCTCCATTTGGATTTAATGTTGGTGCTTCAACAATATCAATATTTACATTTACAGGTACTCGCTCCGTCTCACAACCTGTTATTAAATTTATTTTTGAAACATAATACTTACCCGTTTTTAATGGAGAAGTATTAGATAATGAATTAATAGAAAGATCTGAGCTATACCATAAGTAGTCCTTTCCTTGTGGTTTTAAATTTTGTATTGTAGCATTTTCTGTTTCACAAAAAATTTGATCTGATACAACAGGCAATTCTGGATAATTATATATATTAAAAGTATCTATAATATTACTCAAAGCTATATTACAAGAGTTATCTATATTGGTCAACTCAGTTAATAATATTGTTGTAATACCTATATTGGGTAATACTTTTTTGGGTAAGATAAATTTAGCTTTCCCTGAAACTATATCTAAATCTATTTCATTATTATAAGAATTGTTAGTTCCATTAAGATCATAAAATAATTTGACGTGTTTTAATGATTCTAAACCTGTAATAAATACTTCAACTTCTTTATCCTTACATACATCATTAACTAATACTTTTAAATTAGAAACGAAAGGCAAAGGCTTTACATTAAAGATATTCCTTAAGTCAACTATACTTGAACATCCTGTTTCATCATTCGTTATTTTTGTAACTACAATTTCTGTTTTTCCAGCATTAAGCAATAAATTCTTAGGTATGCTAAAATTAGCAACTCCTCCTAATACGTTAAAAGTTAGAAATTGGTTAACTGCTACATTGGCTCCACTCAAATTGTATAGAATAGAATAACTACCATTTTCTAACAACAAGGCATTCTTTATAGTTGCATTAGCATTGTAATTTTGACAAACTTCATTTACAGTTAAAATACTATTTTGGAGATTAGGTAAGGGATTAATTTTAACTATAAATGATTGATCTTTGAAATTATTAGGACAAATTCCTAACGCATCAACATACACAAGATCTGTAACATTAACTGAATAATTACCTGATATATTAAATTTCATATTAGGAATCGTAAAATCAGCAACTCCTTTTTTAAATTCAATTCTTTCTTTAGTATTATAATAATTACCGTGATCGCCTACAACATTATAAGTGACCCAATAATTACCATCTGGTATTAAAACTGGATTTTGAGATAATATAGCGTTAAAAGAAGTTGTTTGAACTTCATCAATACATCTTTTATTTGGAGTAACGACTAATGATATGTTTGAGTAATCTATAAAATTTTCTATTGTTATAACAAAAACTGATCTTTTTTTATCACATATTGGATTAGTAGGATATACTTCATAAGTAAAAGAATAAGATCCTACTCCAAATTTTTTGTAGATTCTTTCAACATTTATAAAAGAATCTGTTAAAGAAGTTAATTCACCTGTATTATTGTTATCATACCATCTCCCTCCTGGATCTTCTCCTTCTAATCTATCAAACAAATTTATATTTTGATATACTGAAAAATCCTCGTTATTACAAATTCTAAGGGGTAAAGGGGTACCTTCTTGAGCTGGTGGATAAACAGTTAACTGCGCTATAGCTCTACTTGCAGGACATTCATTTACTTCATTTACGGTATAAGAAAATGTATAAGTCTTAGGTTCTTTTAGATTTTCGACAGAAGTATCAAAAAAGTTGGATGAAACGCCTAAATTATTCGTTTCATTTACCCATACTCCATTAAATTGAGGGCTTATATTATTGGATCCTGTTCCGTCAAATAATAAGAATAAATTATAAACATTATCTCCACAAGCAGTTCCTTTTGGTCCTGGAACACCAGCATAATTTCCTACTGTTACCTCTACAGTACCAGTGGTATCTACACAGCCAGAAACATTTGAAACCGTGTAAGTATAAGTATACTTACCACTTCTTCTAATTTTCTGGACATTTAGGATGCCTGTTGTTGGATTTAATCCTCCTGATAATTCATCATCTAGCCAAACTCCTCCTCTAACAGGATTGCCTCCTAATAAAGAAAATAGATCAATAGCTTTACTACTTGGATTAGTAATATCACAAACCGTAATAACTCCTGAATCATCTCCACCGCATTGGGCTTTTGAAATTTGACTAAACAGGATTACGAATACGAATAGGAAAACTGTGGGAGCAATTTTCCAAAAAAGGGGTAACGTTCTCTTCATTTTCTATGAAAATTTATACAAAAGTACGTAATGTTAATAGTATCAAGTATATTATAGATAAAAATCGACAAAAAACAATTTTAATCGGTAAAAAACACTATTTATAGAAGAAAAAAGAGACAATAATATTAGAATCCCGTTTAATTAATTATTTTACTCAACTAAAAAATGTATAGATCGTAATGCCGTGAACTAGAGGCTAAACACATTTTGAAATGATTGGTAAAACTAAGAACTTAATATTAATTCATTAAACTGTATTCAATAATTTGAGTAATTCACTACAATCTGATGTAGTAAAGGCTATAGATATTAAACAATAAAATAAGTGTTTTAACTTTTAGCTCACAATAACCTAGTATAAAAGTACAAATAAAAAATCATTAAATATTAAATAATGTTATAAAAAAATACTTAAAATTAAAATCTTTAAAGAAAATAAATTAAAACATAAAAAACTTATTTTCTTTAAAGATCCAATAAAAAATAAAGTTTATAGTGCTATTCTTTTTTGCTTCCTGAGGGTAGAAAGTATAATACACCTAATCCTATGATAAATAAAATGGCTGAAGCTATAAAGGCTGGAATTAAAACTTCTTTATGACTGTCTAAAGCATTATTTAATGCTGCATATAACAACCATATCTGAATAGCTATATTTAATATTAGTATAAATATAATGGTTGAAAGTATGGCATTTAACTTTCTAGTATTGGCTATATTTTGTCCTGTTCTGAAAGTACTCATAAGTAAAATTTTAAATTGTTTATGATCCTATTGCTCTTACATATAATCCTTCTTTTTTTTCAATTACTGCTAATTGAGGCAAAGGTCTAGGGGGTGGTCCTGCTAATACTTCTCCTGTTTTAGCATCAAAATGCCCTTCATGACATGGACAAATGATCTGACCCGAACCTGGTTTATAATATACAGCACAGGATAAATGGGTGCATTTTTGTTCATAAGCTCTAAAAGTTCCATCTTCAAGATGTATAAGTATATAAGGTACATCGCTACCTTTTACTTGAAAAGCTTTAGTACCACCTATAGGGATATCCGTTTTGTTGCATACAAATTGTTCGCCTTCTATTTCCTCTTTAGGAAATAAATAAGCTTTAGCCGCTACTAAGCCACTACCTACCATTAATCCACCAGAGACAAGAGTTAAGAACTTTGCAAAATCACGTCGGCTAACTTGTGCCGCTTCTTGCTTATGAATAGGGAAATCTTTTTTCCAATTTTTATTTATATTACTTTCTTTTGACATCGTTTAAAATTTTAATAAATAATCAATTCAGTCTTTCCTTTTGGCATCATGATATTTACTTTAGTCCAGACTACTTCATTTCCAAAGATGAACTTATTAACGGGGGAGCTATTAGGTCTTGCTTTTTTAATTTCTTCTTTGGTTCCATAAAATAAAGCACCACTAGGACATACGGTTGCACACATAGGCTTTTCTCCTATACTGGTTCGATCATAGCACATAGTACATTTCATCATTAGATCATAAGATTCTATTTTTTTAGGAACACCAAAAGGACAGGCCATAACACAGTTAGAACAACCTATACAGCGTTCTGTATTAGCGGTATGTACTATTCCAAACTCGTCTTTAGAAATTGCATCGGCTGGGCATACATTTGCACAAACAGGATCTTCACAGTGCATACATACCTGTACGGTGGTTTGTATAGTAGTAGCTCTTTCTACATAGTTCACGTGTATCATAGAGTCATGACCATTTGTTTCACATTCAGCACAAGCCATTTCACAAGCTTTGCAACCTATGCAGCGTTGCATATCTACAAAGAATTCTTCATTTTTATTAAACGAGGTATAATTACTCATAATTTTTTTATATTTTATTTACTTGCATAGGCTTTTGTAACAAAAGGACTCAGTGCCATTGTTTTTAAAGGTTCTAGTTTGCAAGCTGAAACTTTAAATTCAGGTATTTTTGATATAGGATCTAAAGTTCCTGGTGTCAATAAATTTGCTGATTTTTCTCCTGGCCAATGGTAAGGGATAAATACGGTGTCTTTTCGTATTGTTTCTACAATATTAGCTGGAAATACCCCTTGACCACGACGAGTAGAAACTTTTATTAATTCGTTCTGTTGTATATTATATTTTTGCGCTAATTCTGGGTGAATTTCTACTAATGGTTCAGGGTATTGATCAACTAATTTACCTATTCTTCTGGTCTGTGTGCCACTTAAATATTGCGAAACAACTCTACCTGTTGTCAAGGTAACTGGGTATTCATCATCTGTTACCTCACCTGGTAATTTGTATGGTGCTGGATTAAAATGTGCTTTACCATCAGGAGTTCTAAATTTTTTATCCTCCCAAAGTCTTGGTGTACCAGGGTGGTCGTCTGATGGACAAGGCCAAAATATGCCCATATTGTCTTCAATTTTTTTATAACTAATACCATAATAATCGGCTGTACCTCCTTTTGAAGCTACTCTTAGTTCATTAAATATAGCTTCGTTGTTTTTATAGGAAAATTTGTCTTGAACTCCTAATTTTTTTGCTAATTCTAATAATATTTCAGAATCTTTACGTGCATTACCTGGAGGTGTTACGGCTTGTCTAATTCTGATGACTCTACCTTCTGCTGAAGTGGTTGTTCCGTCTTCTTCTTCTTGTAATGAACCTGCTAAAATAACATCTGCATGACGAGCCGTTTCATTTAAAAAGAAATCTATACAGACATAAAACTCGAGTTTTTCTATGGCTTCACGAACATAATTACTATTGGGTAAAGAAACCAATGGATTGAAACAAATAGAAAGTAATCCTTTTATTTCGCCGCGATGAATAGCTTCAATAATTTCATAGGCTGATAATCCTTTACCTGGTAAATCGGCTTCATTAATCCCCCAAACTTCAGAAATATATTTTCTATGTTCAGGGTTTTCAATATCTCTATTTCCTGGTAGTTGGTCGCATTTATGACCATGTTCACGTCCCCCTTGACCATTTCCTTGTCCTGTAATGGTAGCATATCCACAATAGGGTTTGCCTATTCTACCTGTAGCTAGAACGAGATTTATACATCCTAAAACATTATCTACTCCTTTTGAATGGTGTTCGATTCCTCTAGCGTGTAATAAGAAGGAAGTTTTAGCTTTTCCCCAAAGTTTAGCGGCTTCTTCTATTTTTTCTTTACTAATACCTGTTACCTCCTCTGCCCATTCTAACGTATAACTTTCTACTGCATCTATTGTATCTTGAAAACCAGAAGTATGATTATTAATAAAATCGTGATCGAGCATATCATGATCAACTAAATATTTTAGCATAGCACCATATAAAGCTGAATCAGTCCCTGGTAATATGTCTAGATGAATGTCGGCGGTACGAGCTAAAGGGATGATTCTAGGGTCAATTACTATTAATTTAGCTCCGTTGTCTCGTGCTTTCCATATCCAATGGGTTAAGGTTGGAAAGGTTTCACTAACATTGGCTCCTGCTACAATTATGACTTCAGCATGTTCTAAATCAGAATAATTATTAGAAGCTCTGTCTAAACCAAAAGCTTTTTTGTTTCCTGCTCCTGCACTTACCATACACAAGCGACCGTTATAATCTAAGTTTTTTGTTTTAAGAGCTACACGGGCAAATTTACCAACTAAATAACTTTTTTCATTGGTTAATGAAACACCTGACAACATAGAAAAAGCATCATTACCGTAGGTTTGCTGAATTCTTTTGATTTCAGATACGGTTTTGTTCGTTGCTTCTTCCCAAGTAGTATTTATAAAACCTTTTCCTTCTACTCTAAACATTGGATTGAGTAAGCGATCTGGATGATTGTTTTGTAGATATCGTTGTACTCCTTTAGGACACAGTCGTCCTTCATTAAAAGGGAATTCTTTCCAAGGATCAAAGCCTACTACTTTATTATTTTTTACTAGAAGTTTTATTCCGCATTGCATACCGCAAAAACAGCAATGTGTTTCTACTACAGCATCAGGTTCGTCTCTTCCTACATACCCTTCTTTAGGAGCGTAGTTCAGGTGGGGACCAAAATCTTCTATAATTTTTTCTATTGATACGGGTAATTTTGCCATTTTTTTTGTTTTTTATCCAAATAAATTTCCACCTTCTTGTCTTGCTTTAAGGTGTGCTTGTGCTATTTTAGAATGTTTCCCTTCAGGGCTTAAATCTAAATGAGACGTTCCATCGGGTTTAGAGAAATCAAATCCTAATTTGCGTGTTACTATTTTTAAATCGTTTATATGCAATTGGGTTGTAAATTCTTTTCCTGTGTGTGGGCAAACGGCCATTCCTTGTTGTTTTTTTCCTTCTATTTTATAAATATGAGCTCCAATTTGAGCGGGTCTTTGAATAATATGAAAGAATTTTCCAAAGGGAATCCATATTAAAAATAAGATTACAGTTACTGCATGTAAAACAGCTAAAAAGTCAAAAGCAAAACCTTTCATAAACTGATATGAATAGGTTAATCCTAATCCAGTAGCCGAAATAGCTATTAATAGAATAAGGGGTAATAAATCGCCCTCAAATGTTTGAGTAGCAATTAACCCTGGATTGGTTAATCGTCTTTTTAAATAATATAACGAACCTAAGATTACAAACCAAGAAGACCAATTTAGGGCATGAAAGGTTAAAAAAGCTGTTATAGAACCTAGTTTGAACGAAAATACTTGAAACCCAAAAAAGTGTGCTTGATATAAATCTATTGTGTCTGGTGCTAACGTAAAATGTATCCAACCAAAGGTTAACGGAATAGTAATCATAAATGCTGAAATACAACCTATAGCAATCATAAAATGGGCTAACCAACGGTATTTACTTCTAGGATAGATAAACTTTTGTAGGACTATATTTCCTGTAATTTCTTTGATTACAAATACCAAATGGTTAAAAACTTTTCCTGTAAATAGGAAGTGTATTCCTCGTTTAAAATACATCCATGTTGGCGGTCTTTGTAGCCATACAGAAGTACGGTACACGATCCCAAAAAAAGCAAATACAGTTCCAAATAGATAGGTGATTAAGGCGGCATCAAAATTTTGCAAATTTCGTGAACCTAAATAAACGAGTACTATCATTATTATACAAGATAGTGTGGCTATAAGGAGTGCGTTAAAATTTAAATTCTTTAACTTCATTTTTTAAGTTTTATTACGTTAACTTGGTCTTTCACACCCTTTTTTATTATAGTAATACCAGTTGATGAGGGTTGCTAATGCTGTGAATACGATTACTCCTATAAAAAATTCATTAGCAGTTCCGTTACTTGTAATATTATTTCCTATTAATTTTGAGAAGATAAAAGGACCAAAGGCTGCAATAGCTGCTGTCCAACCAATAACTCCTGCAGCTTGGCGTTGATTTTCTGAAAAGATGATGGGATATTGTCTAAAAGTACCTGCGTTGCCCATACCTGTAAAGAAAAACATCATTAAAATAACACTCACAAACATGGGGAACTGATCAATACTTGTAGGTGCTAAAAGACCTTGAGTAACTAAAATAATACATCCTAATAAGATTCCTATACCTGTTAGTGTAGTTAAGATTGCTCCTCCTACTTTATCTGCTACAAAACCAAATAACACACGTGTTGCTGAACCAATTAAGGGGCCATAAAAAGCATAAACTAATGGGTCTGGAGCATTAGGAAAATCACCATATAAAAATTTAATCATTAGTGGAAATGCAGCTGATAACCCTGCAAAGGTTCCAAAAGTCATTACATAGGTAATAGTACAAAACCAAGTATGTTTATTATTAAAAATATCCATTTGCTCCTTGATAGAGGCTTTCATAGGGATACTTTTTAAATAGAACCAACTTATGATTGACAATAAAACCAATAAAGGAATATACCAAAAAGCTGCGGATTGAATATAAATTTCTGTATGCGTAACTGCTTTATTGTTGGGCTGTAATTCGTTTAATATTTTTTCAGCTAATTTAGGATTTGCATTTGCAATAACTTTTACTCTCACTTTTAACGGTAAATTCCTAAATATTGTTGTCTTTTTTGTTGAATTGATTGCTCTCTTTACAGAATCTAAAACTTTGGGCTTTACATTGCTTAATAAAGCTTCTTGATTTTTAGGTTCCA
The DNA here is from genome assembly GCF_002530675.1 of Flavobacterium columnare NBRC 100251 = ATCC 23463. GTDB lineage: Bacteria > Bacteroidota > Bacteroidia > Flavobacteriales > Flavobacteriaceae > Flavobacterium > Flavobacterium columnare. The sequence continues at coordinate 17,843 of NZ_PCMX01000026.1, forward strand.
TTTTTTCAAATATTGCTATTTGTTGCTCAAGAGTTGTATTTTTTACTATTTCTTTAGCTTGCTTAGCATCAATCGTTGTAAATAAAGAGGGAGTACCATACAAGCCTACGCTCAAAACTAGAGGTGTTACAAATTGGGCTAAGGATACACCAAAATTTCCTATACCTGCTTGAATGCCTAATGCTGTTCCTTTTAATCGTTTTGGAAAAAACATATTTGTACTTGGCATATAAGAAGAAAAATCGCCTCCTCCAAAACCTGTTGTAAAAGCTAATACCATGAATACCCAAAAAGGAGTATTCGTATTCATAACAGCTAAACCAATACCTACTACAGGAATTAATTTAATGAATGTTGCAAAAACTACTATATGTCTTGTACCAAAAATAGGGAGTATAAAAGTATGTATCATACGTAAGACCCCTGCTGCTATACCTGGTATAGCAGCAAGCCAAAATAACTGGTCTTTATTAAATGAAAAACCTAATCCTGGTAACTTAACTACTATAACACTCATCATAAACCATGAGGCAAAAGATAATATTAATGATAATGTTGTTATGGTTAGCGTTTTCCAAGCTATTTTACTTCCTGTTTCTTCCCAGAATTTTTCGTTTTCTGGTTCCCATTGATTTAACCAAGTATTCATATTTTTTTTTTTATTAATGATCGTGTTCTATATCTCTTGAAAATTCAGGTGTTTTTATTCTTAAAATTTTAATAATGGTATTGTGCATCCATATCAAACAAATACTTGAAATAATAAAAATAAATATCCAAGAACTGGTCCATAATCCTGTGGTATTTAATAAATATCCAAAAATAATAGGTCCTAAAAATCCACCTAATCCACCTATAAGTCCTACCATACCTCCTACTAATCCCACCTGATTAGGAAAATATTCTGGAATATGTTTGTACACTGCTGCTTTTCCTATTCCCCAAGAAATACCTATTAGTATAACTAATACAAGATATACCCACATATTAGCACTGAATTTAATTTGTGTAATTCCTTTTGCTAATAATTCTTTTTTCTTTACTTCTTGGTTTTGTTGTACTACAATTTCTTGCCAAGAGGATTTTATGGGTAATAGAGTACTTTCTTTTATATGACTTTCCTTTTTAAGATTTATTTTATGTGCTTTGCTATTAACTTGTATTATGTTGTGTTTTATTTTAACAGGACCATTTGTGGTAGCTAAAACTCCAGGACCATCTGTTATAATTTCCATTTTAGGAAAAATAAGTAGAAAACTTATAACTACTGATGATCCTAAAACCCAATACATTACTTTTCTAGCTCCAAATTTATCTGATAGATATCCTCCAAAAGCTCTAATTACACCTGAGGGTAAACTAAACATTGTAGCAAATAATCCTCCTGTTACTAAACTGGTATGATATACATTCATGAAATTGGGTAATAACCATTGTGAATAGGCTACAAAACAACCAAAAACTAAAAAATAGTATACCCCAAAGCGCCAAACTCTCACGCTCTTTAATGGTTGTAATTGTTCTAATAAAGTTTTAGATTTTGTATCTATTTTTTTGCTTTTAGCAAATATTAAAAAGGCAAAGCCTATAACTACTAACGTAATAGCATATAGCACAGGTAGCATTTTCCATCCGTTTTGAGAATCTGTTTCTGAAAATTTATTTAACAATGTAGGGGCAATAAAAGTAGTTATGGCTGCCCCAGCATTTCCCATTCCAAAAATACCTAATGCTCTTCCTTGCCATTCTTTTGGATACCAAACTGAGGTATAGCCAATTCCTACTGAAAAACTGGTTCCTACTAAACCAAATAAAAAACTTAGTAGTGCAAATGCCCAAAATGTGGTAGCAGTAGTTAAGGCAAATAATGGAAAGGCACATACAAATAAAAGGGTTGAAAAAACAACTTTTCCTCCATATTTGTCAGTTAAAATTCCTATTGGAAGTCTAAAGATTGCACCTGATAAAATAGGAATACCTAATAACCAGCCTACTTGAACTATATTCCAATTAAAAATACCTTTATCAACAAGATAAGTTACTAATACACCATTTAATGTCCAACAGGCAAAGCATACTGTGAAGGCCAGTGTATTTAAAAATAAAATTTTGTGCGATTCTTTTAAATTGCTCATAATACTTCTAATTTTATATAAAGATAAAAATGTCCTATTTGAGTTTGTATGACTTTTATCAGTTCTAGTTAGGAATTGATTTTTAATTAACCTCCAATAGTGATCATACTTCTGTTTGCACTATAATTCAACGGATTACTAAAAGATTCTGTTGTATCAAATCCTCCTCTTATTTTATATTTTGAAGTTATAGATTTTTCTATTATAGGAATAATGTTCTTCCCTTCTCTTAGGGGTTCTAGTAATGGGGTTTCTAATTTTGAAAATAGACAATTTTTTAATTTTCCATCGGCTGTTAATCGTATTCTATTGCAACTATCACAAAAAGGATTAGTAACTGTGCTTATTATTGCAAATTGTCCTTTAAAATCAGCAATTCTATAATTTTTAGCTGTATCATTAGGTTTATCAGGTTCTCTTATAATATGAGTTGATTTATAATTGGCATAAACTTTTTCTAAAATTTCATCATAATTTACCAACATATCTTTATTCCATTCATTTCCATCAAAAGGCATAAATTCAATAAAACGAACTTGTACATGAGCCTCTTTTGTAAAGTGAATAAAGTCTAAAATTTCATTATCATTAAATCCTTTTATCAAAACAACATTTAATTTGACATGAAAATCATTTTCTATTAACAAATGAATATTTTTAAGAACTTTTTCAAATTGATTTCTACGTGTTATAGATAAAAACTTATCTTGTTGGAGCGTATCTAAACTTATATTAACAGAATGTATGCCTGCTTTTTTAAAAGTTTCGATGTACTGATCTACTAAAATGCCATTGGTTGTAATTGCTAATTCAATATTTAATTTTGAAAGTTGTTCTATAATTTCTTTGGCATCTTTTCTAACTAAAGGTTCGCCACCAGTTAACCTTATTTTATTGACGCCAAAACCAATAAAAGTTTGGCTAATTTGCAGGATTTCATCTGCAGTCATTATATGCTTTTTAGGAGTTAATTTAATTCCTTGAGCTGGCATACAATAGGTACATCTTAAATTACAATTTTCAGTAATTGAAATGCGTAAATAATTATGAAATCGACCAAAATTGTCCGTGAGCATATTTTTACTGGTTATGGTTAAAACCTTTAATAATTTTAAAAAGATGTAATACTGAAGGAAATACTGCATCTATAGATTCTCCAGCACCATTAGTCGAACCTGGTAGTGCCATAATAAGTGTATTCCCTCTAAAGCCTACTACACTTCTTGATAACATTGCATAAGGTGTACGCTGTTGTCCATAATTTCTGATGGTTTCTTCAATACCTGGAATGCGTTTATCTAATAATGGTATTATGGCTTCAGGAGTAATATCCCGAGCTGATAGTCCTGTTCCTCCTGTTATAATAACTAAATCAAATTGATTTGTAAACAAGTTCATTACTTCTAATTGAATATCTAAAACTTCATCTGGGATTATTTTGTAAAAAGAAGATTTTAATCCTAATTTTTGAATTTTTTTAATGATGGTTTTCCCTGCTGAGTCTGTTTTTTTCCCTGCTGAAATACTATCAGAACAAACAATAATTCCAATTTTTAGTTGATTATCAATAGTTTTAACCTCTGATTTCCCTCCTTTTTTTTCTATTAGTTTTATACTATGTATTTCCACGGATTTATCAATGGGTTTTAGCATATCGTACATAGTTAGTGCAACAATGGAAGCCCCGTGCATAGCTTCTACTTCTACCCCTGTTTTATAAATTGTTTTGACTGTAACGATAATCTGAATATTTAAATCTTGGATATCATGTGATACTGAGGTAAATTCTATAGGTAGCGGATGACAATCAGGAATAGCATTTGATGTGTTTTTTACGGCAAATAAACCCGCAATTTTAGAAACTTCAAAAACATCGCCTTTAGGAACGTTTTTTTTTATTATAGCTTCTATTGTATCTTGACTACCTACCTTTACAATAGCTTGTGCTACAGCGGTACGTAATGAATTGCTTTTATGTGTTATGTCTACCATATTATTGATTTTTTTTCCATGTATAACTTTGATCTTCTAAGATTTCTTTTCCAAAAATGGGGACTTCTTTTTTTATTGCTTCAACTATATATTCTAAAGCTTCATAAGTCACTTTTCGTCTAGGTGCAGAAACAAATACAAATAAACAGAGTTCGCCTGCTTCTACTCTTCCTAGACTATGGTAGATGTGCATACAAGTTATACTATATTTCTGAAAGGTATTTTCTCTAATTTCATCTAATTTTTCTACCGCCATTTCTTCATAAGCAGAATAATCTATAGCTATTACTTTTTTGTTCTGAATATTATCAGCCCGTACTTGACCTAAAAAGAGTTGATGTGCTCCTATATCTTTTTTTGCTTGATGTTTTGTAATTGAAGTAGCTATAAATTCGGACTGTATAGCGCCTTTAATAAAAACGTTTTGTTTTAGTCTATTCATTTTCTAATACATTAAGAATTGAATTGATTCCATATTTTAATTGCCCTATATTTTTAAAACCTATTTCTTTGAGTTTCTCTTTTGCCTGGGAACTTCTTATTCCACTTTGACAAATAAGAATTATTTTTTCATTTTTATCCCAATTCTGACATACATCATATAACTGACTTAAAGGAACTGACTCTATACATTGAAATGGTAAATTAGGTAATTCATCTTTTTCTCTTAAATCAATAATTTTGTATTGGTTGTTTTTACATTTTTTAAGAAATTCAACACCATTCATATCTTCAAATGATTCTTTATTAGCTTCTTTTATTTTAAGACCTTTTTTATAACCTAATCTTATTTGCTTTTCATTTTTTAAAAATTCAATTTCAGTAGTACTTTGTAATAACAAATCATATAAAAGCACTTTTCCTGAAACTATTTTTCCTATTTGAAGTATTATTTTAACTACTTCTGCTGCTTGCATGGTACCTAAAATATTGGGTAAAACTCCTAAAACACCATTGGTTGTACAATTGGAAATAGAATTGTTTTTTTGTTCAGGAAACAAACATCTATAACTAGGGCCGTTATTATAATTAAAAACACTTAATTGTCCTTGAAATTTATAAATAGATGCGTATACAAAAGGCTTTTCTGTAAGTAAACATATATCATTAATTAAATAACGTATTTGAATTTCGTCGGTACAATCAACAATTATATCATATTCTTGAATGAGTTTATACGCATTCGTTTCATTTAAAAATACAGGATAAGTATGAATCTTTATAAACGAATTGCTTTTTTTTAGAGCTTTTTTAGCAACCTCTGATTTACTTTGCCCACAATCGTTTAAAGTATACAAAACTTGCCTATTTAAATTAGTTTCTTCAACCACATCCCCATCTATAATACCTAACGTACCTACTCCCATTGCAGTTAAATTTTGTAATACAGAACACCCCAACCCTCCTGCTCCAACTACAAGAACTTTTGCTAATCCCAATTTTTGTTGACCTATTACGCCTATCTTTTCTAAGCTTATTTGACGATTATAACGTTTTAAAATATTCATTTTTATAAATTTTATCCTCCTGCAAAAGGAGGAAGTAAAGCAATTTCATCTTCCTTATTTACAATATATTCTGAGTCTTGAATTTTTTTATTAATTGCTATTTTAAAAGAAATTTCTTTTAATTTTTCGTACTTAAATGATAAAATTTGAATGATTTCAGCACAAACAATCTCATGTTTATCTATTACAATAATCTCTTCTTCTTTATGCGTAACATCCGTAAGTTGACCAAAATATTTAATCTTAATTTGCATTTTTATCCGTAAATTGATTTACAATAATTTTGTATTCCTCTTTTGTATTAATATTCTGTAATTGATATTGAAACCCTTCAGGAATAGCAATTCTTCGAGTTTTAATATTTTTTAATACTTTTCTTAATTGTAATGTGTTACTAACAATAGCTTCTTTAAATACTATTTTTAAATCCGTGTTGTAAATACCAATAAGAGGATTATCACTTTGTTCATTTCCAAAAATGGTAATGCTACTGCTTTTATCAATATGATTTTTAATCAATATTTCCATTAACTCAGTAGTAATTAATGGAGTATCTACACTTACAATAATTGTATAAGGTGTTTTTGAACAACTCAAAGCTGTATAAATTCCTCCCACAGGTCCTTTCTCTTTTATAAGATCTTCAATGGTATAAAACCCCATTCTTTTGTATTCAAGATTAGAGGTAATAACTTGAATCGTATTACAAATAGGGTCTAGAGCATCTTTTATACACTTTATAAAAGGAATATTATTAAGTAAGAGAAGTCCTTTTTCTACTCCCATCCGACTACTTTTTCCTCCTGCTAATATGTATCCTGTTATGTTCATCTAAAGAACTATTAATTTAGTAGAAGCAATCACTAATACAAAAGATAAGATGTACTTTAGAGTCATATTATTAAATTTTTTACTGCCATAAAAAGCTCCCAAAACACCTCCTATAAGTACAACTAGAATAATATGAGTCATTTGTAGCGGAAATTGCCCTTTATTTGCCAAAAAACCTAAGATTCCAGATATGGAATTAACGAATATAAATAAGGCAGAAACAGCAGCTGTTTCTTTCATACGTCCCCAATTTAATAACAAAATAACAGGACTTAAAATCACGCCTCCCCCTATGCCTAAAATACCTGATATAAAACCTATGAAAGCTCCTATTAGAAGGGCTTTTTTCAAATGAATAGCCTTTATTTCGTGCTTTTCTTTCGGTTCAAATACTAGTATTTTTACTACGACAAAGAGTAAAATAATACCTAAAATTATTTTGTATAAATAGGTGTCTATTCTAAAAAAACCTCCGATAAACGAAAATGGAATTGAGGTAATAGCAAAAGGATAAAACAATTTCCAACGAAATTGTTTTGATTTATAAAAAAATAAAAAGGCAATTGAAGACACTAATATATTTAGGATTAACGCTGAGGGTTTCATGACTTCGGGCGAAAATGAAAACAAACTCATCAGTGCCAAGTACCCACTTGCCCCTCCATGTCCTATACTGGCATACAAAAAGGCAATGCTTGCTATGAGAAATAAAAATAGATTTGACTCAATATTCATCTTAATTAAAATTTTACGAGATCTTAACAGTACTCGTCACCTTAATAAGACAAATTTATCTTTTTAATATTTTAATTTATATGATAAATATCAACTATAGAATTTGATTTAACTATATACTCCCCTGCTTCAAGTCTTACAAGAACATTAGCTAAAGCAAAAGTATTCAGCATATTGGAATTTTGATGGCTAAGTATCGTTACTCTTTCTCCATCATAATAGGCTTTTAAAAATTGAGTCCTTGTGTTTTTGATAATATAATCATGTGAAATAGGAACTTTTTTAAATGTATCAGGAATAAGACCCATTCTTTTTTTTATAATAGGCAATACATAAATATAATAACAACTAAGCGAAGCCGCTGGATTTCCAGGTAAAGCATACACTATTTTAGAATCCTTTAATCCTACATACAAAGGTTTCCCTGGTTTTTGACTAACTTTATAGAAAAGGGTTTTTATCTTTAAATCCGCTAAAGCTTTATATACAAAGTCATAATCACCTACGGATATCCCTCCTGAAATAAGAATCATATCATGTTCTAACAATGCTTTTTGAATGGCAATAGTAGTAAGCTCTAGATTGTCTTTTACTTTATAAATCGAAACATCTTCTGTATAATCATTTAAAGCTGATTGCAACATAATACTATTACTTTCATAAATTTGACCAAATGCTAATTCATTTCCTGGGGCAATTAATTCATTTCCAGTTACAACAATTCCTACTGAAGGTTTTTTATATACTGTTACGTGAATAATTCCTAGAGAAGATAAGAAGCCAATAGCAGCGGGGGTAAGCGGAATACCTTTTTGTAAAGCAATATCCCCTAATCGTATTTGTTCTCCTATAGGTCTAATATTTTCCTCATATTTAGGTAATTCTGATAAAATTAATCTATTCTTTTCAATCTTACACTTTTCAATAGGAATTACCGCTATGGCATCATTAGGAACCGCAGCTCCAGTAAATATTTTTATTGCTTGAGATTCTTTAAGTAGAAGCTGAATAGCATCACCTGCCTTTATTTCCCCAATTATATTAAAATCTAAACAATCCAATTTGTTCACAGCAAAACCATCCATTGCTGATTGCTTAAACGGTGGCATATCTATTGGTGAAATAATATCTGAAGCAAGTACATAACCATTAGAATCTTTTAATAAAATTTCTTTTGTAAAAAGTTCTACTTCTATTTCTTCTATTTTTTTTAAAGCCTCTTGAACAGATACCATCTTTTTTGATTTATTTAATCCTTAACTAATTATGTAAAAGTAATGAAAGTCTTTTATATTAATAAAATAGATTAAGAGCATTTTACTACTAAAATTATATTGCAAACTTATATGGTTCGTTTTTAGGCATACTTAAAGTTTTAAAAAAGTAAAAATGTTACAAAAAAGAAACACACCTCTTTTATTTATCTTAAAAAATTGTTAATATTATGGGCTAATAATAAAACTAATAGGTATGAAAAAAAATTATATTGCATTATTTTCTATACTATCTATGATTTCAAATCTGCAAGCACAAGAAAACGCAAAATTTGAATCTAAGAAAGAACATCAAAAAACATTGCGTATGGATAAAGCGTCTTCTCGTGAAAAAGCTTTAGACGCTATAGAAAAAACGTATGGACTAGGTAAAGAGAATCAATACAAAATTAGCTCAGTAACTTCTGATATTACAGGCCTTACACATCAAAGGCATCAACAATATTACAAAGGATTAAAAGTAGAATTTGGAACTGTTATTACCCATGAAAAAAATGGCTTAGTTGAATTAGTAAATGCAGAACTATATAATGCAAAATCACTAGATTTAACTCCTAAACTTTCAGCTCAGAGGTGTTTTCAATATGCTTTAGATTACGCAAATGCAGAAAAATATTTATGGGAAAATCCAGAACAATCTAAAGTTTTTGAATATGAAAAACCTAAAGGAGAATTAGTCATTTTTCCTGATACTAATTCAGGAAAAATATATCTAGCATACAAATACGATATCTATTCTGTAAAACCTATTTCTAGAAAAGAATATTATATTAATGCTAACACAGGAGCTCTTTTATATACAAATCCTTTAATAAAACACTTCCATAAAAATTTAGTTTCAAAAGATCAAATAAAAAGAACAGGTAAGCAAATAGAAAATATTATTCTTCCTTCAGCATTAGCTTCAGGAAATGCAGCTACTCGTTATAGTGGTAACAGAAGTATAGAAACCACTTTTGATACAAATTTAAACAGATATATTTTATCCGATGCCACAAGAGGAAAAGGTATTGTTACCTATAATTGTGCTAATGGTAATTATGCTAATTCTCATTTTACAGATGATGACAATAACTGGACAGCTGCCGAATTTCACAATGCAACTAAAGATGATGCCGGCTTAGATGCGCATTGGGGTGCTCTAAAAACGTATGATTTTTGGAAAACTATTTTCAATAGAGACAGTTTTGATAACAAAGGAAGCGTTATAAAAAGCTATGTTAATCTTGATCTAGCCATAGTTGATCCCACAAATAGCTCTAGTGACAATGCCTTTTGGGATGGTCAATTTATGAGCTATGGCAAAGGAACTGATTTAGATGCCTTAACAGCTGTTGATATTTGTGGTCATGAAATAGGACATGCTGTATGTACCTATACAGCCGATTTAGCATATAAAAATCAATCCGGAGCAATGAATGAGGGATTTTCAGATATTTGGGGAGCATGTATTGAACAATATGCTAAAAACGGCAATCTGAATGCAGCAGCTGATACTGCCAGTCCTGGTACATTAAATGTTTGGAAATTAGGAGAAGATATTGGTCCCTCTTTACGATCTATGAGCTACCCTAATACGAAAAGGGCTCCTGATACTTTTTTAGGATTGTATTATGTAGATACACAAGATGATACTGGAGTTACTCCTGAATGTGCTGATCCAAATGAGGCAAATGATCAATGTGGTGTACACACTAATAGCGGTGTTTTAAATCATTGGTTTTACATATTAACGGCTGGTAAATCAGGTACTAACAATGCTAGTTTAGCAAACGGTGGACAAGATGTTTATAATGTTCAAGGAATAGGTATGACTAAAGCAGCACAAATAGCTTATTATGCTGAAAGAGATTATTTAACTCCTAACTCTACTTTTATGGATTGTAGAAATGCAACCATAGCTGTAGCAAATTCTTTATATTGCGCATCAAGTCCAGAAGTACAATCCGTTACTAATGCTTGGTATGCTGTAAATGTTGGAAGCGCATACAATGCTGTTGCCAATGACATTGTTTTAAAATCTTTACAAGGAGGCAATTTAAATGTAAATTGTGGTGCATCCTATAACCCTATAGTTACTTTTGAAAATGGAGGATCTAATATTATTAATGCTGCTACGATAACTTATAATATAGACGGTGGGGCAAGTTCTACCCTAAATTGGAGTGGCAATTTAGCTCAATGCCAACAAGCAACAGAAGCTATAAACATAAATGGGCTGACTCGAGGTTACCACATACTAAATGTTACTACTAACATAACAAATGATGGTTTAACAACTAATAATACCAAATCTATGGTCATCTTAGTAAATGATTCTGGAAATATAGGCTCTATAAACACATTTAATACAGCTAATGACGCTTTAATATCTGTAGATAAAGGAGGAAAAAGCAATACTGTTTGGGAAAGAGGTATCGTGAACAAAACCAATCTATCAGTTACAGCTACTGGTAATTCACCAGGGTATGCTACAAAATTAGTAGGAAACTATCCTGATAAAACTACGTCTTACTTAGTTTCTCAATGTTATAATTTATCAAACTTAACCAATGCAAGGGTAAGTTTTGATATGGCATTTGATCTTGAAAGTAACTGGGATATTATTTATTTTGAATATTCAACCAATAATGGAGCCACTTGGACTCCTCTGGGGGAGATGAATAACACTTGGTATAACAGTTCTAGAATGCCTAATGGTGTGGATTGCTTCAATTGCATTGGAAAACAATGGACTGGCGATTATCATATTGCTCCTTCAGGAGGTAATGGAAACAATGGTAATAAAAGAAATTATAGTCAAAGCCTAACAGAAGTAGGCCCAGCATCAAATGCTATTTTCAGATTTACTTTTATATCAGACGATGCTTCAAATCAAGAAGGAGTCTTCATTGATAATTTTGTTATACAAGGAACTTTAGGAAATGAAATAAATAATTTTGAATACTTTGAAATTTCTCCTAATCCATCGAATGGTAAATTTGATATTACTTTGTCTACAGACCAAGAAGTAAAAGTTAAAATTTTTGATTTAGGTGGTAGAAATGTATTTGAAAGAAAATATGAAGTAAAAGGTTCTGTCTTTAATAATGAGATAGATTTATCTAATATTTCTTCTGGTGTTTACATTTTAAATATAGAAAGTAAAAATAAAAAAGAATCAAGAAGAATCATTATAAATTAATTTTAAAAAATCTCTAAAGAAGGTATCCAAAAAGTAGACAATCTTATCATTTAGCTTTGTTTAATCAATTCTTTCTAATTTACCAAGAAAGTTCAGAATGAACAGATAAAATAAATCAAATAATATATCCATTATTAGGTTTCTTTTTATCTAAATAAAAACTAAGTGTTAGTTATCTACTTTTGGAAACCTTCTTTTTTATTCTATCTCAGGTATAAAATATTTTCTTACAACAATTCTAAATCGTCAATATAAAAAGGTTTTATAACCTTATTATTTTTTATTTAAATTTGATTTTATTAACTTGTGCAAAATATTATTAACTGTAAATATCCTGCAATATGCAAGAAGAAATGAATGATAACCTGCTAAAAGCAGATGGAAATGATCACAATCTATCGCAATCACATACTCAATTAGCGATAGAAACCATCGAAAACTTAAATGCAGAAGTAAGTGAAGATAATACATTGGAAGATGAACACGAAATTCCAATGAAAGATTATCATACCATGAGTATGGATTTATTAGTAACAGAATTTGAGCAATTGCTTTCTACTGACAAGATTATGGCCATTCGTAATCATGTAGAAGAAATAAAATCTGCTTTTTTATCTAAATACACTCATTTTATTGAAGAAAAAAAAGAAGAATTTTTACATGAAAACCCGATTGAGAATTTTGAATACTATTATCCTACAAAAACAAAATTTGATTCATTATATAATAATTATAAAGACAAAAAAAATACCCACTTCAAGAATTTAGAAGCTAAGTTAAAATCGAATCTTCAAAATAGACTAAATCTAATTGAAGAACTTAAAACATTACTAGCTTCAAATGCTGAAATAAAAGATTTATTGAAGCAATTTAATGACATCCGTGATCGCTGGAAAAATGCGGGGTCAATACCTAAAGACAAATACAACCATGTTTGGAATAACTACCATTTTCATCTAGAAAACTTTTATGATTTATTACATCTAGATAGAGAAGCTCGTGATTTAGAATTTAAACATAATTTAGACAAAAAATTAAAAATTATAGAAAGAGCTAAAGGTCTTTTAGAAGAGTTAGATGTTTTTAAAGCTTTTAGAGAACTTCAATTATTACATAAAGTTTGGAAGGAAGAAATAGGTCCTGTATCTAAAGAAAATAGAGAAGAAATTTGGAAAGCTTTTAGCGAAGTAACGAAACAAATGCACGAAAAACGTGAAGGTTTATTTGAACAACAACGCTTAAAAGAGGAAGAAAATCTAGCCCTAAAAAAAGATATTATAAACCAAATTACTCAAATTACTCAAGAAAAAATAATTATACACTCTTCTTGGCAAGGGCAAATAAACAAAATAGAACAATTAAGAAAAGCTTTTTTTGAAGCAGGCAAAGTACCCACAGAAGTAAATGAGCAAACGTGGGCTGATTTTAAAAATGCTGTTCGAAATTTTAATGCTAGCAAAAACTCTTTTTATAAAGATATCAAAAAGGAACAACAGTCCAATTTAGATAAAAAAAATGCCTTAGTTGCTAAAGCAAAAGAGTTAATGAATAATGACAACTTTGATGAAACTACCCCTATCATGAAAAAAATCCAAGAAGATTGGAAATTAATAGGTCATGTTCCTAAAAAGTTTTCGGATAGTGTTTGGGGAGAATTTAAAGAAGCTTGCAATCACTATTTTGATAGATTAACGGCCTTTAGAAACCAAAATGAGGCTATTGAAATTGTTGCTTTCGATAAGAAAAAAGATTATTTAGAAATTGTAAAGACGTTTACCCTTTCAGGAGATCATAAAAAAGATTTAGAAGCTATAAAGAATCATATAGAAACTTGGAGATCATTTGGTAAAGTACCTTTTTCTAGAAGACATATAGAAGGTAAGTTCAATAAAGTACTCGATGGATTATTTGATCATTTGACATCAAGTAAACGTGAAGCCGAAATGGTACGATTCAATAGCCGTTTAGAACAATTAAGCCAAGAAGGACAACATAAAATAGACGGAGAAAAGATTTTTATTCAACGAAAAATAGAAGAAGTTCAAAACGATATTTTTCAATTAGAAAATAATATTCAATTCTTTTCTAATGCCAAAAAAGATAATCCTATGATTATTGAAGTAAAGAAAAATATTGAACGTAACAGAGAGGAATTAGCTATGTGGAAAGAAAAATTAAAGCAAATCCACACGCTTTAATTCTATTGAAACGATAAAGAAGTTATACAAAAATAATTTAATATTCATTTTACCCCTCACAACAGGAGAAATCACATGATCAATATTCTGTGATTTCTCCCTATGCTTAACAACCTTAATAGTCTAAATATTTGATAAAATGCTATGAAATATTGTAAAATAGGATATTACCAAAAGTTTATTGAAATTCGTTTCAATAAACTTTTTTGTTTATAAAAAACTCAAAAATGCTGTTTTATATACAAAAGTCTTCAAAATATCCAAAAAGGGATTCCTAAAAGCATACACCTTTTCAACCGAAAAGAAGTCTTTAATCTCTTTTAACCTTCAATTTATCAAGATATTGTCTTAAGAAAGCTTTCATTTTAGCTAAATCATATCCTCACGTTTTCTCTTTGAGGGAACTTACGGGATACATTACAAAAGAACAAGGGTAATAATCAGAAAAGAAAATTCAAAGTTTA
>NZ_PCMX01000027.1 GCF_002530675.1 Flavobacterium columnare NBRC 100251 = ATCC 23463
AGTCAAATATAGCGGGTTTGTTTTATAAAAACAAATATTTTGTTATAAAAAATAAAAAACCACTGGTGTTTTTGCTTTTTATTGTTTTTAAAAGGGGGGATTAATTCTATAGGGTTTTGACTTGATCCAAAGCAAAAGCGAAAGAAATAAACGAAAGTGCTGAAAATAAATAAGTTTCAGTGCAAGGTAATAACAATTGGTATATAGAAGTAGAAGCCAGTTTTGAAGGCTGAGCCGTTTGTCAAATATAAGATTAAATGGATTCAAAATCATATTCTAGTTTCGTATTGACATCGACCCTTTTTTGGGGTGTTTCTTTCAAAACGGCATCTTTAGTTGGGAATTCCATTTTGAGATTTTCTATGTAAATTTATCGTGTAAATTATTTTTTAGGATTTCTAAAGGAAATTCAAAAAAGAGGGAAGTATAATAGGTTTAGATGGTTTCAAATAAAGGAATTGTAGGAATTTGAAAGAGTAGTAAAACCACACTCTTGATTGTTATTAAGAGAAGGTTTTATTTGAAGAACACACGTTAAAATAGAAAGTTTTTTAGTGTTTTTTTAAAAACTTTGCGAACTTTGTCCAAACTTTATATTTTGAAACAAAAAATAGCCATCACTTCTCTAGCTTCTATGTCTGCTTTAGGTAGTCAACCTGAACAAATTTGGAGGAATTATTTATTAGATTCTACTTGTATTACAGTTGAAAAATTTAATAATAAAAAAGAATATATAGCTAAAATGCCCACAGATTGTAAAGTTGAATTAGATATTTTACAACAATCCGATCTTAAATATAAATCATTAGATCAGACTGTTTTAATGGCAATTTTAACTTCTCGTAACGCGGTAAAACAGGCGGGTTGGAAAGAAGGAGATGATTTCGGAATCAATATAGGTTCATCAAGAGGAGCAACTCAGCTTTTGGAATACTATCATAAAGAATTTTTAGAAACAGGTATGACATCTACACTTGTTTCGCCCACAACCACTTTAGGGAATATTTCGTCTTGGGTGGCACATGACCTAAAGAATAAAGGGTTGGCTATTTCACATTCAATAACCTGTTCTACGGGACTACACGCTCTATTAAATGGCGTAGCTTGGTTACAAGCAGGAATGATGGATAAGTTTTTGGTAGGAGCTAGTGAAGCATCTTTGACAGATTTTACTCTTGCGCAAATGAATGCACTTAAGATATATGCTAAAGAAAATCAAGAATATCCATGCCGTGCACTTGATTTGAAAAAAACTAAAAACACTATGGTATTAGGAGAAGGAGCCAGTTCTATTTGCTTGGACGCAAGCGAAACAGTTGATGCGTTGGCTTATATTGAAGGGGTTGGATTTGCAACAGATGAATTACAACATAATATATCTATTTCCGAAGAAGCCCTTTGTTTTCAAAAATCAATGCAAATGGCATTAGGTAGTACGTCTTTAGATGCTGTTGATGTTATTGTTATGCATGCACCAGGCACAATTAAAGGGGATTCGTCAGAATACAAAGCCATCCAAAAAATATTTAAAAGTAAATTACCTTTACTTACAACTAATAAATGGAAATTAGGTCACACCTTTGGAGCCTCTGGTTTATTAAGTGTAGAAATGGCTATTTTAATGTTGCAAGTTCAATATTTTATAGGAATTCCTTATTTAAACATATCCAGTAAACCAAAATCCATCAAAAAGATATTAGTTAATGCAGTAGGATTTGGAGGAAACGCAGTAAGTGTTTTGTTATCCGTTTAGAGTACATAATTCTTCTATTTTTTTAAAAATCAAATAAGATTCATACCCCTTTCTAAAGAGGAAATCACTCACCTTACGTTTCTTTTTTTGAAGGAGAGGTTCTTTTGTGTTATTCCATTCTTTTTCGGTTAATTCCTTGAAATTTTGGAGATAGTCCTCCTCTTTTATTTCATTAAGAGCTGTTTTAATGTTATAGGACGATACTCCGTGTAATTTAAGCTCGTTTGTAATGCGTATTCTACCCCATTTTTTATAGTTATGTTTTCCTCTAGCAAATGAACAAGCAAAACGCTCTTCATTTAAATAATTATGTTCAATCAGATAGATGATGTACTCCTCCATTAATTCCTCCTCTATCTTTAGTAATTTCAGTTTTAATTGGATTTCCTTATAAGACCTCTCTTGATAAGCACAGTACGATTCTAGTTTTTTTAGTATAGACGGATAAAGCATTTTATGGATTAAATTATTTTTTTAAAAGAAATTATAAAGTCCAAAATAATATAAAAACTGTAAAGTTAAGGATCTTAAGGATAGCTAAAAATAAATGATTAAACAAATTTGTTGGATAAAAGAGTAATAATATTTTTTTAAAAGAACAATACAATCTATAAATCATATAAGATAAAGAGTGGATAATTTTAATATTTTGTATCTAATTAAGACTCTTTACTACAGTTAATAAAAAATTATACTTTTTTTATATTTTGTTTAATTTTTTTTCAAAAAATATTGTATTTTGCTAACTGTAAACCAATCAAAAACCTTCAACCAATGAGAGTCTATTTTTCTATCTTAACATTGTTTTTTAGCGTAATTACTTTTGCGCAAAATACAATAACAGGAAGTGTGACTGATGATAAAAATCAGCCTATACCCGGTGCAAATGTAAAAGTTGTAGGATCCGTATCAGGAACATCGTCTGGATTTGATGGGAAGTTTGTAATAAAAACCAATAGCCCGTTTCCTTTTGCCCTAGAAGTCTCAATGATGGGGTATTCCAGTCAAGTTTTAACTATAAGTTCAAAGGATCAAAAACTAGATTTTATTCTAGTAGAACAATCCACTTCTTTAAATGAAATAGTAGTTTCAGCATCACGTGCTCCCGAGAAAATTTTGGAGTCCCCAGTAACTATTGAGCGAATGGGATTAAGAGAAGTGAAAAACACAACTGCTCCTTCTTTCTATGAAGGGTTGGAGAATTTAAAAGATATTCATTTCAATACTTCCAGTTTTAATTTTAAGTCCGTTAATACACGTGGTTTTGCTACTATTGGAAACACCCGTTTTATGCAGTTAGTAGATGGAATGGATAACGCATCACCCGCACTAAATTTTGCAGTTGGAAATCTTTTAGGTATTTCTGATTTAGATGTGGCAAGTGTAGAAGTCTTACCAGGTGCTTCATCAGCTCTTTATGGAGCTAACGCATTTAATGGGATTATGTTTATGAATAGTCGCAATCCTTTTAGCAAAGAAGGTCTTTCAACTTATTTCAAATACGGTCAAACCACTCAAGATGTAGCGGGTACAAATAATTATTTTGACTTAGGCATTAGAGCGGCTAAAAAATTTACAGATCATTTCGCTGCCAAAGTAAACTTTTCTTACATGGAAGCAAAAGAATGGATGGCAGATGACAGACGTAGTTTGACACCAGGAGGAATAGGTCATGAACTAAACAGAAATTATGATGGTTTAAACACTTATGGAGATGAAGTTAGTACATTTATTCCTGCTGTTGGACAAGTAAGTAGAACAGGATATGCGGAAAAAGAATTATCAGATGGAAAAATTAACAGTGCTAAATTTGATGCGTCAATTCATATACGTCCTTGGGTAAATTCAGATTCTAAATTTGCTAAAAATATTGAATTTATAGGACAATATAAGGTAGGGATAGGAAACACCTTGTATCAAGGAGCAAATCGTTATGCTCTAAAAAATTTCTTTATGGATCAAATTAAGTTTGAAATAAAAGGAGATAACTTCTTTGCTCGCATTTATAGATCAGGAGAAAATGCTGGCGATTCATACAATTTAGGTTTTGCAGCTTGGAACATAAATAGAGAGGCAAAATCAGATAAGGCATGGTTTACGGATTATGGAACTGCGTATGTATTGTCAAGTACATTGCTAGGGCTGCCAACAGATCAAGCAGATAAAAGAGCCCGCGCTTTTGCAGATTATAATACTCCATTTGAAATACCTCTTACTCCAAGTGGAAATCCTCGTTTAAGACCTGGAACAGGAGCTTTTAATCAAGCATTAGAAAAAGTATTATCAAGTTCAGACTTGAACGTAGGGGCTAAATTAGTAGATCGTTCTAGAATTCATCACGGAGATTTGAATTATAATTTCAAAGATCTAATCAAATTTGCAGAAATTCAAATCGGAGGGTCAGCTCGTAGATACACTATGGAGTCAGAAGGTTCTATTTTTACAGATAAGTTAAAACCTATTACCTATGATGAATATGGGGTGTATACACAAATTCAGAAAAAAGCTTTTGATGAACGTGTAAAACTTACGGCATCTATACGTTATGATAAGTCACAAAATTTTAATGGAAATATTTCTCCTAGATTATCCATATCGTATGCTGGAGGAAAAGAGAAACAACATAATTTTAGAGTTTCTTACCAAACAGGCTTCCGAAATCCGACAACACAAGATCAATATATAGGATTAAACATAGGTCCCTTAGCCTTGGTAGGATCAGCTCCAGATAACTTAGATAAATATTCAGAAGCTATTAAATTAAACTCAAATGGTAGTTCGGTTGTTGTAACAGGACGTGATGCTTATACTAGATCATTTACAGCAGCTTCAGTGGCAGCCTTTAAGCGATCATTAAATCCCGCAGATCTGAAAGTAGCCGATGTGTCGTTAGTTAAGCCAGAACGTGTACAGGCTTTTGAGGTCGGCTATCGTTCAATCTTTAAAGAAATTTCATTTGATCTGAATGCGTATTATAATATTTATAACGATTTTATTAGTAGCTCGAATGTAATAACGCCTTTGTATGGTGATGTGAGAACAAATTTACCAACGGCAATACTTGCTTTGCAAAACACAGATGTTCGTCTATTTCAAGTTTATACAAATTCTAAAAAACAAGTAACTTCGTTAGGTATGGGGGTAGGGCTAAGCCGTAAAGTTGGTAAATTCAATTTGAGCGCAAGTTATAATTATTCTGATTTTAAATACGATGATAGCTTAGATCCTGATTTTGAAGCTGGGTTTAATACGCCCAAACATCGTGCAAAAGCATCTTTTGGAGCAGAAAACATATTTAAGAGATTAGGCTTTAATCTAAATGCACGTTATAATTCTAGCTATTTATGGGAATCAACAATGATAGATGCGTATGTTCCTGAAAATTATGTGTATGATGCACAAGTTAATACAACGATTCCTGTTCTTAAATCGGTTATAAAAATTGGGGGTACTAATTTGTTTGGGAAGGACTATATTCAAGTGCCTGGAGCAGGTATGATAGGAAAACAATATTATATTTCATGGACGATCAATCCATAATAATGTTTAATGAAAAACGAAAGATTATGATTAAAAAGATACAATGGATTTTGTTCGCATCGTATGCTTTAGTAGCATGTGAAACGAATCTAGAAGATGAGGGAGTAAAAGAGATACCTGTAACAGCAGGAGAAGCTAATTTTTCAAAGTATGTAGCCATTGGTGATTCTTATGGTGCTGGTTTTAGTGATGGATCATTGTTTATTGCAGGTCAATTAAATGCTTATCCAGAACAAATGGCAAGGCAATTTGCAGCAGCTGGAGGAGGGGGTTTTAAATCGCCATTAATGGCTGATAATACGGGAGGGTTGCTTTTTGGAGGGATTCCTTTTCCTATTGATCCAACACAGTTTCCGCCTCGTCTGGTGTTTAGAGGTTTTTTGGGAAATGACACAAGTAAGCCCGTTATAAATTTAGTTTCAAGTCAAGGAACTCAAACAACAGAAGCTACTACTGTGGTTTCAGGGCCATTTAATAATATATCTGTACCAGGGGCTAAATCCTATCATATTGGTTTTTCCGGGTATGGTAGCGTTCAGGGAAATCCTTATTTTAGACGTTTTGCTTCTTCTCCAGGAACCACTATGTTGGCGGATGCCTTGTCTCAACAACCCACGTTCTTCTCATTGTGGATAGGAGGAAACGACGTGCTGACGTATGCTACTTCTGGAGGAATTGGGGTAGATCAAACAGGAAATCTTAATCCAGCAACCTATGCTAGTAACGATATTACAGATCCAGCAGTTTTCGCAAATGTATTTAATAATGCTATTGATCTTCTAACGCTAAATGGAAGAAAAGGCATTGTAGCTAATTTGCCAAATGTAAATACATTGCCTTTTTTTACGACTGTAGCGTATAATCCCGTTCCTGCTTTGTCTAAAGATAAAGCAGCATCTTTGAATCAGTTGTTTGGAGTTGTAAATCAAATTACAAAAGCCTTGAGCCTTCCTAATAGGTTTGAAGTGATTTCTGAAGACGATAATAATCCAAATACAATCGAAAAGACAAATCCATTGTTAATTGTTGATGAAACTTTAGTTGATTTGTCTGGTCCTATAAGAGATAATTTAGCTCCTGTTCTAGGTTTGCAAACGGCAACCTTTGTGGGAAATCTTTATGGTAGAGCGCGTCATGCAAAAAACAATATAAGTGAAAGAGATTATATTTTGTTGTCTACAAGTAGTTTAATTGCTCCTCCAAATAATATGGAACCAGGTGTTCCGAGTGATTTTGCAGTTAGAGGGGTTTCGTATCCTTTACAAGATGCTTCTGTATTAACAATTGATGAGGCATCCAAAATAGCTAGGGCTACCGCCGCTTATAACCAAGTGATAGAAAATGCGGCAAAAACTAAAAACCTAGCGTTTTTTGATGCAAAAAGCGTTATGGATCAGTTGGTAAGAGGGAACGTGCAGTTTGGTAATTACAGTTTAACTGCTAGTTTTATTACAGGTGGTGCTTTCTCACTAGATGGTGTACATCCAAGTCCTAGAGGATATGCGTTTATTGCTAATAAAATGATAGAAGCAATAAATGCACAATATAAATCTACTTTACGAATGATAGATTTAGGTAAAAAACCAGCGTTATTTCCAGTAATTATTCCAACGGGCAATTATGTAAATTAATTGAGAAATGATTTAAATGAAAACCTCCTAATAAATTAGGAGGTTTTTTTATGCTATAAAGGGTGGAATTTATATTTTAAAAAAAACAAAATTTTTATATTGGATTTCACAATATTAAAATTATCTTTGCAATCTGAAAAAACACAGCGTTTTTTATAACTAAATAGCTATTTAATAAATACATAAGTATGTCTAAGGTAATAGGAAAAGTTGCGCAAATCATTGGTCCCGTAGTAGACGTGGTTTTCAATGCTGCAGAAGTTGAACTTCCGAAAATTTACGATTCATTAGAAATCACTAATCAAGATGGTACTAAGTTAGTACTTGAAGTACAATCACACATTGGAGAAAATACAGTGCGTACTATCTCTATGGACTCTACTGACGGTTTAAGCCGTGGTGTTGATGTTGTAGCTACAGGTGCTCCTATTCAAATGCCTATCGGTGGTGATATCTACGGTCGTTTGTTCAACGTTGTAGGTGACGCTATTGATGGTTTAGGTGATTTACCAAAAGAAGGTGCTAACGGATTACCAATCCACAGACAAGCTCCTAGATTCGAAGATTTATCAACTTCTTCTGAAGTTTTATTTACAGGTATCAAAGTAATCGACTTGATTGAGCCTTACGCAAAAGGGGGTAAAATTGGATTATTTGGTGGTGCTGGTGTAGGTAAAACAGTATTGATCCAAGAGTTGATCAACAATATCGCTAAAGGTCACGGTGGTCTTTCTGTATTCGCAGGAGTAGGGGAAAGAACACGTGAAGGAAATGACTTATTACGTGAGATGTTAGAGTCTGGTATTATCAAATATGGTGAAGATTTCATGCACTCTATGGAAAATGGAGGATGGGATTTGACTAAAGTTGATAAAGTAGGAATGAGAGATTCTAAAGCAACTTTCGTATTCGGTCAGATGAATGAACCTCCTGGAGCACGTGCACGTGTTGCATTATCAGGTTTATCTATTGCTGAGTATTTCCGTGATGGAGCAGGTTCAGATCAAGGTAAAGATGTACTTTTCTTCGTAGATAACATCTTCCGTTTTACACAAGCGGGTTCTGAGGTGTCTGCGTTATTAGGACGTATGCCATCTGCTGTAGGTTACCAACCAACATTAGCAACAGAAATGGGTGCTATGCAAGAGCGTATTACTTCAACCAAAAAGGGTTCAATTACGTCAGTACAAGCGGTATACGTACCTGCGGATGACTTAACTGACCCAGCGCCAGCTACGACTTTCGCTCACTTGGATGCTACTACGGTATTATCACGTAAAATTGCTGAGCTAGGTATTTATCCAGCGGTAGATCCATTAGATTCTACTTCTCGTATCTTAACTCCAGAAATCTTAGGTGCTGAGCATTATGATTGCGCACAAAGAGTAAAAGAAATCCTACAAAAGTATAAGCAGTTACAAGATATCATTGCTATCTTAGGTATGGAAGAATTATCGGAAGAAGATAAATTATCAGTATCTAGAGCACGTCGTGTACAACGTTTCTTGTCTCAACCATTCCATGTAGCTGAACAGTTTACAGGTATTCCTGGAGTGTTAGTAGATATTAAAGATACTATTAAAGGATTTAACATGATCATTGATGGTGAGTTAGATCACTTACCAGAAGCTGCTTTCAACTTAAAAGGTACCATCGAAGATGTAATCGAAGCAGGACAAAAAATGTTAGCTGAAGCATAATCACATATTTTAAATGCTGAATGTTGAATTATAAATTAATTTAAAATTCAAAATTTAAAATTCAAAATTTAAAAAGATGATTGTAGAAATAGTATCACCAGAAGCTACATTATTCAAAGGAGAAGTTACTTCGGTAGCAGTTCCTGGAGTTAATGGCGAGTTCCAAATGCTAAATAACCACGCTCCTATAGTGTCGTTATTAGCAAAAGGTAATGTAAAAATTGTAGGTTCAAGTATTAAAATTGCTAAAGAATTTAAGGATAAATTCAGCAAAGTTAATGAACAGACATTTTGGTTATCTATCAATTCAGGAACTATTGAAATGAATGATAATAAAATTATTGTTTTAGCTGACTAAAATAATAATATGATAGAAAGAAGCCAAGCAGTAATGTTTGGCTTTTTTTTATTATTTTAGTTTTTTCTAATGATTTAAGTTCGTTATAATTTAGATCCGTTTATCCTGTAAATAAATTTTTGTTGATGAAAAAAATATACTTTCTTTTTAGTTTCTTAATTTTAACAGCCAGTACAATGCTTGCTCAAACTAGTTGTGTCTTGCAGCTAACAAATGTTAAAACGGGTAAGAAAATTAATATTTGTACAAAAATAGATCCTGATAGAGTAGAGGCTATTTTAGGTAAGTCAATTACTTTAGATAAAGAAATTCAAGAAAAAAATGAACCTCCTATTTTTAATTTCACATACGATGGATTAACAATGACTATGCAAGATGATCAGTTTAAAAATGTTACAATTACCAATAAAAAGTGGAAACTAAATAATATTACTATTGGAACTCTTTTTGAAGAAGTAGAGATAAAACATGAGCAAATAAAAAAGATTTATTTCGCAGATTATAAGTTTAAAATTAAAGATAGTAACGGTTTCCTTTTTATTGATGTTGACAATCTTAAAAACGTGAAGCGTTTAGGAGTTGAATTTTAGCTATGGTTAAATTTCCTAATAAGTTGGGACATAAGCTCACCCATCGCAGAGAAATTAATGCTTTGCGAACACTTAATGCTCAGTCGTCTTTAATTGATTTTTCTTCAAATGATTATTTAGGTTTTTCAAAATCAGAAATCCTTTTTGATAAAACACATGAGTTATTACTCGAAAAAAAAATTAAAATAAATGGAGCAACAGGATCCCGTTTGTTAACAGGAAATCATTTACTTTATACAGAAACAGAAGACCTTATTGCTCAATTTCATAATGCAGAATCTGCTTTAATATTTAATTCGGGCTATGATGCTAATGTTGGTTTTTTTGAAAGTGTTCCGCAAAGGGGAGATATAATTTTATATGATGAATTATGTCATGCGTCTATTCGAGATGGAATTCGATTAAGCAACGCTAAATCCTATAAATTCCAACACAATGATCTAGAAGATTTAGAACGATTCATTCAAAAAAATCCAATAGAAACAGCAGATATTTATATTGTTATAGAGTCTGTTTATTCTATGGATGGTGATTCGCCTAATTTAGAAGAATTGATTGCTTTGATTGAAAAATACAACTGTTTTCTAGTAGTAGATGAGGCACATGCTTTGGGGGTTTTTGGGGATCATGGCGAAGGCTTAACTCAACTATTAGAGGTGCAAGATAAGATCTTTGCCCGTATTATAACTTTTGGAAAAGGACTAGGATGTCATGGTGCAGCTGTTTTAGGTTCTCAAAAGTTAAAAGATTATATGATTAACTTTACTAGAAGCTTTATTTACACTACAGGGCTTACACCACATGCTGTGGCTACTATTTATACAGCATATAAAATGTTAACCGTTCATTCCGAAGTGATTGAAAATTTAAAAGCGAATATCATTTGCTTTAACCAAGAAAAACAAATGTTAGGAATAAAACCTTTATTTGTGTATAGTAAATCAGCTATACAGTGTGCTATAATACAGGGAAATGATAGAGTGAAATGGTTGGCTACTCAATTACAACAAGCAGGGTTTGATGTAAAACCTATTTTATCTCCTACGGTGCCTGAAGGACAAGAACGTTTGCGTTTTTGTTTGCATTCGTATAATACTTCTGAAGAAATTATTGCATTGTTAAATCTTTTTTATTCTTTTTTATAGCTGCTATATATAATCTTAATTCATCCCATGTAAATTGTTCTCCAAACTGTTCTTTTAATAAACCTAAACTTTCATCTTGGTATCCTTCAAAAGCAATTTCGAGTTCTTTTATTTTTTCCAATGGAAGTAAATCAGACAATTGAACTTGCCCTTCTAAAATTAATTTAGAAAAATGGTTATAAATGGTTTGATTCGTAAGTTTTCGCTCTTTAGCAATTTCGTGAATAGATTTAGTCTGTTTCCATAAATTAAGTGTTATTTCTATTGTGTTTTGTTTTATTTCATTGTTGTCTTTCTTTTTAGTTTTAGAACTGCTAGAAAGATTAGGAGTATATTCTTGATCAATAAGACCTGTAATTTGCTTGAATTGTTCTGAAAGTTGTGCCACTTTATTGATTTTGTAATACAGCATATCATCTGTTTGCATACTTTTTTTAGAAAGAGGAATTCCCTCTTGTGTATTTTTAAGTAGTAAGCGCATTTTTTTTAACCTTAAAATGGTTTTTAAGAGTGCTTCTTCTAAAAGTAATAATTCGTCTATAAATGTTTTTATCTTTTTTAGTTGTTTTATTTCTACTATTTTTAATAACAATTCACTATACTGTATATCATATTTATTTAAAAAATATAGATACCCTGCTTGACTTCGTTCGTTTAAAAAAGCAATATCTACGGTTGGTTGATTTCCTATTTTTTGTAATTGAGAAATAAATTTTTTAGAAGTTTCAGTTAGTTCTGATAAATCTTTTAGTACTTTTTCTGCCCAAGATTTGTATTTTAATTTAGGAGAATTAGGTAATTCTTCTTTGAATGAAAATAAAAAATTACGCCATAATTGTGTTATATCATGACAATTAAAAGCTTTTATAACTTCTGTAAGTAAATAATTTTTAGTTTCTAAATTTAATGTATTGGATAAAATAGCCATATTAGCCTTATGTTGAGCGTAATTAATTACGGCTTGATCAGATGGAATTCCATGTAATTCAATAGGTCTTAGCAGTGTTAATCCATCCAAACTTTCCAATCTAGAAAGAGCTACATAAGCTTGGCCTGGAGCAAATACAGATGATACATCCAATACTGCTTTTTTAAAAGTTAATCCTTGACTTTTATGTACCGTAATGGCCCAAGCTAATTTTAATGGATATTGGCTAAAAGTTCCTTCTGTTTTTTCTTCAATTTCTTGTGTATCACTATTTAATTCATAACGAATATTTTCCCATGTATATAAATCAACTTCTATGGTTTTATTTTCTTCAGGAAATGTTATCAAAACTTCTTCTTTCGAGAGGGATTTAACGACGCCTATTTTTCCATTATAATAACGTTTTTCGATTGAAACATCATTTTTTATAAACATTACTTGAGCTCCTACTTTTAACTCTAAAATAGAATCTAAAGGGTACATTTTTTCGGGAAAGTCGCCTATAATTTGGGGTTTGTAAAAAACACTATCTGATCTCAAAGCCTCCAAAGCCTCCTTGTTTATACGGTCTGCTTTGGCATTATGCGTTGTAATAACTATGGTGCCTTTATCCTTTTTTATATCAAAATTGGGTTGGACGTATTTATTTAATATCAATAGATCCTGTGAGGTAATGGTGTTATTTCTTAAATTATTGAGTATATCAATAAATAAATGATCTGTTTGTCTATAAATTTTATCTAATTCTAAATATAAAGGAGGTTCATCTTGTAAAACTTTTGAATAAAAGAAATACGAACCTTGATAATACTTTTGTAAAAAATGCCATTCTTCTTGTTTTATTACGGGAGGTAATTGCCATAAATCACCAATAAAGAGCAATTGTACACCACCGAATGCTTGACTGGATCTGCGCACCTTTTGTAATATAAAATTCATTGCGTCTAATACGTCAGGACGTAGCATAGAAACTTCATCTACAATTAATAATTCAAGACTGCGAAGTACTTGTTTTTTAGAAGCACTCATCTTAAATAATTTATCTAAACTTGTTTTGTTTTCTAAACGAATAGATTCATTTTGTAAATGATCAGAAACATAATCAGGAATAAACCCCGAAAAAGGAAGCTGAAATAACGAATGAATAGTAATTCCACCGGCATTAAGAGCAGCAATTCCAGTGGGAGCTACTATTGCAGTATTCTTATGAGAAGTAGCAATAATTTCTTTGAGTAAAGTAGTTTTTCCAGTACCCGCTTTTCCTGTTAAAAAAACACTCCTATGAGTTTGATTCACAAATTGCAAGGCAAAACGAGCAATATCCGATATATTTTCCACGTGGCATATAATTTTGATAATCAAATTTATAAAATAATTCTTTTGAGAAGTTTTAAAAAAACAAGTTTCTAGAAAAGATTATTCTACAGATGATATTTTTAAAAAGTATAAGACGACTTTAAAATTTACTTCCTTAATTTTGCAAAAAAGATTTTTATGAGAAAAATATATTATCTTAAAACCTGTAGTACGTGTCAACGTATCCTTAAATCATTGCCACAATTAGATACTTTTATTTTACAAGATATAAAGACAGAACCGTTAACAGTTCAACAAGTTGATGAAATGAAGGGATTAGCAGGTAATTATGAAATTTTATTTAGTAAAAGAGCTACTTTATATAAAGAAATGGGATTAAAAAATGAAGTTTTAACAGAAACAGATTATAAAAGATACATTCTAGAACACTATACTTTTTTATCGCGTCCTGTGATTTTAGTTGATGAAAAAATATTTGTAGGAAATAGCGCTAAAGTAGTAACCGAGGTTGTAAACTTTTTAAATAATGACTAAAAGAATTTGGGCGTTGGTTGCTGCTTGGTGTGTAGCTATCATTTATGGTGTAACTTTTACTATTGCTAAAGATGTAATGCCGAAATATATTGACGCTTTTGGTTTTATCTTTTTACGTGTTGGGGGAGCAATGTTATTGTTTTGGTTAACAACGTTATTTGTAAAGACAGAAAAAATTGACAAAAAAGACTTCCCAAGAATTATAGCAGCCTCTTTTTTTGGAGTGGCTTTTAATATGTTGACCTTTTTTAAAGGATTGAGTTACACATCGCCTATTATGGGAGCTGTTTTGATGGTGACCACTCCTATGATTGTATTAATTCTTTCAGCAATTATTATGAAAGAACGAATGGAAAATCAAAAAATACTGGGGATTCTTTTGGGGTTAGCAGGTACTATAACGCTTATAGTATATGGAAAATCTTTAAAAAACGCCTCTAATGCTACTTTAGGGAATTTTTTAGTATTTGTTAATGCCGTTTCTTATGGTTTTTATCTGATTATTGTTAAGAAATTAATGGATAAGTATAATGCTTTTTCATTTGTAAAATGGATTTACCTATTCGGATTTTTGATGGTTATTCCGTTTGGATGGAATGAATTTCAAACTGTAGAATGGTCAAATGTTCCGACCGTTGCATTTCTAAAAATAGGTTTTGTGGTCGTGTTTTCAACTTTTTTGACCTATCTTTTAAATTTAGTATCAATGCGTGAGTTAAAACCAACTACTGTGGCTGTTTTTATTTACTTACAGCCCTTTTTTGCAACCCTTTTTGCTATTGGATTAGGGAAAGATGAATTGAGTTGGATAAAGGTAGGCTCTGCGTTTTTAATTTTTATAGGGGTATATCTTGTAACGCAAAAAAGGAGGGTGTCTGAAAAATAAATCATTTTTCAGACACCCTTTGGTTGATTTTTAATGATATCTATACGTTATGCTTTTTTATATTTTGGATCTACGTCTGCTGTAAGCGCTTTTAAAAATGCTTCAATATTATTGATTTCTTGTTCTGATAAATTTTTATTCAGTTGTATTTTTCCCATAATTTTAATAGCTTCTGATAACGAAGTAACTGAACCATCATGAAAGTAAGGAAACGTTTTTTCAGCATTTCTTAAACTAGGTACTTTAAACATGAATTCATCACCTGTTTTTTGAGTTCTTTCAAAAACGCCCTTGTCAACTTTCTTGCTATGAGTTAGGTTTGTATAGCTTCCATAAATCCCAAATTTTTGTATCATTTGTCCGCCTAAAGCAACTCCGCTATGACACATTACACAGTTATTATCTATAAAAGATTTTAAACCTTCTTTTTCATTATCAGATAACGCATTTTCATCTCCATCTAAATATGAATCAAACCTACTTTTTGGATGTAATTTTCTTTCAAAAGAGCCAATTGCATTGGTAATATTTGAAAAAGTAATAGGCTCTTTTTCATTTGGATAAACGTTCTTAAATAAAGTTACATATTCAGGATTTTTACGTAATTTTTCTTCTAAAAAGGCTTTGCTAGGAAGGCTATGTTCTACAGGATTCAACAAAGGACCACCCGCTTGCTCTTCCACGTCCTTAGCCCTTCCGTCCCAAAATTGCATCGAATGTAATGAAGCATAAATAGAAGAAGGAGAATTTCTACCACCCAATTTTTTAGTATCACCCAAAGATAACGCTTTATTATCAACTCCATAATTTTCTAAATTATGACAAGAATTACAACTAATAGTTCCATTTTTAGAAAGAGAAGAATCAAAATACAACCTTTTTCCTAAATCAACTTTTTCCTCAGAAATATTTTCTTCTGCTACTGTAGAAATAGATTTGAAATAGTTAGAAGATTTGATTAATAACTCACTCTTATTACGACCATCTTCAGCTGGTTTGGAAAAATTTTCTTGATTTTCCTTTTTACAGGCTACCAAAATTAGAGGAATTAAAAATACTGTTTTTCTCATAAAATGTTTTTTAAAGTTTATAGTAAGAATCGTTTATTTTTATAAGACCTTTTAATTATAAATTAAATAGTGATATAATACCCAACTTATTGATCTTATTCTACACTAAATTAGGTTGTTTATCTGTCTAAAAAAATGATTTTTATCACTTAAAAATTAAGCCTGAAAACTATACTAGGAAACCATAACTACGACTAAAAATAATTATCTTTGGCACCAAATAAAAAAGAATGATACTATCAATGACAGGGTTTGGAAAGGCAACATTACAATTGCCGACCAAAAAGATTACCGTTGAAATAAAATCCTTAAATAGTAAAGGTTTGGATCTAAATGTTCGTATGTCCTCTATTTATCGTGAAATGGAATTGGGCTTACGCAATCAAATCTCTCAAAGTTTGGAAAGAGGTAAAGTTGATTTTTCATTATATATAGAAGTAACAGGAGAAGAAACTACTTCTAAAATAAATGGGCCTATCATAAAGGCTTATATTGCACAAATGAAGGAAATACTTGTTGATGCAGACCCTACTGAATTAATGAAAATGGCTGTACGTATGCCAGATGCTTTAAAAACAGAAAGGGAAGAAATAGACGAAACAGAATGGGCTGAAATTCAAAAAACGGTAAACGAAGCATTGATAAATATTAATCAATTTCGAAAAGATGAAGGGCAATCACTTGAAAACGAATTTAAGATTCGAATTGCTAAAATTCGTCAACTAATGGATAAAGCTGTAGCTTATGATGCAGAACGTATAGAGACTGTAAAGACGAGATTACGTACGGCTTTGGATGAACTTCAGGTAAGCATAGATGAAAATCGTTTTGAGCAAGAATTGATATTTTATTTAGAAAAATATGATATAACAGAAGAAAAAGTACGTTTAGGAAATCATTTAAATTATTTTTTAGAAACGCTGAACGGAACCGAGGCTAATGGTCGTAAGTTAGGATTTATTACTCAAGAAATGGGACGTGAAATTAATACTATGGGCTCAAAATCCAACCATTCTGAAATGCAGAAATTGGTCGTAATGATGAAAGATGAATTGGAGAAAATAAAAGAACAAGTATTGAATGTTTTATAAAATTAATAATTAGTAAAGAGTGACCAAGTAAAAAGTCAATTTATGGATACCATTAATTCTTATAAAGATTTATTGATTTGGCAAAAAGGTATTATTTTAGTCGTTAAAGTGTATCAATTGGTAGAAACATTTCCACAAGAAGAGTTATATGCTTTGACAAGCCAGTTGAAAAGAGCCGTAATTTCTATTCCTTCAAATATAAGTGAAGGATATGGTAGAAATACCGACAAATCTTTTAGCCATTTTATAGGATATTACTAAAGAATTAGGTTTTCTAACTAATTGGGACTTGTATCATGAAATTATGTGTTTAATAACAGAAGAATCAAAAATGATAAATTCTTTTTCAAAATCATTCAAATAAAAAATGCAACTTATCACTAATTACTAATCACTTTTTACTTTATTGAAATGAACAAAGAAGGAAAATTAATCGTATTCTCAGCACCATCAGGTTCTGGAAAAACCACTATAGTAAGACACTTATTAGGTATTGACGAATTGAATTTAGAATTTTCAATCTCGGCTGCAACTCGTGAACCTAGAGGACAGGAAGTAAATGGAAAAGACTATTACTTCATGTCGATCGAAGATTTTAAAAAACATATTAAAGCAGAAGACTTTGTCGAGTGGGAAGAAGTATACCGAGATAATTTTTATGGTACGCTGAAAAAAGAAGTAGAACGCATTTGGGCGATGGGCAAAAATGTGATTTTTGATATTGATGTTGCTGGTGGTTTGCGTATCAAAAAGAAATTCCCAGAACAAACTCTAGCCGTTTTCGTAAAGCCACCTAGTGTGGACGAATTGAAACGTCGTTTAAAAGAACGTTCGACAGAAAGCGAAGATAAAATCAATATGCGTATTGCTAAAGCTCACGTAGAATTAGCTACCGCTCCTCAGTTTGACACCGTTATCAAGAATTATGATTTAGATGTGGCCAAACAAGAGGCTTATGAATTGGTGAAGGGGTTTGTATCCAAATAGTGATTAGTAAAAAGTAATGAGTAATTAATAGCTTTATGGGTAGTATTAATTCTTGTAAAGATTTATTGATTTGGCAAAAGGGAATTACATTGGTTGTAAAAGTGTACCAATTGACTAGATTTTTTCCACCTGAAGAATTATACTCTCTAACTAATCAGATTAAAAGAGCAGCAGTATCTATACCTTCAAATATAGCAGAAGGTTATGGGAGGAATACGGATAAATCTTTTAGCCATTTTATTGATATTTCAAGAGGCTCTTTAAATGAGTTAGAAACACAGCTTATTATCGCTAAAGAACTTATGTTCATTACAGATATAGATTTGTACAATGAAATTTTATTGTTAATTGAAGAAGAGTCAAAAATGATTAATGCTTTTTATAAAACTCTCAAAAACTAATTACTCTTCACTATAAAAAATGAAAATAGGACTATATTTCGGTACATTCAATCCCATCCATATTGGGCATTTAATTATTGCGAGTCACATGGCGGAACATTCTGATTTGGAACAAATTTGGATGGTGGTTACCCCGCACAATCCGCACAAGCAGAAGAGTTCGTTGTTAGATGATTATCATCGCTTGCAGATGGTTCATTTAGCTACAGAAGATTACCCAAAAATCAAGCCTTCTGATGTTGAGTTCAAATTGCCTCAACCAAATTATACCGTCAATACGTTGGCACATTTACAGGAAAAATATCCACAGCATGAGTTTGCCTTGATTATGGGTGAGGATAATTTAAATTCACTACATAAATGGAAAAATTACGAATATATTTTAGAAAATCATAATATTTATGTCTATCCAAGATTAAACTCGGAAATACTAGATAGTCAATTTGTGGCTCACCCTAAAATTCACCGAGTAGATGCGCCTGTCATTGAAATATCCTCAACATTTATCCGTGAAAGTATTAAAAACAAAAAAAATGCAATCCCTATGTTGCCTAACAAAGTTTGGGAATATATTGACCATAATTTGTTCTATAGGAAATAAATTAAGTAATAATAAAAAAGAGGCTGTCTAAAAAGTTCGCAATCTTTCCACTAAAGGCAGAAATCGCATAATGTTGATTTATTACTTTTTGGACAGTCTCCTTTTTTATTTAGATAACACTGTTACTGTTTTTTAAAGATTGCATAGATAGTATTTAATGTTTTTTGATCTAAAACCGAGTCAATTTCTGTTTTGATATAATGCAATTTAAACGCTTTGATTGCGGCACTCAAATTTTTAGTATCATATCCAATTATTCGTAAAGCCATTTCGGGATTAAAATCTGCGGGTGCAGTTTCTAATGGTGCATCTGGCCAGATTCCGAAACCTTTTTCAGCTAATAATTGCCAAGGAAATAAAGCACTAGGATCTACTTTTCTAGTTGGAGCAATATCAGAATGACCTATGAAATTTTGTGTAGGAATATTATAGTCTTTCTTCAATTTTGTTAATAGAGCTAATAAGCTATTGATCTGTTGTACTGAAAAGGGTTTAAGTCCATTGTTGTCAAGTTCAATCCCAATAGAAGCAGAGTTAATGTCGCTATTTCTTCCCCAAGCTCCACTGCCTGCATGCCATGCTCTTAAGTAATCATTTAGCATTTGTACTACCTTTCCATCTTTTGCTATTACATAATGTGCACTAACGTTTGTACTGGCCAATGTGAAGGTTTTCAATGTTTGTTTTAAAGAATCTTGTGCGGTATGATGTATAATTACAAAATTTGGTTTCCTTAGATTAAAGTTTACGGTTCCAATCCATTCTGTAGTTATATTTTCTGACGAAGTTGGGTTAGATTTAGAGATAGAATCCTTTAGGGTTTTGATTTGTTTCGTATAAAGCGTGTCCAAAGAAGTGGTGCTAGTCTCTACTTTTTGTAGAGTAATAGCTTCTTTTTCGGCTATTTTTCGCTGTAAAACTTTTAGTTGTTTCGCGTATATTTTATTACTTTCTTTATAAGGATTAGTTCCACATGAACTTATAAGTAAACCCAAAGTAATACTAAGTAAAAGTTGTTTGTACATTTGTAAATTGATTAGTTGTTATAGCAAGTTTGGCTTCTTTTATTTCTTTTTGAATCCTCTTGCAATTATTTTTTTGTAAATATATTTTTGATCTGAATTTAATAACTCTAGTATTTTTTGGTCGGTATTTTAAGAGATCACTTTAATATCCTCGCTTTTACTTTCGTTAGAACCGTCTTATTTTAGAATTACGCCTTGTGCATTTAGACTTTGGATCAAAATGTTTTTAATAGCAATCCCTTGCAAAGTATCCAAATTCATTATCTGTTTTTAAGATTTTCCATTACTCTGCTAGCTATTTCTTTATTAGAATGTAGTTTTAGAGTGCTTCGTGTAGGTCTAGATCCATTTGGTTTATTTGGCTCATTCTTTCATTGTTACTATATTCATTATTGAATTGTGTCAACTAGTTTGAGTGAAAACAAAGTGCATCCTAAAAAAATAAAAATGAAATCTTTTGCATTGCAATTGATTTATAAATTCAAATATACTAATTAAATAAGATTTAAACCAATTTGTTTATCAATAATTCTTTGGACTTTTTCTATATTGATTTCCATTTTATTTAATCTTCCTAAAAGTCAAACTCATTCTATCTTGATCCGTGTTGGATTTTGGGATAGCGAGATATCATTCGTTCGTCCCACGTAATTCCTTCTAAGTTATGAAATAGATTTTGGGGTTGCGAAATGAAATTTTCAACATATAAGATTCCTTCCATTAATTTTATTTTTAAATAATGAACCCACAGATGCACAGATATTCAATATTCAAATTGTATAACTTTATTTCACCTTATTTGAAAACAATCTTAGATTGACAAAGTAATTCGCATAATATTCGTGATGTGACTTCTCCTTTTGTCGAAGTGACAAAAAAACGATTAATTATTACTTATCGAATACCATTTGCATCTGTGTATCTGTGGTTAAAAACTTATTTTTTAATTCGATTTCGAATTTCGGACAATGAATCATCAACAATCAATTTCCCATCACGAAAAACTTCTCTTAATTCACCTTGTTGTTCTTCTTCCCAAGAAACTTGGTCAACCAACTGATATATTCCGTTTTCCAAAACCACTTTCATTAATCCTTTGGCTGATTTTTTAGTACCGTCATCTGTTATTGGATCTTTGAAAATTTCGCGTCCTTCGCCGTTTACTTCGCCATAAGTAGCTTTCATCGCAAAACCAAAGGTGTCACGGGTATTATATTGATAGGTATAGGAACCAATTCCTAACACGACATTTGTCGATGCAAATCCTTTTTCTTTTAGCTTTTCACAAATTTGAGTAGCTCTTTCAACCGTAATACTATCACCATATATGGCTCCAATTTGTGGTGCTAATTCTTTATACCCTTTGGCGTTAGTCGTTCCACCGAAAACATCCCAAAGTAATTCTACTACTCCTTTGCGTTCTTGTTCAGTTTTTCCATCAGGGTTACCACATAAAATAAGCACTGGATTCCCACTATCAGGTCGAATCACTACTTTACCTTCCCGACTTAAAATGGTTTCTTTTAGTCGAGGCATATAATCGGTTAGTACTTTCCATAAATCCCAAGTATCCGAAACGATGGATACAATTCCTTTTGGATAGATTTCACAGATTAAACGTTGGAAGGTTTCAAACTCGCCTTCGGTGGTTCCCATACACATTACGGAATGTTCTGTTGCTGCTACGGATCCTCCCACCAATTCAGCATCGGAATTGGCGTTATAGTAGGTTTCCAAAGCATCAATCGCTGGTATGGTGTCTGTTCCTGTAAAACTTAACAGGTGTCCCATTCCTGAAATTACCGCTGATTCTATTCCGCCCATTCCTCTCATCGAGAAATCGTGTCCTTGCCAATCGACAAATTCGGGTATGGAAGAAGTTTCTTGTGCATAAGTACCTAGTACTTTTCTGTACTCTTTGGCAATTGTTGCAGAGGTACAAGGCAACCAAACCACGGCAGATAATAGGGTTTCGAAATAATTGGTCAACCAAAAGAATTCGGATTTGGTGTTGTACATGGTAAACATTGGCACACGAACAGGCACACTCACTCCTTCAGGTAGGGCTTTGAAAACCATTGGGATATAGCCTAAATCGTGTAGGTCTTCGATGTGTTTTGTACCCACTTGGTTTTCGCCTAAGTAGTTGTTGATACGTCGGGCGTAACGTGACACTACCGTTTCTTTAGGTTGGTTGAAGAAATTGGTTTGAAAATCTTCGATAATGTATTTCTTTATGAAATACTGTAAGCCGAAAAACACGACTTCGTTTACCCCTTCTATTCTGGATTTACGCGGTGTCCAGTTGGAATATACTAACGCAGTGTTGTTTGGGTACTGACGACGGTGGTCTACTTTGTAGCCGTCTGTTAAAAGTAGTGGGTTCATAGTGATATGTCGCCCCGCTGGGGCTTTTTTGTGTTAGACATTTTGTTGCTCGTTGGATATGTCGCCCCGCTGGGGCTTTTTTGTGTTAGACATTTTGTTGCTCGTTGGATATGTCGCCCCGCTGGGGCTTTTTCGTGTTAGATATTTTGTTGCTCGTTATGGATATGTCGTCCCGCTGGGGCTTTTTCGTGTTAGATATTTTGTTGCTCGTTGGATATGTCGCCCCGCTGGGGCTTTTCGTGTTAGATATTTTGTTGCTCGTTATGGATATGTCGCCCCGCTGGGGCTTTTTTGTGTTAGATATTTTGTTGCTCGTTATGGATATATCGTCCCGCTGGGGCTTTTTTGTGTTAGATATTTTGTTGCTCGTTATGGATATATCGTCCCGCTGGGGCTTTTTTGTGTTAGATATTTT
>NZ_PCMX01000028.1 GCF_002530675.1 Flavobacterium columnare NBRC 100251 = ATCC 23463
CTATATGATAGCATAGAACGAAATCCGATTGACCATTTACCGTCTAATATTTTTGATAAAATATATTCTTTTGATATTAAAAATTGCAAAGAACATTGCTTTGTCAAAACATCCAATTATATTTATACTGTAGAAAATAAATCCGCAGAGAATATAACCCAGAATTTCATTTACATTGGTTCTATTGACGAAAGAATTGACTTATTGAATCAAATAGGTGAAATATTAAAAAGAAAAAAACTTTCTTTTAGCTTTTACAGTATTGGTAAAAAATCTTGGATTTATAATTTTAAAAAGAGATGTTTAGGTCGTTATCCTAATATTATTTTTAAAAGAAAACGTTTTAGTCAATCTGAAACATTAAACTTATACAAACAAAGTTCTGTTATAATAGACATTATACGAAAAAACCAAAGCGGTTTGAGTTTTAGGATTTTTGAAGCATTGGGTCTTAATAAAAAAATAATTACAAACAATCCTTCTATACAAAAATATGATTTGATTAAAATTAATTCTATTTTTCATTTAAACGACCTTAATGAACTTGATAATATTGAAGATTTCCTTAATTCTGATACAAAAATTGATGAGTCAATTATGAAACAGTATAAGTTAACGAACTGGGTACAAAAGATTTTCTCTCTATAAAGAGAGATTTCCTAAAAGACCTCAACCTTGTCATTTCGATCAAAGGGAGAAATCATAATAGTACTAATAATATGATTTCTCCTAATATCGAAGTAACTAAACGCTAAAGTGTTCTTTTTTTTATAGATTACCACTTTATAATAACACTTCCCCAAGTAAAACCTGAACCAAAAGCGGCTAAAACAACAGTATCCCCTTCTTTTATCTTACCTTGTTCCCAAGCTTCTGTTAGCGCAATAGGAATGGAAGCTGCTGTAGTATTTCCATACTCCATAATATTATTATATACTTGATCGTCTGTCAATTGGAATTTTTGCTGAATAAACTGAGAAATACGTAAATTAGCCTGATGAGGAATAAGCATGTCTATATCAGACACTTGTAAGTTATTAGCTTTTAATCCTTCCATAATTACTTCACTAAAACGAACTACTGCATTTTTAAATACAAATTGTCCATTCATATAAGGGAAATAACTTTGATCATTTGGATCATTATCATCAATTATATCTGTTACCCAACGTTTTCCCATACCTGGCGCAATAAGAGCTAATTCTTCTGCATATTGTCCTTCAGAATGTAAGTGAGTAGATAAAATACCTTTAGACAAATCTTCTTCGCGTGTTAAAACCGCTGCTCCTGCTCCATCTCCAAAAATAACAGATACTCCTCGTCCACGAGTGGTCATATCTAATCCTCTAGAATGAACTTCTGAACCAATAACCAATATATTTTTATACATCCCTGTTTTTATATATTGATCTGCAATAGAAATAGCATACACAAATCCAGAGCACTGATTACGAACATCTAATGCTCCAATCGTTTTTAGTCCCAAATCACGTTGTACTAGTACCCCTGGCCCTGGGAAATAATAATCTGGACTTAGCGTTGCGAAAATTAGGAAATCTATATCGTCTTTGCTAATTCCTGCTCTTTCTATAGCTATTTCAGCTGCTTTTACTCCCATTGAAGTAGTCGTTTCTTCAGGACTATTTACATGGTGTCTTCTTTTGATTCCCGTTCTTTCTTGGATCCATTCGTCATTGGTATCCATAATTTTAGATAAATCGTCATTGGTTACGACATTTTCTGGAACATAATAACCCAATCCTGAAATTCTAGAATGATACATACTTAAAATTTTAGTTAAAAACCAGCCAACAAAGTTAACCTAACTTACAGTATTAACAAAATTTACAACTCTTTTTTTATAAATCAACAATTTAAAAAAACGCATTAAAAATAACACATCTCAAAATAGGAAGCTTTGATTTTTAAAATATAACTTGCTTGTGTATACTAATTTTATTTGATCTTTGTATTGAATTGATTTCCTCTTTTTATTTTTTTACTATTTAAACTATGGATTATATCATAATTTGTATCGTTGCATTCATAGGAGCTGGCTTAACGCTCTTTTCAGGTTTTGGATTAGGAACTCTTTTACTTCCTGTTTTTGGATTATTTTTTCCTATTGAAATAGCAATTACATTAACGGCTCTTGTACATTTTTTAAATAATGTTTTTAAACTTTTTTTATTGGGTAAAAACGCCGATAAAGACGTAATTCTAAAATTTGGGATACCCGCAATAATATTTGCCTTCATTGGTGCTTATTTTCTTACATTATTAACGAATCAAAATAGCTTGTTTGAATATAAATTAGAAAACAAAACTTTTCAAATAACTCTATTGAAAATCCTCATTGGTTTTCTTCTTATTTTCTTTGCTTTATTTGACATTATACCTAAACTAAAGAGGTTGGAGTTTAATAACAAATATTTAAGCCTTGGCGGGATTGTAAGTGGCTTTTTTGGTGGAGTCTCTGGTCATCAAGGAGCTTTACGAAGTGCTTTTTTAATCCGAGCTGGCCTAACAAAAGAATCATTTATTGCTACGGGAGTGGTAATAGCTTGTTTGATAGATATTTCAAGGATAAGTATTTATATCCCTAGAATTATTAACAATGATTTAAACCTAGATTTTAGATTGGTTGTAATTGCTACACTATCTGCTTTTATTGGGGTTTTTTGGGGTAATAAAATAGTAAAAAAGACTACACTTACTGTTGTCCAACAAGTTGTAGCTTTTTTACTTTTTTTTTATGGCATGGCACTTATAATAGGGCTTATATAAGAACTTCTAAACTTACGTCTAACTGTAGCTCTAAAAGATCACGATGTTCAAAAAAAATTGGTCGTCCATTAAAGGCTGCTTTAATCAAATAATACCCTCCTTTATAGTAGCATTGCTTGACTGTGGCTTTTAACTGTCCTTCCTCTGAAACCCTTAACTGATGTGGATATAATAGTATGGTTTCTGACAATCCATTTTTATTAATAACTAATTCATTAACTTCTCCAAATAGAGAGGCAACGTATTTATTTTTCGGATTCGTATAAATTTCTTTAGATGGCGCTTTAACGACTAATTCTCCTCCTCTCAGGACTATGGTTTCGTCAGCAAAAGCCAATGCGTCTGTACTATCATGAGTAGCAATAATTACAGTAATTTCTTTGGTTTTTAAATACGCAAATAAATTACGTCTTAATGCGTTTTTTCTAAAATTATCAATATGACTAAAAGGTTCGTCTAAAAGTAACACTTCGGGCTCTAAAGCCAAGACTCTGGCTAAAGCTACACGCTGCTGTTGTCCTCCACTTAGTTCACTCACTTTACGTCTTGAAAAATCACCCATTTCTACTATGTCTAATAGTTCTTGGATGCGCAATCGTTTAATTGCTAACAGTTGATTTGACAAAAACTTCCCTACACTTTCAGATACGGTTTCATAAGGCATTAGTCCAAAGTCTTGTGCCATATATTTCATAAATGGCATCCCTGGAACTAAATTTTGCTTAGGTCCTGTAATAGGGGTTTCATTCCAAAAAAGACTTCCTTCATTTACATCATATAATCCATAAATCAATTTCAATAAAGTACTCTTTCCACAACCACTTTCACCAATTAATGCAATGTTCTGTCCTCTTTGAACCTCAAAATCTATAGCCTTTATAATAGCCGTATCTGTATATCCGAACGAAATATTTTTTACTTGAAGCATTTTCTCAAATTAGGGTCACAAAAATAACAAGAATATCTAAGACGCAAATATTTTTTAAGCATAAATAATAAGATTCAATTATGATTTGAAAAGAAAAATTGATATATAAAACCATTTTTTTTAAAATCATAACAATAAATTTCAAAAAAAAAGAATGGAAAGAATTGATTTTAAAAATAATCAGAATGAAATACTCGTTTCTATTATAAATTTTAACAATACTGATTTTTGGGATTATATAATAAATAAAAACTTTTATGGCATTTTCATTTTTAATAACGAAATATCTTCTCCTATATTGTTTGAAAATGCAAAACATGAAATAACTTTAAATTGTATTTTGTTTTTTTATCCTTATCAACAATTGAAATTTACTTCTGGTCTTTCTGGTAAATTACTTTTATTTCATCCCAATTATTTTTGTTTAGACATACACGCAAAGGAATATGGCTGTCAAGGAGTTGTTTTTCAAAACATATTACAAACTCGTATTATGCAACTTCCCGCTCAAGATTTTCACAAGATAGCACATCAATTAAGTTTAATTGAAGAAGAAATACAACACATTTCAATTGGAACTTACTTTTTAATATTAAACTACATAAGTATTTTATTACTTCTATGTTTAAGAAGTATAACCGCTCAAAAAGAAATCCTATTAGATCCTGATTTGAATCGTTTTAAAATATTAATAGATCAATACATCACTTCAGAACATCAACCTAATTTCTATGCTCAAAAACTTAATCTAACAACTAGAGAACTAACTCTTCTTATTAAATCCAAAACGGGCAAAACCACTCAAAAAGTCCTACATGAGAAACTCATTGCATTGGCTAAAAGTAAACTTTTTAATTCTAACTTGAGTGTAAAAGAAATTGCTTATGAATTAGGTTTTGAAGATCCTTTATACTTTAGTCGTATTTTCAAACAACATACCCTT
This sequence comes from Flavobacterium columnare NBRC 100251 = ATCC 23463, assembly GCF_002530675.1. Lineage (GTDB taxonomy): Bacteria > Bacteroidota > Bacteroidia > Flavobacteriales > Flavobacteriaceae > Flavobacterium > Flavobacterium columnare. Next base: position 4,659 of record NZ_PCMX01000028.1, read on the forward strand.
GTTTCTCCAAAAGATTTTCGGATAAACTTAAAGCTAAATCATATTGAAGATTTTCAAATAAAAGTTTAGTTTTTTATCCATATCTCTGTTTTTTTGTCTATTCTATCATTCCTTAGCAAAAAGTAGTTTTGTTTCAACAATGTTTAACCAATTTTAATTAACAATGAAATCAAAATTATTCCAATTTGCTTTATTCAGTGGCTTTAGTATTTTGAGCCTTCTATCTTGTGAAAAAAACAATCTTTCTCCTTCAGAGATAACTCCCTCCGTTCAAAATGATTTTATAGGAACATGGGACAAACAAGACACTGTAAGGATTTCCTTTTCACAAGATGGAAAATTCACAGCTCAACGATGGATAGCTACTGACCAATCTTATGCTAACAACTTTGCTGTAGAAGGAGATTATACCACTACAAATGGGGAGGTTATCATTAATGTAAAAAAATCAAACTTAGCTCATTTATGGTCGAACCAAAAATTAGAAAAAATCATCTTAAAAACAGAATTAGCTCCAAACAAACACATGGTAAAAGTCAAATCTGTTACGATATTCCCTTCTAATCTAGATGTGAAAGATGCTGTTATCAAAAGGTTGTCTAACTCATTTCAAAAGAATTTAGAACCTAAAACCTCTCTTCCTTTTGAGTTATTGACATTAACTGACGTTATGACCCACCAACCTACAAACACACCTAGTATTAAACCATGGACTTACAGAGGAGGTGAATTTAATTTTTCGTTAAATAATTATCAATTGGGAGTTTCTACACCTGATCAAGCAATCGTTAATCTGCCTTTTTCACCAATGGGGCAACACTTACACTTAATTGTAGATGATGCTCCTTATGTAGGAGTAGCTAGTAATCCTTTTAAATACAATTTAACGGATGGTGAACACAGTATTGTAATTGCTGCGGGACGTTCTTATCATGAAATATATAAAAATCCTGAAGCAATCATTGCAGTAAAAAGCACAATTAAGAATGGAGAAGAAATTGCTAGAATAAATAGTACTAATCAATCAGACATTTTTGCCAGCAGACCTAGAGGATCTTATTCTACAACTGACGCTAAAAGGATTTTAATTGATTATATTTTAACAGAAGCTTCTAAGATAAACGTTGATTCTAAAAAATACACTGTTAGAATTACCTTAGATCAAACACCTTTTTTAAACGAAAAATGGGTACCAAAAGTTTTAGAAGGATTAAGCAGAACAGGAACACACAAATTAATTTTGGATTTATATGATTTAGAAAATAGAAAAATTGTTTCTACTAAAAAATCCGAATTTACAATTCAATAAAAATGAGGGCAGTTCTTTTATAGACTGCCCCTTTTTATAGTTTGTTATTGTCCTGCTTCGTTTTTAGCATCTTGAATCATCTTTTGGTTGGCTGTAATAGCAAATTCAACACGACGATTTTGAGCTCTACCAGCATCCGTATCATTACTTACTAATGGATCCGCTTCTCCCATACCTGTTGTAATAAAACGATTTGTATTTAAGCCTTTAGAAACTAAATAGCTTTTTACTACTCTTGTACGATCATCAGATAATTTCAAATTATACTCATCGGATCCTTTACTGTCAGTATAACCATAAATTTTAATATCGGTATCTGGATATTCTTTAAAAACAGGCACTAATTTATCTAAATTCGCTTTAGCTTTAGCAGTTAAAGTGGCTTTATTAAAATCAAAATTAACGGAGTTTTCCCCCAAAGTTAATTTAATTCCTTCTCCTACCCTTTCTACTTGTGCTCCTGGTAATGATTCGCTAATTTTGCGTGCTTGTCTATCCATCTTGTTACCAATAACTCCACCAGCTACACCTCCGATAACACCTCCAAGAACAGCTCCCAAAGCACCATTCCCTCCTTTTCCTATGTTATTTCCTAACACGCCTCCTAAAACAGCACCTGCTACAGTTCCTAATGCAGCTCCTCTTTGTGTATTATTTGTGTTTTTAATTGCTTCACAACTTGTCATTCCGCTAATCAAAAAGGCTCCTGACAGGGTATATATTGCTATTTTCTTCATCTTTCTATGTTTTTTTATTTTCTTCTAAAATGGTAAACTACCTTACCTCCATTATTTCCAACTTGTACTTTGCTTGTTAAATCAAATGAGTTTTGTGTTACATTTGATACAATCAAAATATATCCAGAAGTCACTTTTCTTGGTTTTTCACCTTCTTTGATAAACTTCAAAACCATTTGGTTTTCGTCAGTTACATACCATTTAATATCAGAAGCATACGAGGAACAACCCGCTTTATTTAAAGCCACATTACCCGAATCATTATTAGACACCAAATGCCATTCACTTCCTTCAAAACATTTTGCATCTGCAATTTCAAAAGAGGTTACCTTAAAATATTCAGACCCTGCATATTCTACTCCACTAACTACCCAATCCCCTTTTAGTGATACTTGTGTTTTTCTATTTACACTTGTAGTAACTAATGATTGTTTAGGCTTGCAGGAAACCATAATTCCTAACACAGTGGCCATTAAAACTAGTTTTTTCATTTTATTTTGATTTTTTACGTTTGCCAACGAGGCAAATTTAATACCAATTTAGCAATTTTTTAGTAGAAAATCTACTACGAAAACCGTCAATTTGTCATATTTCAAGAATTGGTATCTTATTTGAAAAGATATAAACCATCAAACTTAAATTTAAATAACGTATGACAACAGGAAAAATTAATGTTTCAGTAGAAAACATCTTTCCCTTAATCAAAAAGTTTTTATATAGTGACCATGAAATCTTTTTACGCGAATTGGTTTCTAATGCTACAGATGCTACTTTAAAATTAAAACATTTAACCAGTATTGGTGAAGCTAAAACAGTATACGGAAATCCTATAATTGAGGTAAAAGTAGACAAAGAAGGCAAAAAACTTCACATCATCGATCAAGGCTTAGGGATGACTGCTGAAGAAGTAGAAAAATACATTAATCAGATTGCTTTTTCAGGTGCTGAAGAATTTTTAGAGAAATATAAAGATTCAGCTAAGGATTCAGGTGTAATTGGTCATTTTGGTTTAGGTTTTTATTCTGCTTTTATGGTAGCTAATAAGGTAGAAATCATTACCAAATCTTTTAAAGACGAATCGGCAGCACATTGGACTTGTGATGGAAGTCCTGAATTCACTCTTGTACCTCATGATAAAACAGAAAGAGGAACTGAAATTATCCTTCATATTGCTGATGATTCTGTAGAATTTTTAGAAGAATTCAAGATTCGCGAATTATTAACAAAGTACAACAAGTTTATGCCTATTCCTATTAAATTTGGCACTAAACAAGAGGCTCTACCAAAACCTGAAGATGCTCCTGAAGATTACAAGACAGAATATACAGAAGTAGATAATTTTATTAATAACACAAATCCTGCATGGACAAAACAACCATCTGAATTAACCGAGGAAGATTATAAAAACTTCTACCGCGAATTATACCCAATGAATTTTGAAGACCCTTTATTCAATATTCATTTAAATGTAGATTATCCCTTCAATTTAACTGGTATTTTATACTTCCCTAAATTGACTGGCGATTTGCAGATTCAGAAAGATAAAATTCAATTATACCAAAATCAGGTATTTGTAACAGATAACGTAGAAGGTATCGTGCCTGAATTTTTGATGATGCTAAAAGGTGTGGTAGACTCGCCAGACATTCCATTAAATGTTTCTCGTTCGTACTTGCAAGCAGATGGCAATGTAAAGAAAATATCCAACTATATTACGCGTAAAGTTTCCGATAAATTAAAATCGTTATTCAACGAAAATCGTGAAGATTTCGAAAAAAAATGGAATGATATTAAAGTGGTTTTAGAATATGGTATGCTATCAGAGGCTAAATTCTATGAAAAAGCAGGTGATTTTGTATTGTATCCTACTACTGATAATAAATATTACACTTTAACAGAATTAAAAGAAGCTTTAAAAGACACCCAAACTGACAAAAATGGCAAATTAGTTATTCTTTATACCTCTAATAAAGATGCTCAACATAGCTATATTGATATTGCCAAGGAAAAAGGCTATCAAGTATTATTATTAGATTCACCTATTGTTTCGCATTTGATTCAAAAACTAGAAGCAGATAATGAAAATGTAATGTTTACTCGTGTCGATGCTGATCATATTGATAAATTAATTCAAAAAGAGGATGCTACAATTTCTAAATTGTCTGAAGAAGAAAAGGAAAAGTTAAAAAATGCGATTGAAATAGTAGTTCCTAAAGAAAACTATACCGTTCAAATGGAAGCTTTAGAAAGCACTTCTGCCCCATTTATGATTACACAACCAGAGTTTATGCGTCGTATGAAAGAAATGAGTCAAACTGGCGGTGGTGGTATGTTTGGGATGGGCAATTTCCCAGAAATGTATAACTTAGTAGTAAATACAAACTCTGAGTTAGCTACATCTATTCTAAATAGCGATGAAAACGCACAAAAAGACTTAGTAAAACAGGCTTTAGATATAGCTAAATTATCACAAGGTTTATTAAAAGGTGAAGAATTAACTTCGTTTGTGAAAAGAAGTTTTGAATCTTTAAAGTAGACACCAAAATAAAAGCCTGATGAGAATCAGGCTTTTAAAACAATCTTATTATTTTCTTTTCACATTAACAGCAGCTAATCCTTTAGCTGTACGCTCAACCTCAAAAACGACTACATCATTCTCTCTTACACGTTGTGTTAAACCTGTAGTATGAACAAAAATTTCTTGTCCATCATTAGAAGTAATAAATCCAAAACCTTTTGTTTCGTTAAAAAACTTTACTGTACCTTCTTGCATTTCTATTTATATTTAATTAATAATTATGAGATGTGTAGCCCTAAAACCTTTAGGGGTGACTTCTTTCTTAAAGCTTACTCTTACATTTCTTTTAAATTTAGTATTAGAAGCTTCAAAATGAAATAATAAATTATCTCTGGTTTCATCCTCGGTTATAAAGCCAAAACCTGTTTCTTTTATAAAAGTAATAAGACCTGTAGAAAAATCTTTTCTTATCTCTCCCGTATTCTTATTTATATTTTCACTATTCTTATCTGTTTCAACAGTTTGTAAATGAGGCGGAACGGAAGTTAACTTTCCATTTTTATCAACATATACGAACATTTCCTCTAGGGTTTTCCCTTTATTATTATTGACTTTACGCTCGTTCCTTCTAAGCGCTTTATCTTGTTGTTTTTTTACTTTTTTCTTATTATTTTCTTTTTTAGAATAAGAATCTGCCATATATATCTCGATTTACTTGTATCATTAACCATTAATTAATCATATAGATATAAATCATAGTATCTTAGTACTACGGGTACATAACTTCTAATTAAAAAATAGATTTTAAAAAAATGGCAGCTGGAAAGTAATTACTGAGGAAGTTAAAAAAGTACTTGAACAGAAAATCAAAAAGCAGTAACCTTTAAATTAAAAGGCAAATGTACGTCTATTTATTTATAAATAAAGTTTTTTTTATTCTTTGTTATCAAAATTTTATTTTTATCAAAAAAACACACCCAAAACAACATTATTACTTTCAATTCTATTAAAATTCTGTTTTAAAATAAACATTTTGACTTTTTTTAATCTATTCAAAAGGTCAATCTTAGTCAAAACAAACGAATTAATGTTCTTAATTCATTGTTTTTAAGCCTAAAACCATCCTCGGCATACGCTTTCTTATCTGAATACATTCTAATTTATAATATCATAATTCCCCTCCTTTACTTTTTGTTTTTTATATAATAGCAACGAATATTTATAGAAGATCCGTACAAAATTATCCAAAAATAAGCACTCAAAACTAATTTTATCCCGTAACGTTTACCGGATTGTCACGGAAAACAAGATCTTTTTTTTAAGATAAATTTAATCCCTAAAATAATCAGACATTAAAAACCGTTAAGTATTTTTAGTAACTTTGACAGAGTCTATTCTAAAGTCAGAATCAAATCTGAGAAGATTGGTAATATTCAAATAGCATAAAACTTAAAAAAGAAAAATTTAGCCGTTTCTATTCTATGGCTCCAAAAAAGATAAAAACTATTAATTTATATTACCTTTAACTAGTTTGCTAACTAATGATCTGTAACGAAAGATTGAATCCTATTAATAATAGCCGTTCCTATGTTATTATTTGATCATTAACTCTAAAAACATATTTTGTTCAACCCTATAGAATAGATAAAATTAAGTAAACATTTTATATCCTTTTTAACTAACAAACAAAATAAGAATATGACCTTATCAATTGAAACACCTGCCTTACTATTTTCAGCCAGTTCTTTAATTTTATTAGCCTATACAAATCGTTTCTTAACTATTGCCCAAATTATTAGAAATTTGAAAAAGAATTATGAAGAGGCTCATAACAAATCTATTATCCTTGAAATTAAAAACTTAAACAACCGGCTAACCTTAATACGTTTTATGCAACTTATGGGAGTACTTTGTTTATTTTTATCTGTTTTTGCAATGTTATTATTATTTTTTGATTTACAATACATTGCCATTTATTTCTTCGTTTTTAGTCTTTTTAGTCTATTGGTTTCTTTAGGCATTTCTTTTTGGGAAATTAGTATTTCTGTACATGCTTTAAGACTTCATTTGAGCGATTTAGAAGAATTTTCAAAAAAGAATTAAGTATTTAGATCTTAATCAATACCCGATTTACTTTACTTTTTGTTTTTTACCAAAAAGCATTCATTTGTATTAAATCCAGATTATGCGTTAAACTTTGTAATGAAGAATAAAAGGGCAAAAAAGATAAAAAGGCGCGGAAATTTTTACCAAAGCTATCCTTTTGCTACATTCCTTTTTTATTTGTAATATTTTTCTAATGCTCAATCTGGGTTCTACCTAAAACTTAAATTCAGTCAATAAAAAAAGGCTGTCCCAACAGCCTCTTTTAATACAAATAGCAATCTAAGTCTTTTTATATACATTATAAAAGGTATTTTATACCATTTAAACTCAAAATACACTGGATTAAAAAGTAAAGTTCTCGATACGTTTTTTTTCATTTTAAAAACAACTCGAACAGACGGTTGAGTTATATAATTGAAAGCATCGTTCGTTCGAGCGCGAAGCGCATCGAGAACCAACACTAATTTTTGTTGTTTTTGTAGATGTCCTATTTTTAAAAAGAAAATTTAAAGTTTAAATGGTATTAATTTACGATTAGGGTTCCGTTATCTTCTTTCTTTTCTTTATTTAACATATTAGGATCTTCTTTTGCTATTTTGTTCTTGGTAGGAATCTTATAATTTAAAGTGAATCCTATCCTACGTGTATCGTTTTTATTAGACATATAAAGTGGTGTATTTAAAGAATTGAATGAAGATTTATTGAAATTAAATACATCGTCTACATTTACTGAAACAGTCAACTGATTGGATAAAAACTTTTTAGAGAATGTCATATCCAAGCTATGATTAAAAGGTCTTTGTGCTACAAAATAAAAATAATTACCTCCTTTTGTAATATGGCTATAATTTGTCACCCATTTTATATCTCCTGGCAATACCACTTGTGACATAATATTAAAAATCCAAAATGCGTTTGTATCAGCGTTTGGAATATCATGTTTTTGTCTTCCCGCATATAAAAACATGAAATTAATTTTGTCTGGATTAAAATTAAATTTAGCTGTTTCTTTTAATCCTTTTGTAAACAACATATAAGGTATAGGCAAACCTAAATTAAAGGTATGAATCTTCATTGAGGAAATATTTTCATTGGTGTTAACCATTCTATTTCCGTTTAAATACATTCTTTGAGCTACTTGATTGAGTCCCTCACTTATATTATACCCTACAAAAGCATATTCAAAAACAGACAATTTAAATTCATAATTATTAAACAGTGTAGGCTGTAATTGTGGATTTCCTAAATATCCAACATTTGGATTTTGATAATTTGTATTATTAGGATTAAGAGAAGAGGTACTTGGTAATGTTATTTTTTTATTATAACTCCCTGATAAAATTATTTTGTTAGCTAAACTATATTGAATACTTCCGTTAGGGAATAATCTGTATTGTTTAAAAGGAATCAAGGGTTGTGTTTCTGTTTTTCCTGAAATATCATAATTTTCTCCTCTTAGTCCTAGAGTAAACTCAAACTTTTTATATTTAGTTTGCAACTCGGCATAAGTAGAAGCAGTCATTCTTCTATATTCTAAATTATTCACATTTTTATTAAACGTATTAAAATAGAGTTCTTCATATAGAGTTCCTATACTAATTTTTCCTTCTTCCAATAGTTTTACGGATTGATTATAATCTATTTTAAAATTATAAAGACGTTGATCAGATCCATTACTCAAAGTATTACGATTTAAGTTTCTTGAAAATAAATTAAAATCATTTACAACACTATTAAAATTAAATTTAAAGTCCAATTTTTTATCGGAATCTAAGAAACGCATTTGATACGTTGCTACTGCATCTTGACGTAGTGTTAGCGTTTTACTATCATCTATTGTAGAAAACAAAGTTGAATTAGGTAACAATCCCATAGCATCTGTTGCACTGGTATTGTTGTTCGAATAAATATCATAATTTAATAATAATCTATTTTTACCTATATCAAACGTAAGACCTGTTTTAGCAAAAAGTGTTCGTAAAATACGATCTGAACTACTAGAGGTTAATAAAGTTGATAGATTGTCTTCCTTTTTAAGCACTTCAGACCACATCCCTCGTTCAGCATAATTTTGCCCAAAGTTTAACTGCCATCCGAAGAATTTATTTTTAGAACTTAAGAGTATACTATTATTCGTACGCCAACGATTTTTACTATAAGAGGTAAAACTACTACTATTAGTGTATGTGGCTGTTAGATAGCTCTTTGCTCTTTTATTAGTAACAATATTAAGAATAGCTCCTCCTGAGGTAGCGGGAAATTCAGCTCCTGGATTGGTAATAACCTCTATTTTTTCAACTGAATTAGCGGGCAACCCTTCTAAAAAAGCATTTAATTCGTTTGTTGAAATAGCAAGGGGCCTTCCATCTAGAAACACATCTAATTGTTTTCCTTGATACATCATACCTGCAACATCGGAGGCTACCAAGCCTGGTAGTTTTTTCATTCCTTCCAGAACTGAACCTGAATTTAAATGCGCTTGACTTGCTAATTCAAAAATAGTGCGGTCTGATCTTTGTTCAACTGCTTTTTTTTCTTTAACAATTGCTACCTCTTTCAATTCATTGGTTTTATCTTTATTTTCTTGTGCATAGGTAGCAAATGATAAAAAAGAGAATAACAAAAGAGTGAATTTAGTTGTTTTCATGTATGTAAAAATCTTTTATTCTAATAGACCCCTTTTGTTGGCATTTGTTACAGATTTTAACTTTTATTTTAAGAAATTTAAAATTAGCTTTTTTTTAATCTCCGTAGGCTACTAATAAATTATAAAGTTTATCTATGTCAAATGGTTTAAAGATGATGCCTGAAAAGTACTTTTTAAAATCTGCATCTGCATCTGCTAAGACATCAGCTGTAAGTGCAAAAATAGGTGTTTGAACATTTAGATTATCGGTCATTTTTATTTCTTTAGAAACCTCAAAGCCATTCATTTCAGGCATGTGTATGTCCATTAAAATAAAGTCAAATTTTTGGTTTTTCACTATTTCAATTGCCTTTTTACCTGTATTAATGTATTGAATTTCCATACTCCATTTACTTAACAACTTAGAAAGTAGCATTCCATTCATTTTAGTATCATCTACTATCAATACTTTTTTACCTATTAATTGCTTTTTTTCATTTACTTTTATTAAAATCTCTTTTGATTTTTCTAATTCAAGTTCAAAATAAAAGGAAGTTCCTTTATACAGTTCACTTTCTACGATTATTGTACTCTTGTGTAATTCTATCAATCGTTTTACGATTGCCAATCCTAAACCTGTTCCGCCATGTTTTCGAGTTAAATAAGGTTTGAGTTGTGAAAAGCTTTCAAATATACGAGGCAGATTTTCTTCTGATATTCCTTCTCCTGTATCCGTGACTCTAAATGAAATTAGATCTGTTTTTTCTCCGCAATTGACTATATTTAGTTCTAACTGTACGCTTCCTTTATCTGTAAATTTTATAGCATTGCTTATTAAGTTATTTAAAATTTGGGTTAGTTTGGTGGGATCTATCAAATAATAATTAGCCAAACTTACTGTTGAAATATATTGTAATTCTATATTTTTAGCATTTGCAAAACGCTCAAACACTTCAACGGTGTTTTGGCATAAAAAATTGATATTCGTGGATACTAATTCTAACTTTACATTTTGTCCGTCTAATCTATTAAAATCCAAAACATCATTTACAACGCTAATTAGATTGTCCGATGCAAATTTTAAATTTCTTATAATTTTTTTGCCTTCATTTACAATTTTATCATCTAAGAGAACCAGTGAAGCTACGATAGCATTTAATGGTGTCCTTATTTCATGACTCATTATAGATAAAAACTCTTGTTTCCTTTTATAATTTTCTAGTTCATCTAAATTTTTCTTTTCTAATATTTTTTGTTTTTCTCTTTGTAAAATGACTTCATTTTCTATTTTTTCCATTTTTGCTATTAACTCATAACTTTCAATTACTTTTAATGTTTGAGTATTAATAACCGTTTCTTTTTCTAACAGATGTCTTTCAAAATAACATAAAGCTTTTTCAAAATCGCCTAAACTTTTGTATATCAAATAAAGTATACGATTTAACTTGATTGTACATATTGAAAACTGTAAAGAAGCTCCTAACAACAATCCTTCTTTTGCAAATTGAAGTGCTTTATCTATTTGTTGAGTTTCAAAATAAAGAGCTGCTAGTTTTGTCATAACCATAACAATTCCTGCATTTTCTCCCATTTCTTTATGAATATTCAGAGATTTATTATAAAATTCTTTTGCTTTACTATATTCTTTATAAAAATGATATACTTTTCCCTTACCATATAATGCGTAAGCCATTCCTCGTATATCATTTGTTTGGGTTTTGAGTTCTATAGATTTATCAATGATTTGATTGGCAAAATTTATCTTTCCTCTTTTAATCAAGATTCCAGAAAGATTATTATAAACATTGGATTCTAAATTTAGGTCATTAGCTTTTTTAGCATTTCGAATTGCACTTTTATATACTTTAAATGCGCTTGTTATATCACCTATACATTCAAAGATAGTCCCCAATGATTTTTCTGTACGGGATTGATTGCAATAATCATCGTATTTTTTATAAATCTTTAAGGCATCGCTAAAATGAATAAGACCTAAATGATATTGATTGGTTTTGTAGTAAACCCCTGCTAAACCATATTTAGCATCGGCTAATCCTTTGTCTTCTCCTAATTCTTTAAAAATTCTTATTGCGTTTTCAGAATAATGTTTAGCTTTTTGCATTTCGCCAACTATCATGTGATATAAGGCTAGTTGGCTATAACTTTTTCCAATAAGAGCTTTATTGTTTATAAATAAAGAAGCCTTTAGAGCTTGATTAGCTATTACAATACTTTTGGTAAGATTATTAATCCTAATAGAATAAGCCTCTACTAGCTTTTGCTCTATAGTATTAACTGAATTCAGCATAAATTCCCCAATTATTTATACCTTACAAATAAACAGAAACTTTTTTATAAAACTCTCATTAAACCTTTTAATTTTTTATAAGTCCTATAAACAAACCTATAAATCCAATTATTATGAAAAAATTTCTTTTTCTATTATTAACCCTTTTCTTTTTGACGCCAAAATATGCTCAAAATACAGAGGCAAACGAAACAAATCAAGAAAACTTTAGCCTAGAAGGGGCTTTAGCAATGTTTAGAAACTCAACTTCATTAGAAGATTTTGAAAGAGCTATAAACGAAGAAAACAACAATGTAAATAATCTTGACCTAAATAACGATGGTGCTACTGATTATGTTACCGTTGAAGATTTTATAGATGGTTCTGACCATGTTATTATTTTAAGTGCATTAGTAGGCAATTCTGAAAAACAGGATATTGCCACCTTAAATATAGAAAAAAGGGGCAATGAAGAGGCATACCTTCAAATTATTGGCGATGATGATTTATTTGATAAAAACACGATTGTTGAACCCTATGATGTTTATGAAAAAACAATAGAAGACAAAGGTCCTTCTATTTTGGATATAATTCCAGCGCGGGTAATTGTTAATGTTTGGTCATGGCCTTGTATTCGATTTATTTATGCTCCAGGGTATCATCTTTGGGTATCGCCTGTACGCTGGTCATTATATCCGCGTTGGTGGAAACCTTGGCGTCCTATGGCACATACCCTTTTTATCACACACATTCACAAGCACAGAATTCACTTTCATAGAACAAAAACCCATATTATAAGACCCCATATAAAATACCTTTCCAGAAAAAAAGCTAGAGCTTCGTTTGTCAGAACAAGAAAAATACAACATAATATTAGAGAAAAAAGACATAGAAGGTAAAACCTCTCCTTCTATTTTAAATACGTGTTTAAATAGTTTATTGTTTTTATTATTGATTCGTCAACATACTGATTATCTAATTGATTTTCTGACAAATAAACTTCAAGAAACCCTAAATCTCTAAGAATCTCAATTTGCTTCAAGGCTTTTTCTCTAAAGCCTTGAAGTTCTTTTTCTATTGTACTTAATTTTTCCTTGGAAATTTTCAAATATCTATTTTGATAATTTTCTAGGTTATAAATAGAGGCTAACTCCATTTCTTCCACTTGTTGAATTAACACTTTTAAGTGGTATGGATTTTGAACCGTTGGTAAAATAGATCTAATGGTACGTAAAATTCGTTTTACAATTATTGGATCTTCTTTTCCCCATTGGTAAATTTGATCAAAACAAAAATCAATAAACTCGTCATAATTAAACTCATTGATATGGATATTGTTTTTAATTAATTCTCGAGCATCTGTAGAAGGAAATTGTCTTTCCGATAAAACTTTTACAATTTCGCCTAATTGATCAATACAGTTTAAACAAGTTGTAGGATCATTTACTGCTGGTGATATTGCTTTTATGCCTATGTCAACTAATTTACGTACACCAAAATTTATATCCTGTGTATGACTTCTAAAACGGTTTACTTTAAACGCTTTAGAAACTAAATTCTGAAAGGTTTCTTTTTGTTTTTCTGAAACTTGATCAACAACAATTTGTAACAAAACCGTTGTATCCTTCATTATAAATTCGCCAATCACGGGTTTTTGATATACTTCTTTCCAATGATTTGTTTCTTTTAATTCTAATAACCCTTTCTTTAACAGAGCATAATCAACACTTTCTAAATAACCTGATTGAAACGGACTCACTATTTTTAATACATTTCTATTGGTCAAGCACTGTTCTCGTTCATAGGTTAAATCATTTCCTTTTTCCCATTTTTGACTGTATAAAATAGTTATTTCATCTACCACTTCTTTTTTAATATGATGTGTAATACTTGATACATTCATGTTTATACTTAAATATGTAATCATAGATGGATAAGACCATACTAAGCCTCTAATGGCTAAAAAAGTACCTACGAGTAAGGTTGTTAAAAAGGGTTGATTAGGATAAAAAACAGACATTATTTGAGGCAATACACACAAGGCTATGGTTCCTACAAACAAACCTATAAAGGCCTGTATTCTAAAATCATTAGCTAAAAAATGCCTTAAAATTCTCGGAGAAAATTGAGAAGAGGCTAATTGCATGACTACAAATATGACCGAAAACGTTGTTAAGGAAATTCCAATAATAATAGAGACCAAAATGTTAGATACAGGAATTAACCTAGAATAAATTTCTAATGAATGAATAGAAAAATAATTACTACAATTAATCTGAAAGTCTAAAAACAATAATACAGCTCCTAAAAATAACGCATACACGCTACTCATTACTGTTCCTAAATGTTTTATTTTGTGTTCTAACTGTTGGTATAATTTGAATTTAAAAGTTGACATATTATTTATTTGTGCGGTAAATTTAATTAAAACTTTGCTTGATTTATTTGGGCTTTTGAATTCGATAGTATTTCTATTTTTTATACCACTAAAAATAATTTAAAAAACTACCCTAATCTGTTTTTATTTAATTTGAATTACCGTATAAAACAATAGAAAAAGTGTTGATCCACAAACTAGCACACACTGCCTTTTAGAAACTATAACCAAAAAACTACTCTAAAGATACTTCATTATCCCAGATTACGCACTAGAAATTTATTACAAATAAAAACTACTTTGAATCTAAAAGATAGCTTCGGAGAGAAATTTACGTGTCTTTTTACCTTCTTTATCCTTTTTTTATTCAGCACAAAGGCTAACGCATAATCTGGGTTATTTTTTTTACTATTTGGCAAAATAGCGCTAGGCAATAAACTTTCGCTCTGTATTATCCAAGAACCATGTCTCTCTATTTATTCCTCTTGATCTCTTAAAAGCTTTTGTTCTTTGCTGTTTTTTTAAAAAAACTAACAAATTATACTATTTAGCATTTAACTTGTTGTATCTTTGCCGCCCTTAATTTTGAAAAAATGTTGAAAAATAGTATTTTAAAAGGTGTCGTTTTGGTAGGTTTAGGCGCGACTAGCTATGGAATGTTAGCTACTTTTGTAAAATTAGCCTATACAGAAAACTTTACTACAGCAGAGGTTACGTCCTCACAATTTATATATGGTATTTTGGGTATATTGTTAATCAATGCTTTCCAAAAAATAAAAAAGAAAGAGGAGGTTGTAAAAGCAACTTCTGCTAATATTTTACATTTGATGTTAGCAGGAACTTCACTTGGGATGACGAGTGTTTTTTATTACTTAGCCGTAAGATACATTCCTGTTTCTATAGGAATTGTCATGTTGATGCAAACTGTTTGGATGGGAGTGTTATTAGAATGGTTTTTAGATAAAAAAGCCCCTTCTGTTCAAAAAATAGTTTCTGTTGCAATTGTTTTGTTAGGAACTGCTTTAGCAACCAACCTATTCAGCAAATCGCTTGATTTAGATTGGAGAGGAATTATGTGGGGCCTTTTAGCTGCTGCTTCATTTACCACTACAATGTTTACTGCTAATCGAATTGCTCTGGGAATATCCTCTGCACAACGCAGTTTGTATATGCTTTTAGGTGGTGCCGTTATTGTTTTTGGTTTTTCCATAGCTACACAAATAACCCCTTTTAATCTAGCAATTTTTGCTAAATGGGGAATATTTTTGGCTCTGTTTGGAACGATTATCCCTCCTCTTTTGATGAATGCAGGATTCCCTCACACGGGAATTGGCTTAGGAAGTATTGTTTCTTCATTAGAATTACCTGTTTCTGTAATGATGGCATTTATGATATTAAATGAAACTGTTGTTCTATCACAATGGATTGGAATAGGTTTGATTGTATTAGCTATTATAATAATGAATATAAATAGTGGCGTTAAAAAATAACGATCTCTCAGCTATTTAAATATTTTAAAAGAGGGTGTCCTAAAAGTTCACAATCTTTACTTTCGACCAAAGGAAGGCTCGAATGAAGTGAATAGGCGAAACCAAATCACATAATATGTAACGCTAGTTCTTTTTTCGTCGAAGTGATAAGTTAAACATTAAGTTGCTGCTTTTTAGACACCCTTTTCTTACTTTAATGCTCTATTAGAAAACCAAAAGATATTTTTAAATCATACCTTTTGAATCATAGCATATACATATCATGATTAAAAAATGTCTTTATATTAGTAATCTTTTCAGTCTGAATTTATCTTATATTTGTCAGACTTACTAAAAGTAAGACTTACCTATTTCAAGTTTTGTTCTTTTATTATTAATCTAAAAAACAACTCTAAACATCTAACAAAATGCTTTTTCCTGATGAAATAATAGAATTCAACCTTCCGGATGCGGAACTCATTTATTATCCAGCCTTTTTTTCATTAGAACAAGCGAATGATTTTTTTCAAAAATTACAATCCGAAATACCTTGGCAACAAGACAAAATAACGGTCTATGGAAAAGAACATTTACAACCACGATTAACAGCTTTATTTGGCAATGAAGGAAAACCGTATGGGTATTCTAATATTGTAATGAATCCGCACCAATGGACACCTCTATTAACTCATATTAAAGATGAAGTTGAACGAGTTTGCGATACTTACTTTACAACTGTTTTATTAAATAACTATCGGAACGGACAGGATAGTATGGGGTGGCATGCTGATAACGAAAAGGAATTAGGTCGTAATCCTGTCATTGCCTCTGTAAGTTTTGGTGCTGAAAGAAACTTTCAACTCAAACATAATACCATTGAAACAGCTAAACAAAACATGAATATAGAACACGGAAGCTTGCTTATTATGAAAGGTTCAACGCAACATTTTTGGAAACATCAAATACCAAAAACTCAAAAGAACATAGGTTCTAGAATAAATTTAACGTTCCGAGTTATTAAATAAGGTATTAATATTTCACTTCAAATATAAAATAAGTTTTTTGAGACAATGGAAAAAATCATTTCACTCAGTATTTCGCACCAAGGAATTTTAACTAAAACTTATCGGGTAATATTTTCCCTGGATTCATAACATTATTTGGATCAAAAATATACTTAATCTGCTCCATTAACTCTAGGTGCATTTTTGAAAAAGCCATATCCATGTAGTTTTTTTGCACCCAACCAATACCATGTTCTCCTGATAAAGTTCCTTTTAAAGAAATTGTTAGCTCAAAAATTTCACGAATACCTTTTGGAACCTCTTCAGTCCATTGTGCATCCGTTAAATAACCTTTTATTATATTTACATGTAAATTACCATCTCCTGCATGTCCATAACAAACCGACTGGAAACCATATTTAGCTCCAATTTTTTTAATTCCTTTTAACAATTTAGGTAATTCATACCGAGGCACAACGGTATCTTCCTCTTTATAAATTGAATTTGCTTTAACTGCTTCCGCAATACCTCTTCTCATTTTCCATAAGGCCTTTTTTTGATCTTCTGTATCAGCGAAAAGGATTTCATCAATTTGAAAATTTTCTAAAACGCGCATAATTTTTTCTGCTTCCAGCATCAAAATTTCCGGGTAATTTCCATCTACTTCAATCAATAAATGAGCTTGATGATCTGTTTTTACTTCAATAGCTATTCCTTCTATATATTTCAAACTCCAATCAATAGCATCCCGCTCCATAAACTCTAAAGCGCTAGGTACTATCCCTGCTCTAAAAATAGCAGAAACAGCCTCACAAGCTTCATCGGCTTTATAAAAAGGAACCAACATTAGTATATTAAAAGACACTTTGGGTAGTAATTTTAAAACGGCTTTAGTAACAATTCCTAATGTCCCTTCACTCCCTATCATTAATTGGGTCAGATTATAACCTGTAGAATTTTTTAATGTATTAGCACCTGTCCAAATAATTTCTCCATTTGGCAAAACAACTTCTAAATTCAAAACGTAATCTTTCGTCAATCCATATTTAACAGCTCTAGCACCTCCTGAATTTTCAGCTATATTCCCTCCAATAAAGCAACTTCCCATACTACTAGGGTCTACTGGGTAAAAAAGTCCTTTTTCCGCAACAGCTTCTCGCAACACCTGAGTAACAACAGCAGGTTCAGTAATAATCTGGAGATTTTTTTCGTCTATCTCAATAATTTTATTCAATCGCTCTGTTGAAAGACCTATTCCTTCTAAAACGGATAATGCCCCTCCGCTTAAACCTGTTTGTCCGCCTATAGGAACAACCGGTGTATAAAACTCATTTGCTAATTTCATAACAGCCGAAACTTCCTCTACATTATTGGGCTTAACTACTACAGCTGGGGGGAAACAAAAGTCTTCAGTTTCATCATGTCCATACCTCTTTCGAGTTTCTATATCTGTAAAAACAGAAGATACTCCAACAACATCTATTAACTTTTGAATTAATTCTTTCGAAACAGGCATACCAATCGAATTTATTTTATGTAAAATTAAGAATATTTAAATCATCTAACATGCCTTAATTATTAACTAAATTTTGTTGAAAAGATAAAGTCAAAATATTTTCAAATACCATTTTTTTAAACTATTTTATAAAAAAAGGTCTTTTTTTTGTTTAGTAAGATATTTTTTACTAATTTTAGTAACCCTAATAAAAAAAACAACCTATGAGAACAATGTCTACCTATATTCAAAGAAAGTTAGAAAGAGCAAGTTTAAATCCAGAGCAATTTAACGAAGAGTTAAATCAGTCCATTAAGATCCTGATTTCATCTGAGATTGACGAGTTAGCGAAATGGTTTGTTCATTTCACAAAAGACAAACCGCATTTAAAAAACCTTCAAAACGATACTGCCTATAATAGAAATCTACTTTATTAAATTTTAATTTTAAGCAAGAGGCTGTCCAGTAAAATACCTCCTTGTTCTCAAATTTTAACTATTAAAACAATAGTTAGTTTGTATTGACCCCTAGAACAAAGCGGTAAAGTAACTGAACAGCCTTTAAAAAATAAAAATTAACACGCTTATTTTTTCCAATAATTATTTGCTTTTGCTATAGTAGCAAATTCTATAGCTACTGTCTGACCAATAGCTATAAGCATAGCAGGATCTTCAGCATAAATTGGTCGTAATTTTTCGCGCACTGACGCATCAGGTTGTGTGTGCTTAATGATTAATCTAGCCATTTTTACCGCTAATTGTCTACCTTCTTCAGGCGTAGCCGTAATCAAAGAGTTATTAGGTATTAAAGTATCCATAAAATATTTTTAAACAAAAATACTTTTGCAATCTAAAACATCTTGTGATCTAAATCACAAGTTCCCTTTTTTAGACATTATTCGTGAAACACTTTCTCTACTAACTCCTAGATCAATAGCTATTTGTTGATGAGTGAGTTTAACACCATTTAACTCTAATTTACGACTGTATTTTTGCAAATATCTTTCTAATCTTTTTTCTAAGTCATCGTTTTGCAAACCTATATACAATTGAAGTATGTGCTGAAATTCAAAAGACAACCTATTTAAAAGAGAACCTACAAAGTCTCTATCTTTTTCTAACAGTTCACTAATTATATCTCTTGGCAATAACCAAGCCTCTACCCTAGTTAAAGCTTGAGCTGCAAACAATAACTTATCCATTGCGTTATAATGCGAAAAACTTACCATACAAACCTCTCCTGCCACTACATAATCCAACAATACATCCTTTACAATAGAAGTACAATCTAGTCTAACAACTCCTGATTTAACAATAGGTAAATACAAAAAAGAATCCCCCTGAGAAACTAAATAATCTCCTACTTCGAAACTCTTTTTAACAATTCTTTGTTCAAATGGTTTCAACCTAAGAAGTTGTTCAATTGATTGACAATCTATATCTATCCTTTTATCACTCATAGCGAAATATATTTCAGTTCCAACAAAATAAACAAATTAACTAATATTTTTACAATCCTACCCTTTAAGATTTATTATTACTATTAAAAAAATAATTACCTTTACTAAAAAACGAAATCCATTGAATGCTTACAGAAAAAAATCAGCTTTAAAAGAAAACGAAGGCATCGAACAACCTGAAAGTATCAATCAAAGAGCAATCAACCAGATTAAAAAGCACAGGAAAGCAGCTCTTAACACAGAGTCACTTACAGAAAGTATTCTAAAAGGGGATAAAACAGCACTTAGCCGAGCCATTACATTGGTTGAAAGCACAAATATAGAACACCAAGAAAAAGCCAATATCATTGTTCAAAATTGCCTTCCCTACAGCAATAATTCTATCCGAATAGGTATTACAGGTGTACCAGGAGTCGGAAAAAGCACTTTTATAGAAGCTTTTGGAAAACTCTTAACAGCATTAGGAAAAAAAGTAGCTGTACTAGCTGTCGACCCGAGTTCTAGTATTAGCCATGGAAGCATTTTAGGCGACAAAACCCGTATGGAAGAACTCGTAAAAGATGAGTATGCTTATATTCGTCCTAGTGCTTCTGGTGAGAGTTTGGGCGGTGTAGCTAGAAAAACACGAGAAAGTATCATCCTATGCGAAGCTTGTGGCTTTAACGCAATACTTGTTGAAACGGTTGGTGTAGGTCAAAGTGAAACCGCTGTGCATAGCATGACTGATTTTTTCTTATTATTAAATTTAGCTGGAGCTGGAGACGAATTACAAGGCATAAAAAGAGGCATTATGGAAATGGCTGATTTGTTAGTAATTAATAAAGCCGATGGAGATAATACTACAAAAGCCAAACTAGCCAAAACAGAGTACACCAGAGCACTGCACCTATTTCCTGAAAAAAATTCAGGCTGGATTCCTAAAGTTACAACCTGTAGCGCATTAGAAAAAAAAGGAGTTGATTCTATATGGCAAACCATAGAAGAATACATTACACTAACCAAAGAAAATGGTTATTTTGAAAACAAAAGAAATAACCAAAATCAATACTGGCTTTTAGAAACTATAAATGAACAACTGAAAAATCATTTTTTCAATCATCCTACAACTTTATCTCTTTTAGAAACTGAAAAAATAGCCGTACGAAACAACCAGAGTTCCCCTTTTATTTCTGCACAAAAATTATTAGACAATTATTTCAACAATAAATAAAAAAGGGGTTCAAGATTTTTTGCCCCCTTTTTCTAATATCTTTCAATTCAACAATTGCTATTTAGAAGTCTTATTCTTTAGGTTCAGGAAAAATGATAGACAAAAGTACAGATAGAACCAACACAACACCTATTATAATAAGCGACACTACCGAATCTACATGATAAAAAGGAGCTATAATCATCTTAATTCCTATAAAACTTAAAATAATAGCCAAACCATACGGAAGTTTATGAAATAAATAAATAAAGTTATCTAATAAAAAGAATAAAGCCCTCAGTCCTAATATTGCAAAAATATTAGAGGTATATAAAATAAATGGATCTCTGGAAATGGCAAAAATTGCTGGAATAGAATCAACAGCAAACAATAAATCTGTAAATTCTATGACTGCTACTACAACTAATAAAGGCGTTGCTATTTTCTTACCATTTTCAATTGTAAAAAAATTATTTCCATCATAATCATCACTAACGTTAAAAAACTGACGAACTAAGCGTGCTCCCTTGGTATCATTATAATCTTGATTTTCATCCTCTTCATTGGCAAACCAGGATTTAACACCCGCATACACTAAAAACACGCCAAAAAGTGTCATTACTAGATTAATATCGTATTTAAGCCCTTGCACCCCTATAAGCCCTAAAATTTTATTCAAATAAGTTAACTCTATTAAAAAGGCTCCTGAAAATATAAATATTGCTCTTAAAACCAATGCACCAATAACTCCCCAAAATAAAACTTTGTGTTTATTTTGATTGGCTACATCAAAAAATTTAAAAACCATAATAAACACGAACAGATTATCTACTGAAAGTGCTTTTTCTATCCAATATGCAGATTGAAATTCGTAGAATTTAATTGCTCCTGCAAAATGATATACTAGCCCACTAAATCCCATTGCTAAGGCTATCCAAACAAATGACCAAGTTACAGCCTCTTTACTAGATACCTCATGGCTCTTTTTATTAAAGATTCCTAAGTCTAGTAACAACATAAACAATATTACAATTGCAAATGTGGCAATTAACCAAGGATGCTCTGCAAAAATTGGGTGTTCATTCATATCAAACTATTTTATTGTTTTATTTACTCTCTTTTGTCTTACTTTTTGAAAATATATTTTCTATTCTGGGGGCTTACGTCTGTCCCTTGTTTATAGGACTTAAAAACTAACGAGGCTCTCTAAAAAGATCGTATGATGTTATTCCTACCAACAGGAGAAACTATATTATATTGGTAATCTAATTTCTGTTTCGTAGAAGCGACAAACTAACCATCTGACTTTTCCTTTTTAGACAGCCTTCTTACATACAATAAACTTATTTCTTATTATTCTTCATAACGCTCCATTTCGCGATCATAGAACTCACCTGCTAGGATAATTAAATGCTCCATTTCTCTTGCTATTTCTGTTTCATCTTCATCATCTAATTCTTCTATAAATTCTACAGAATCATCTTTTAAGTTGATTAGAAAACGAGGAAATTCTAAGTGAATGATAAAAATATCATCTGGAAAATCAGAATTATCTGCTAAAACAAATTTTGGTAATGTCATTTTATAATAATTTTTAGTATTTAAGTTGTATGATTCAAAAGAATCATACGTTTGGATAATTTTTCAAATCTATAATAAAGGAGTAATGCCGCAGCAATCAGTCCTGACAACAAACCTATCCATACACCAATAGCTTTCAAAGAAGTGAATAGTCCTAAATAGATAGATATAGGAAAACCTATAACCCAATACGCGACAAATGTAAGATACATGGGTATTTTTACATCCTGAATCCCTCGTAACGCGCCAAGCACCGTTACTTGTATTCCATCAAAAATTTGAAAAACAGCTGCTATTAAAATCAAATTAGACGCTATACTTACTACTTCTCCATTATCTTTTAAAGTTAATGTATTTTCAGAATCTATAAAAATTTCTGGTAACCAATTGTTTGTCAATACAAAAACAAGTGCAAAAACACCTTGAATAAAAACAGCTAATAAAAAAATAGAACGTGCAATGATTTGCAACTTTTTATAATCCTGTATTCCTTTTTGATTGCCTATACGTACCATTCCTGCAACACCTAGTCCTGAAACAAACATAAAAGTAAAAGTAGCCAAAGTTAACGCTATTTGATTAGCAGCCTGACTAGTGGTACCAATACTACCACATAACCAAATGGCTCCTGTAAACAAAGCTACTTCAAAAAACATTTGCAAAGCAGAAGGCAACCCTAAATCAACTATTTTTTGAGTCATTGTTTTCCCGATATTCTTAACGTTGAATTCTTGAAAATAGGGTTTAAACTTTTTCTTTGACTTTAAAGCAAAATGAATATAAACTACCATTACAATCCGAGATAAAACAGTTCCTACTGCTGCTCCTAGCATTCCCATTTTGGGAAAAATCCAAACACCATAAATTAGTACAATATTTAAAATCAAATGTATTACATTACAAAGCAGGTTAGCCCACATGCCATATTTCGTTTCACTTTTACCATCAGCAAATTGTTTATATCCCTGAAAAACAATCAATGGTATTAATGAAAATGCAACCAAATCTAAAAAAGGTTTAGCTAATTCAACTACTTCTTGGGGTTGCCCCATATATATAATTAAAGGTTTTGCAAAGTATATAATTCCAAACAAAGCAATTCCTAAACCTGTACAAAGTACCAATCCGTGATGAAAAACACTACGTCCTTTAATCAAACTATTTTCACCATCTGCTTCTGCCACTAAAGGGGTTATGGCTGTTGAAAAACCTAACCCTAATGACATTCCAATAAATACGAAACTATTTGCAAGAGAAACTGCTGCTAACTCTTTTGCTCCTAGTTTGCCCACCATTATATTATCTACAATAGAAACTAAAGTATGACCTAACATCCCCAAGACAATAGGATAAGCCAATTTAATGTTTTCTTTGAATTCGCGAGTATAAGTTGAAAGCTTCATAGTTTGCAAAGATAATTCATTCAATGGCAATTACAATGATAATATTGAATCGTAATTACAACTCCTACTTTTTATAAAATTCATATCCGCCTATCCCTATAATTCATTTCAAAAAGCATTTTTTACAATACTCAAAACTACAAAACAGAATTTATAAGTTTAATAGTTTTTTATTCAGTTATTATTTATTTAAAAAAATCTCTTCAGAAATTATCCTATTGTTTTTACACCTTTTTTAACATAATAACAAAAAATAAGGCACATAATTTGTTATAAACTAACAAAAAACAATTATCTCTATGAAAAAAACATTTTTAATACTATCTATATTCGTATTATCTTTCACCGCTTGCAAACAATCTCCTGACATGATGACCGAAGAAGTAGCCAGCGAAGCCGAAATTAGCGACCTAATGATAAACAATCCAGAGATAGAAATTCCAGAAAATAAAAACGAAGAAAGTTATGCTGAAATAGAAGAAAATAAATTTGAAAACCCAAGCGTAAACCCCTTATCTACTTTTTCCATTGATGTTGATAATGCTTCTTACACCAATATTCGTCGTTTTATCAATAACGGTCAAGAAATTCCAAAAGATGCGGTACGTCTAGAAGAAATGATTAATTACTTTTCATACACTTACCCTCAACCTAAAGATAATCACCCTTTTTCTATCAATACAGAGTACAGCGAATGTCCTTGGAACTCCAACCATAAATTATTAAAAATTGGTCTTCAAGGTAAAAAGATGGACAAAAACAATCTTCCTCCTTCTAACATTGTTTTTCTTATTGATGTATCAGGCTCTATGGAAGAAGAAAACAAACTCCCTTTACTAAAAGAATCCATGAAAATACTGGTAAAAGAATTACGTCCTCAAGATAAAGTTTCAATGGTTGTATATGCAGGAGCGGCAGGAATGATACTACCTCCTACTTCTGGAAATGAAAAAAATAAAATAATGAATGCTCTTGATGAACTAACGGCTGGAGGAAGTACAGCTGGAGGAGAAGGAATAGAATTAGCCTATAAAATTGCCGAAGAAAACTTTATTAAAGAAGGCAATAATAGAATTGTTTTAGCAACTGATGGCGACTTTAATGTAGGGGCTTCAACAGACAAAGAAATGGAACTCTTAATAGAAAGAAAACGTAAAACAGGCATCTTCTTAACCTGTCTAGGATACGGCATGGGAAATTATAAAGATAGTAAAATGGAAACCCTTGCTAATAAAGGAAACGGAAACTATGCTTATATAGACAATATGCAGGAAGCTACTCGTTTTTTAGGCAAAGAATTCAACGGTTCTATGTTTACTATAGCTAAAGATGTTAAGATTCAAATTGAATTTAACCCAAATCAAATACAGTCTTACCGATTAATAGGATATGAAAATAGAAAATTAAATGATGAGGATTTTAAAAATGATGCTATTGATGCAGGCGAATTAGGAAGCGGGCATACCGTAACTGCTCTATATGAAATTATCCCTACAGGCGTTGAAAGTTCTTACTCTCCTACCCAATTAAAATACACATCGAAAGAAGGTTCTCAAAATTTAATTTCAAAAGAATTGGCTACCGTGAAATTTCGATACAAAAGACCTGATGGTGAAAAAAGTATAGAGATGATTCAAACTGTTTCTAATTTAAGCAAACCTTTAAAAATTTCTAGTTCCGATTTTAAATTTGCTTCTTCTGTGGCTTGGTTTGGCATGAAATTAAGAGACTCTAAATATATTGAAAACAAACAAACAGAAGACATTATAGCTCTTGCTAACAAAGGTATACATAACGATTTGGAAGGTTATAAAACGGAATTTATTCGACTCATTAAAAGTGCCAAATTATAATCCTTTTTTTTAAACCCAAATTATATGTTAGCCTTTAAAATAAAGATTAAAAGAACAAAGAAGGTAGAAATACACGGCTTTTTTACAACAGTTGTAGCTTTATTATATATATTGAGAGTATTTTTTTTTTAATTCAAAGTCATTTTTATCTATAATATACTTATAATGGTAATCTGGGTTAAAAAAGCGACAAGATATTTAGCATTTTCTTACCAATAGTAACCTAAATATTTAAAAATAAAATGGTTATATTTTATATATACCTATTTTATTTAGAATAGAATTGATTTTTCACATAAAAAAAGAGGCTCTTTCTAAAATTGAAAAAAGCCTCTTTTAAGTATGTAATCATTTTATTTCTCGATTTCCTTTAGATTTTCCATTTTCTTGAAAGCCAAGAAACCTTTAATATCTTCAAAATGTTCTCGAACTCTTTTATTTCCAAATTCAAATACTTTAGTTACTAAACCATCTAGAAAATCACGATCATGAGATACTAAAATTAATGTACCATCAAAATCTTTTAAAGCTTCTTTAATGATGTCTTTCGTTTTCATGTCTAAGTGGTTCGTAGGCTCATCTAGAATCAATACATTTACGGGTTCTAACAATAGTTTAATCATAGCTAAACGTGTTTTTTCACCCCCCGAAAGGACTTTTACTTTCTTTTGAATATCGTCTCCTTTAAACATAAAGGCTCCTAAAATATTTTTAATTTGGGTACGAATATCTCCTTCTGCAATTCGGTCTATAGTTTCAAAAATGGTCAAATCGCCATCTAATAATGCGGCTTGATTTTGAGCAAAATATCCTACTTGTACATTATGTCCTATTTCTAATTTACCACTATCATGATTAATTTCTTTCATAATAGCTTTAATCATTGTTGATTTTCCCTCTCCATTTTTCCCTACAAATGCTACCTTTTGACCTCGCTCAATTACCATATTGGCATTATTAAACACTACATGGTCATCATATTTTTTTGTAAGCTCTTCTACAACAACAGGATATTGTCCTGAGCGTGGTGATGGTGGGAATTTTAGTTTTAAAGCGGATGTATCAACTTCATCTACTTCTACTAAAACTAATTTTTCTAACATACGTACACGAGATTGCACTTGTTCTGTCTTTGAAAAAGTTCCTCTAAAACGCTCTATAAAAGCCTGATTTTCAGCAATAAATTTTTGTTGTTCATCATACGCTTTTTGTTGTTGTATTCTTCTATCTTGACGTAAAACTAAATAATCTGAATATTTTGCTTTATAATCATAAATTCTACCCATCGTTACTTCAATGGTACGGTTAGTAATGCTATCTACAAAAGCACGGTCATGGGAAATAACCATTACTGCTTTGGCCTGAGTAACTAAGAAATCCTCTAACCATTGAATACTTTCCATATCCAAGTGGTTGGTAGGTTCGTCTAACAATATTAAGTCTGGTTTTTTTAATAAAATTTTAGCCAACTCAATACGCATACGCCATCCACCAGAAAATTCAGAAGTTTTACGGGTAAAATCTTCACGAACAAAACCTAGTCCTTTTAATACTTTTTCAACTTCTGCTTCGTAATTAACTTCTTCTATAGAATAATATTTTTCAGAAAGCTCTGAAACACGTTCAATTAACTTCATATATTCGTCACTTTCATAATCTGTACGAATAGTTAACTGCTCGTTAATTTCATCTATCTCCGCTTTCATTCCTAAAACGGAAGCAAAAGCCTTGGAAGTTTCTTCCATTACTGTACTGTCATCATTTAATAACAAATGCTGAGGCAAATATGCAATTACAGCATCACTAGGTGCTGAAATACTACCACGTGTAGGCTTGTTTTCACCTGCAACGATTTTTAACAAAGTGGATTTTCCAGCTCCATTTTTGCCCATTAAGGCAATTTTATCATTTTCATTAATTGCAAAAGTCACATCGCTAAAAAGCGTGGTTCCGCCAAACTCTACGGCAATATCGTTTACTGTAATCATAATTGAAGTTTAAAAGTTTAAGGGGTTCCTTAAATTTTTGAAGGTGCAAAGATAAAATTAATGGCTAAATTAAATAATTTGAAAATGAGAAAATTAAAAATTAATGATTTTTTCCACTAATAATTTTGCTTGCATTACATCTTTTTTATTCACTAGAACATCAACACCCGAATAAGGACTCCAAAATCCAGCCATAGCCGTAGCTTGAATTTCATTTTTTAAAATTACCAAAATTCCATTTATTTCTAATTCTGCCTTTATAGCCAAGGCACTTATTTCATTTCCAGAAAAGACGATAACCAAACTCATATTTATTTTCTGCTAAAACCCCACAGCTTTATCATCTCCTCTATAATCTGCCCCTCCTTCTAATTTCCCTTCAGGCTGAACTAATATTGCATCTACTTTTCCTATGATCTTATTTTGCTTTTCATTAATTATATAACCTTTCGCTATTAGATTATTAATCAAATGTTCTGAAAATTTATTAGGTTCAAAAACTACCTCATCGGGCAGCCATTGATGATGAAAACGAGGTGCGTCTACAGCTTCTTGCATATTCATTCCAAATTCTGTAACATTCAAAAAAGTTTGCAATACAGAAGTAATAATTGTTGATCCTCCTGGCGTACCCAAAACCATGAATAATTTACCTTCCTTCTCTACTATTGTAGGTGTCATAGAACTCAACATTCTTTTTTTAGGTTGAATTTCATTAGCTTTAGCCCCTACAAGTCCGTACAAATTGGCCACTCCTGATTTTATGCTAAAATCGTCCATTTCGTTATTAAGAAAGAAACCTAATTCATCGGAATAGTGCTTACTTCCAAAATCATCATTTAATGTTGTAGTCGTAGCAATTGCATTACCAAAAGGATCCACTATAGAATAATGAGTTGTTTCAGTACTTTCTTTAGAAAAATGAACTGCTCCGTGTTTTATTTCAGCTGAAGGAGTCGCTTTATCAAAAGAAAACGTACTCATCCTTTCTTTTAAATAATTTTCATTGGATAATTCATCTTGAGGAATCTTTACAAAATCAGGGTCTCCTAAAAAATAATTACGATCTGCATACGCTCTTCGTTCTGCCTCTACAATTAGTTGAATTGTTTTATCTGAATTAAAACCAAATTCTCTTAACGAATAAGGTTCTATCATTTTAAGAATTTGCGATAACGTAATCCCTCCACTGCTTGGAGGAGCCATCGTTATTAAATTATAATCTTTATATTTAAAAACTATTGGTTTTCTCCAAATTGGAGTATATTCTTTTAAATCTTCTAATGAAATTATACCTCCCCTTTTTTTAACAAAATCGACTATTTTTTTAGCCGTTTCTCCTTCATAAAACTCTTTTTTCCCGTTTTTAAGAATCCTTTTTAAGGTTGTAGCTAACCGTATTTGTTTAATGGTATCTCCAACCTTATAGAGTTTAGAAAACAAACTTTGAGCTCCATTTGCATTTATAAAGTCGTTCCTATAATAAGCAAATGTAGCCTCATTTTTTTTTGTAACAACAAATCCCTTTTCAGCTAATTCTATAACGGGTTTAAAAATTTCTTTTAGCGGTAAAGAACCCATTTTTTTATGCACTTCTAACACCCCTGCTATTGTTCCTGGCACACCTATAGCCTTGCCAGAAGCCGTACTCAATCCTTCTATTACATTCTTATCCTTGTCCAAAAACATTTCTGAATGCGCTGCGGCTGGAGCTCTTTCTCGATAATCAAGACTTCCAATAGCACCATCAGCTTTTCTATATACCATAAATCCGCCTCCACCAATATTTCCAGCTTGCGGATAACAGACAGCCAATGCTAATTCAGTTGCCACCATAGCATCAAAAGCATTCCCTCCTTTCTTTAATACTTGAACACCAATTTTAGAAGCTTCTTCCCTTGCGGATACAACCATTGCTTGCTCTGACACCAGTCCTTTTGTATTTTGCCCATAAAAGCACATTCCTTTAAATAAGAAAAAGCCTACCAGAACTACTCTATACTTTTGCATTTTTTAAATATTTATTACATTTTTAGCCCAAGTTATTCATAAAACAGAATATTTCCTAAAAAAACAAGAGATTTTATAATAAATCCCCAAACAAACATCGTCACATCTATCACCTTAAAGTTCTTTTACGCTTTCTGTTTTCAATATATTCTTCGAGAGCTTTTCTAGTCGTAAACCAAGTTTTACCTTCTTTATGAGCATCTATTTTTCCTTGTCTGGCTAATAAACTAACATATTCTTGACTAAATCCATATAATGACGATGGCTCATTAACAATATTAGCTATTGACTCATATTGATTATCATTATTAGGTAATACGGTTAAATAAATATTTAATGTACGCTCTAAAGCTTGACACATCAATAAGACAAGCTTTTGATAGTTTCCTTTATTAGCTTGATTTAGGGCTTCATAATATTTCTTCCTGTCATTTTTTAAAATAATAGCTGGAGGAAAACCTCTTCGCATTAATAATAAATTCATACATAAACGAACCGTTCGCCCATTACCATCAAAAAATGGGTGTATCCAAACAAATTTATGATGAAATATGGCAGCTAATTCTATGTCATTTAAAATTAATGGATTTTTATTAACAAATTCTACTAACTCATCTATTAAATATGAGACTTTATTAGCATTAGGAGGAATAAAATTAGCACCTGATATACGAACACCTCCGTTACGTAAACGTCCTGCAAAATCATCTTCTATAGATCTTAAAACATACCCGTGTAAGGTAAGCATATCTATACTCCTAAAAATATATTCTTCATTTACTATTTCATACAAATAATCTATTGCTTTTTCGTGATTCTTTGCTTCAAAATGTTCTCTAAGTGAAACTCCTTTTATTGTAATTCCTTCTTGGAGTACCATTTGTGTTTCTCTTAAAGTTAAAGTATTTCCTTCAATACTATTAGAATTATAAGTCCATTCGATCGAAAGCGATTCTTTAATTTTTTCAATGGCCATTTTAGGTAATGGTCTGGCTTTTACCAATATTTCCTTTTTTTCATACAATCTTTCAAAAGTTGATTGAAATTCTTTTCTATATGACAAATCTATATCCCACATACCATAAACTTATTAATATCGTTTAAAATTAAAAAAAAATTATCCGATATTAAAATTTAGAATAAAAAAATAAGCATCAAAACAGATGCTTATTTTAATTTATGATCAAATTATTCTTCATTATACTCATCTTCTTCATCTTCTAATCCAAAAAGATACGGTTCAATCATTGTCTTATCTGCTAAAATTTCAACCCGTTCTGTTAATTCGGTAGTAAAGAACAGGCGTTGTGTTTTTTCCACACTCAAGGACAAACGTTGAACTATAGGATCCAAACGTTGTTTAAAAATAACATCTGCATCATCAACAACAAAAATTTTAATGGTATTCATATTAAATCCAGCCCCCGAAAACATAGCATTAATTTTATGGGGGGTACCTATTAAAACATCCATTCCTGCCGAAATAGTATTCTTTTCTTCGTCTATATCCGTCTTATCGTTAACTCCAATAACCCTAAGATTTGTATATTTTCCAAATTTTGCAAAATACTCTAACATTTGCAAAACAGACTCTTTGTCTTTAACAATAATCAATGCTCGTGTAGATTCGCCTATGGGTTTTTCTAACTTTTGAATAACTGTATAAGCTATAGTAGATGATTTACCTTCTCCTTCATTCATTATCACAATAGCATCAGCCCCCCCTTTTAAAGTTCCCCAACAATCTAATTGTACTTCATTTGCCTCTATAAGATCATTTTCTATTAGGGCTTTTTGAAGATTTTGATTTATTTTTTTTAAGTTCATAATATATTTAGTACTTGGTTAATGGTACAAAGCACTAAATACGAAGCACTAAGCACCATGTTAAAAGAGCTTATGGTTTTATTAGTTAAAGAATCTTTATTACTTTGAAGCAAATAATTTCACATCATTTTCTGAAATTTCATTACCTCCTAGAATAATTAAACGTTCTACAACATTACGTAATTCGCGAATATTACCTGTCCAATCATATTCTTGCAATAACTTAATTGCTGAATTAGAAAAAGATTTAGTTGCACTACCTTGTTCATGGGCTATTTTATTCGTAAAATGCTCAATTAGTGCTGGGATATCATCTCTTCTTTCGTTTAACGCTGGTACTTTTATTAAAATAACGGCTAAACGATGGTATAAGTCCTCACGAAAACGTCCTTCTTCAATTTCTTTTTTTAAATCTTTGTTGGTTGCTGCTACCACACGTACATTGACTTTTATATCTTTATCAGCCCCTACCCGTTGGATTAAATTTTCTTGTAACGCACGTAGTACTTTGGCTTGTGCTGATAAACTCATATCTCCTATTTCATCTAAGAAAATAGTTCCTCCATCAGCAGCCTCAAATTTACCCGCTCTATCTTTTACTGCTGAAGTAAAAGCTCCTTTTACATGACCAAACAATTCACTTTCTATTAACTCCGATGGAATAGCGGCACAATTTACCTCAATCATAGGTCCAGAAGAACGTTCGCTGCGTTGATGTATTTGATGTGCTACTAATTCTTTTCCTGTTCCATTAGGTCCTGTAATTAATACACGTGCTTCTGTAGGAGCTACTTTTTCGATCATTTCTTTTATATGAGATATAGCTGTACTTTCTCCTATCATTTCGTAATTCTTAGAAACTTTTTTCTTTAGAATTTTATTTTCTACGACTAATTTCTTTTTATCTAAAGCATTACGTACTGTATTTAATAAGCGGTTTAGATCTGGTGGTTTTGAAATGTAATCAAAAGCACCTAAACGCATGGTATTAACGGCTGTTTCTAAATCGCCATGTCCTGAAATCATAACCATAGGAATTTCAGGTTTGATTTTTTTTATAGACTCTAAGACTTCTACTCCATCCATTTTAGGCATTTTGATATCGCAAAGAATTAAGTCGTAATCTTCATTCTTAACTTTATCAAGACCTTGTACTCCATCTTCTGCTTCGTCCACTTTATATGAATCATTTTCTTCCGAAAGAATTTTCACTAAAACTCTACGAATTGCCGCTTCATCTTCTACTATTAATATTTTACTCATTTTATTTATTTGAAGATCTATATTATATGATTATTCGGAATTTACAAAATCAAATTAAGAAATAATCAAATCATCTAATTTTAGTATTTAAGCCATTTATATAACTCTTTCCAAGTTGGTTTTTTTCCATACATCAAAATTCCGACCCTATATATTTTACTAGCAAACCAAACGACACCTAAAAAAGTTCCGAAAAGTAATACTATAGAAACTGCCAATTGCCAAATAGGTACTCCAAAAGGAATACGCATTAGCAT
Organism: Flavobacterium columnare NBRC 100251 = ATCC 23463; assembly: GCF_002530675.1. GTDB lineage: Bacteria > Bacteroidota > Bacteroidia > Flavobacteriales > Flavobacteriaceae > Flavobacterium > Flavobacterium columnare. The sequence continues at coordinate 37,417 of NZ_PCMX01000028.1, forward strand.
TACAATTGGCGATGTAAATGGAATCATAGAAAATATGGTTGCCACTGTACCGTGTGGATCATTTACCACTGTAAAGAACCCTACATAAATACCTAACATTAAGGGCATAATAATAGGTAACAAAAACTGTTGTGAATCCGTTTCTGAATCAACAGCAGCTCCTATGGCTGCATACAACGAACTATATAAGAAATAACCTCCAATAAAATAAACTAAAAAGAAAATAACCGTAGTCAATACAGGTATTTCATTGTAGTAAAGATTTATTTTTTCAATCAAAGAAGCTATATTTCCTGCTTGTGAAGGCAATTCTTGCATTGCATTATGTACCGTTGAGGCATCGGCTGAATTACCTAAAAATATTGAAGAACCAAACAATAGCAATAAACCTAATACTACCCAGATAGTAAATTGCAAAATTCCTGCTAATGAATTACCTATAATTTTCCCCATCATTAATTGATATGGTTTTACAGAAGAAATGATTACTTCTATAATTCTTGATGTTTTTTCTTCTATCACGCTGCGCATTACAAAGTTGCCGTAAATGATAATAAACATCATTATTAAATATCCAAAAGCACCTCCAAAGAATACTTTTATTTCATTTAAATATTTTAATCCTTCTTCACCTGAAAATTTCGTTATATGGAGTTCTGACTCAACCTTTGCTTTTTCAATCTTATCAGAATCAAATCCTAAGATTTTCAGATTTTCTTTAGTTAAATGTGCATCTACTACTTTTTCAATATCTGATACAAATTCTAAACTGGGGCTTTCGTCTGAAATATATTGGACTTTTTGTATTAATTCTTTTGAATTTACAACTTTTGGAACAAAAATCAAGCCTTCGTAACTTTTTGAAGCAGTGTTCTTTGCCATATCAAAAGTCATTTGAGACAAATCCGTATATTTTACATCTTTTTTATCTTTAAAGTCTTTTTTTAAAATTCCCGCTTGATCGTGAATAGCTATTTTTTTGATTTCTCCTTTATTTATATTGGCTAGAACGCCAATTAAAAGTGACATTCCTAAAAACAGTAAAGGACTCAAGAATGTCATTACAATAAATGATTTATTGCGAACCTTAGCAATAAATTCTCTTTTTATGATTAAACTCAATATATTCATATTTCGTGAATTTCGATTTCCAATCGTAAAAACAAATAAATAATGTGTTTCAAATCTTATTTTGAAAATTATTTGTTGTTTAATTTTTGTCTTTGTTATTTTTTATTAGTTACTGTTTGGATAAAAATATCATTAATTGATGGAATATTTTCTGCAAAATGGGTTACTTGTCCGTTTTTAATCAAAACTTCCAATAATTCGTTTTGGGTTTTATGCCCTAGATCTATTTCTAACTTAAGATCGTTATTCAACGATTTGAAAGTTGTTTTTCCAACGGTAAACTTTTGTGTCAAATCATACATTAATCCTTCTACATTATCTGATAAGATACCTACTTGAAATTTGTGTGTGCGATATTCTTTTTTCACATCGCTTACTTTTCCTTCAATTAATTTATTTGATTTATGAATAAGTGCTATATAATCACACATTTCTTCTACACTTTCCATACGATGGGTAGAAAAAATAATAGATGTTCCTTGTTTGTTTAATTCTATAATTTCATCTTTAATTAAATTAGCATTTACAGGATCAAAGCCAGAAAAAGGTTCGTCTAATATTAGTAATTTGGGTTGATGTAATATCGTTACAATAAACTGAATTTTCTGCGCCATTCCTTTGGATAGTTCTTGTATTTTTTTGTTCCACCATCCTTCAATCCCAAATTTCTCAAACCAATATTTGAGTTGTTTTTTTGCTTCGGCATGAGGCATTCCTTTTAACTGAGCTAAATATAAAGCTTGTTCGCCTACTTTCATTGTTTTATACAAACCGCGTTCTTCAGGCATATAACCAATATATGATACGTGATGAGGTGCTAATTTTTCACCATCTAAAAACACTTCTCCTTTATCAGGCATTGTAATTTGATTGATAATACGTATCAGGGAGGTTTTTCCTGCTCCATTGGGCCCTAAGAGACCATAGATACTCCCTTTTGGAACTTGTAATGAAACAGAATTCAACGCGGTATAATCGCCATATTGCTTCACTACATTATTTACTTCAAGAATATTGTTCATTATGCGAGTTTGAGTTGTTTTTTGCTTTTATATAAGAGTTGTAAAAGTAAATAATTAGTTTCTGATAAATAGAACATGTTACAAAAAATCCCAACTTTTGACAGTAAAAGTTGGGATTTTTTTTGAATCTTTCATTTACAATGTTAAAGAATTTGTAAATTACGAGAACATATCTTTTACTTTCTCAAAAAAGGACTTATCTGTTTTTTCTGGTTTTGGATTGAAATTTGGGTTTTCAAGGTTTTCTTCAAAGAATTTCTTTTGTTCTTTTGAAAGGTTTTTAGGAGTCCAGACATTGATATGTACTAGCATATCTCCATTACCATAATTATTCAGACTCGGGATTCCTTTTCCTTTTAAACGCAAGATTTTTCCTGACTGAATGCCTTCTTCTAGCTTGATACGAACTTTACCCGTAACTGCATCTATATCTTTTGACACCCCTAATACTGCCTCGGGATAACTAATATATAAATCATAATGCAGGTTTTCTCCTTCGCGTTTTAAAGTTGGATGTTCAATTTCTTCAATAGCCACAATCAAATCACCTGCCACTCCATTACCTGGTGCATCATTTCCTTTACTGGCTACTTTTAACTGCATTCCATCTACTACCCCCGCAGGAATTTTGATAGATACGGTATCGTCTTCTAAGATCATTCCTTGTGAGTCTGCATTAGAAGGTTTTTTATCAATCATTTGACCTAAACCACCGCAAGAAGGACAAGGTGAAGCTGTTTGCATTCTACCTAAAATGGTATTTTGTATTTTGACAACTTGACCTGAACCATTACAGGTTGAACATGTTCTGTAAGTAACTCCTTCCGCTTGTGTTTTTCTTTTTACTTTTATTTTTTTCTCAACACCAGTAGCAATTTCTTCTAGTGTTAGCTTTACTTTTATACGAAGGTTACTTCCTTTTGCACGACGCTGACCGCCACCGCCACCAAAACCTCCGAAGCCTCCTCCAAAAGCACTTCCGAAAATATCTCCAAATTGGCTAAAGATATCATCCATATTCATGTGGTGTCCTCCAAAACCTCCAGCTCCATCAAATGCGGCATGACCGTATTGATCGTATTTTGCTCGTTTATCAGCATCACTTAATACTTCATAAGCTTCAGCCGCTTCTTTAAATTTTTCCTCAGCGGCCTTATCTCCTGGATTTTTATCTGGATGAAATTCAATCGCTTTTTTACGATATGCTTTTTTAATTTCTGACTCCGAAGCTCCTTTACTAACGCCTAATATTTCGTAAAAATCTTTCTTGCTCATAATTTTTATTTCAAATTTGAAGTTTGAAATTTGAAACTGTTTACTGATCTCAAATCTCTAATTTCAAATTATTAATTTCCTATTACTACTTTAGGAAAACGAATAATTTTATCACCTAATTTGTATCCTTTTTCAACTACATCTACCACTTTTCCTTTTAAATCTTCTCCAGCGGGAATTTGTGTAATTGCTTCTGCAAAATCAGCATCAAATAGATCTCCTTGTTTTATTTCTACTTCATTTAATCCTTTTGAGATGAGTGTTGATTTAAATTTCTCATGAATTAACTCAACTCCTTTTACCAATGCTTCATCTTCTGATTTTGAAATTTGTGTCCAAGCCCTATCAAAATCATCTAAAACGGGTAACATAGCTTGTAATACTTCCTGCCCTGCTGTTTTGAATAATTCAATACGTTCCTTTGAGGTACGTTTTTTATAATTTTCAAATTCAGCAAAAAGACGTAAGAATTTATCCTTTTCGTTTGCTAACTCTTCTTGCAGTTTTTCCTCAATAGTTGTTTCGGTTGCTGGAGCGGTTTCTTTTTGTTGCTCTTGAGTTTCTTCTGTATTGTTTATTTCTAATTCTTTTTCTGTATTTTCGGCATTCATTGTCTTATCATTTTGAATTGCGATTGCAAAAGTATTGCCAAAAAATCAAAAATGCCAAATTGTCACTTTTTTTTTATTTTCGACAAGACAATTTACAAATTAGTACCTAGTAATCAATACGTTAATTATCATTAAAAAATTACTAGCCTCCATTTCTTTGATTGTCATTTCTTCATTTATTTCTTGTAAAAAAGACTCTACTACTACGAATAGTTACCTAACTCATTTGCCTAAAATTAAAGGTGAAAAATATCAAGTAGATACAGTAAATTCTGTAATCTATTGGACTGGTTTTAAATCTTCTAGAAAACATACTGGTACTTTAAAATTTAGAGAAGGAATACTTATTTGTAATCAAGATTCTATTGTCTTAGGACGCTTTTATATGAATATGAGTTCAATAACAGTGACTGATTTAAAAAATAAGGAAGATCAAAATAGATTAGAAAGCCACCTAAAGGGTTTTGTTGATAAAAATATTAAGGATCTTTTTTTTATGTATTCAAATTTCCAGTTTCTGACTTTAGAATTACTAATTCAGAAATAAAAGGTGACAAAACAATTCTTTGTGGAAACTTAACAATTAAAGGCATTACAAAATCGGTTAATTTTTCAACTAGCATCCATATTGATGATAACCAAATAAGTTTAAGAAGCGATACTTTGCAACTGAATAGGAGATACTGGAACGTAAAATTATGGTTCAAAAAGTATTTTCAACAATCTTAAAGACGAATTTATAAGCAATCAAATTCAGATACAGGTAAATATTGTCGCTAAGAAGATAAGAAATTGATTTACTTTAATAGATTATTGAGTGCGTCATCAAGATTTGCATATAAAAACTGAAATCCTTTTTGTTGAATTTTTAGAGATGATACGCGCTGTGAATCGTATAATAGTACGTGCTTTTCACCGAGTATTAATTTCATTAAAAATTTTGGCAGATTAACTACTATAAGAGGTTTTTCTAAAAATCTATTCAATATAAACATAAATTCTTTATGTGTTACAGGATCTGGTGCTACAGCATTATAAATTCCTTGTAATTGAAGATCTAATGCAAAAACAAATAGCCTCGCCAAATCTTTTATGTGTATCCAAGACTGCCACTGCTGACCTGATCCAAACAGGACTCCCAAACCTACTTGCAACGGATTAAGTATTTCGGGCAATACGCCTCCTTTTTTAGACAAAACTAAACCAATCCGTAACTTACAAACTTTTACCCCTAAATGAATGAACTTGTCTGCACTTTCTTCCCATTTTTTTACTACGTTGGACAAAAAAGAATCATCAAAATCCAGAAAATCTTCTGTATAATATTTTTCAATACACGATGGATAAACACCTATAGCTGAAGCTGTAACTATATTTTTCACTTCATTAGGGGTGTTTTGCAAAAGTTTATACAACATTTGCATAGGAAGTATACGGCTGTTTATTATTTCTTGCTTATACCCTGAGGTCCATCTTTTACTTATAGAGGCTCCAGCTAAGTGAATTATGGAATGTACTCCTTCTATACAAGCTGAATCTATTTCACCTTTTTGGGGATTCCAATAAAAACCTTTGGTATTATCCGAATGTGTTAACTTATTCCTAGAAGTCGTTAGATAATGCACAAAAATACCTTTTGCATGCAAAATCTTTATAATTTCTTTACCTACTAAACCTGTAGCTCCTGTAACTAAAACTTTCACTATCTTTTTTATACAAATTTAACAATAGGAAAAGGGTACTTCATCTTATTTAGGATTAGTTTAACTCTTTAGGGGGTTATTTCTTTACACGAACTGTCCATTCAAAATCCATAACTGAAACTTGATCGCCTTTTTGATCTGTTCCAATAGATTTCATCCAAAAAGTTTGTCCTTCACCTGTAGCAATTGTTTTTTTTATTGCTTCTTTAATTAAATGTCCATCGTTACACGTAAATGTAATCCTTCCAGTAGCTTTTTTTGTAAAAGTCCCTTTGTTGTTTGCGACTAACATAGAGATGGTTTTCCCGCTTTCTTTGATTTGTTTCATAACCAAAGCTCCTGTTGTTAATTCTGCTGCCATAGCCTGAACTGCAAAATACATAGAATTAAATGGGTTTTGATTAAACCACCTATGTTTAACAGTTGCTTGGCATATACAATCGTCTATTAATTTTACTCTAACTCCACTCCAAAAAGCGGAAGGTAATTTAAAAAAAAGAAACAAATTCAATTTAGCTGGTGTAAATTTCATATCAATTTTGACTTATAGTGTTATACTGTAAATTCTTAAACTTAAAAAAACTCATAAAGATTACGCTCTTTCTTAGAGTATTGACTTTGCTAATCTACAAAAAAATACTATGCACGCCTATTTTTTTTAAAATGTTAATATTTTGTTAATTTACATTACTTTGTTTTACATAGTACCTGTTTTTTACATTATCTTTGTATAGGAAATTAATAAGTAAAAAAGAGTATTGTTCTTATTACACAACTATTTTAAACATCATTAATCAAAAACCATACGATCATGGAACCATCATCAATCACGAAACAAGAGAAAAATTACGCTTCAATTACACATTTAAGCGCTTTTAGTAAATTCATATTTCCTTTAGGAAATTATATTATACCTATAGTTCTATGGGGATCTAAAAAGAAGGAATCTTTTTTTATTAATTTTCATGGTAAACAAATCATTAATTTTCAACTTAGCATTTTATTATATACTATTATAATGGCTATTCTTGCTATTCCTTCCATAATAGCTAGTTTAGTAAGTACTTTTAGTTGGGAAGAAATAGAAAAAGGACATATCCTATTAGAAAATTTAGATTTCTACCACTTATTAGGTCTCGGTATTTTTGGGATAATATGTCTTGGAGTTATAATTTTGTTAAAAATAATAGAATTTTTTTATATTATATATGGCGCAATTATGGCTAATGAAGGTGTTTATTTTAGATATCCGTTAACTATTTCTTTTTTTAAATAATGAGAGCTATAATAACACTATTTTTAAGCCTTTTTTATGTTTCTTTTTATTGTCAATCAAAAACAGAGATCCTTCAAGAAATACAAACTTTAGACGCTGAGTTTTGGAAAAGTTACAATTCTTGTAGCACAAAAAACATGACAAAGTATGTTTGTAACGACATAGAATTTTATCACGACAAAGGAGGAATTACATTGGGGAAAAAAAATTTAATAAACTCAATAAAAACCAATTTGTGTTCAAATAAAAATTACAAAATAAGAAGAGAATTGATTAAAGGAACAGAACATTTTTCAATATTATACGAACAAGGAACCCCTTATGGTCTCTTACACAGTGGAGAACATCTCTTTTTATTAACAATCAACAACAATAAGGAATATGCTGATGGGAAAGCTAAATTCGTGCATCTTTGGTTACTTGAAAACAACCAATGGAAGATGAAAAGAATTTACAGTTATGATCATCAGTCCATACAATAAAGAGTTTCAATCAATCAATCAATCAATCAATCAATCAATCAATCAATCAATCAATCAATCAATCAATCAATCAGAAATGAACAGTTTAACAACAAAAAAAAAATCTTATGAACATTGAGAACACAAAGGCTCAGATGCGCAAAGGAGTTTTAGAATTTTGCATCTTATCGGTATTAAAAGAAAAAGATGCTTATACCTCGGAAATCCTTGATACACTGAAAAAAGCCAAATTATTAGTTGTGGAAGGAACGGTATACCCTCTATTAACCAGACTCAAAAATGACGGCTTATTAACTTATCGATGGGAAGAATCTACCTCTGGACCACCAAGAAAATACTATGGTTTAACAGAGGAAGGAAAAAATTTTTTAAAAGAGCTAAGCATAACCTGGAATGAACTTGCAGGAGCAGTAAATACTATAACATCACAAAACTAAGACTTATGAACAAAACAGTAAATATGAATTTAGGTGGTTTCTTCTTCCACATTGATGAAGATGCGTATCAAAAATTAAATAGATATTTCAGTGCTATACGTAACTCTCTTTCTATTGAAGGACGAGACGAAATCATGAATGACATCGAAAGTAGAATTGCAGAACTCTTTTCTGAAAAACTAGGCAGTAGTAAACAAGTTTTAAGTTTAAATGATATAGATGATGTTATTGATATTATGGGGCAACCTGAAGACTATAAGATAGAAGAAGAGCCTTCAAAAAGTTCTAATTATTCTTATACAGGAAAAACCAAAAAATTATACAGAGATAAAGAAACTGGAATCGTTGCTGGTATTTGTTCGGGTTTAGGGCATTATTTCGGGCTAGATCCTGTATGGATTAGAATAGCGTTAGTTCTATTGGTTTTTGCTGGTTTTGGTGTAGGGTTGTTAGCGTATATTATCTTGTGGCTTGTTACACCAGAAGCGATAACTACTTCTGAAAAGTTAGAAATGAAAGGTGAACCTATTACGATTTCAAATATTGAGAAAAAAGTAAAAGAAGAATTTGAGTCGGTTTCTGATAAATTTAAAAGTGCGGACTACACTCAAATGGGCGAAAACGTAAGATCAGGAGCACAAAAGGTAGGAAGTTCTTTAGGCGATATTATTGTAAACATCATGAAAATATTTGCTAAGTTCATAGGTGCAATAATGGTATTTACTGGAGGAATTACTATAATTGGCTTGTTAGTTGGGGTATTTACTTTGGGTTCTACGTCTTTTATGAAACTCCCTTGGATTGAATATTTTGAATCATTTAATTATACTGGTACATCATTATGGATCATTTGTTTGATATCCTTTTTTGCTGTTGCTATTCCTTTTTTCTTTTTATTAATCTTAGGGTTAAAAATATTAGTTCCTACTATTAATTCAATTGGAAACGTAGCAAAACTAACTTTATCTGCCATTTGGTTAAGTTCTATTATAGCTTTAATTACTTTAGGAATTATTACTTCTAGTGAATTGGCCTATGAAAACAAAGTTGTTTACAAAAGTTATTTAAATAAAGCTTTTAGATCCAATGATACTTTGACTCTTAAATTTAAAAACAATGACTATTTTTCTAAAGATGTAGATGATAGGACAGACTTTGAATTGGTACAGGATTCTTTGGGTCATGAATACATTTACTCTAATAATGTTGAATTAGAATTAATGCCTACTGATGAAACGAAACCTTATATACAAATTGAGTATACAGCCAAAGGTAAAACTTTATCTGAAGCTAGAAAAAATGCAGATAGAATAACTTATAAATTCAGAAATGACGATACAAATCCAGATACTTTAAGTCTTGACAACTATTTCTTAATAGATCCAAAATATAAGTTTCGTGATCATCAAGTTCGAATTTTCTTATTTGTTCCAAAAGGAATGTATATAAAACCTGATCGTTCGTTAAAACATTATGACATAACAAATAGTGATTACTTTGGTTTTTACACGTCTTCAAACGATTATATCTATAAAGTTGAGGAAAATAAAATAAAATGTAAAAATTGTCCAACTACTTTATTAGAGGATGAAGACGAAGAATCAGATGACGACAATACAACTGTCATTTTAAATGAAGATGGTTTACAAATAAAAAAAGATACTACTATTAAAAACACGAAAGATATAAAAGAATTAAAATTTAGTAAAGAAGGTATTATCATTAAAACTGAATAAAATCAAAAACCGAGGCTATAGGAATTTAGCCTCGGTTAAAAAATGGTATTCAATAAAAAATTATGATCAAAAAAACAATGCCTTTATTTCTAGAAATATAATTTTTATAATAACAAACAACACGATGATAAAACTCATGATTCACTTAGCAAAAATAATAGTTACTACGATAATTGCTTTCCTTTTTGGTTCTTGTAACTTAAATATCAGTGGAAAGCCTATAAAAGGGAATGGGAAGGTTATAACAAAAGAAAGAAAAATAACCGAGTTTAGTAAAATCTGTATTTCAGAAGGTTTAGAATGTGAAATAACGCAAGGTCCTAACTTTAAAGTAATGATAGAAGCGGATCAGAACATACATGACGATATACTAACCGAAGTAGAAGATAATACGTTAAAAATAAGTTCTAAAAACGGTAACTGCATTGATGTCAAATCAAATAAAATTTATATAACGCTTCCTTTTATTGAAGAATTAGAAGCTTCTAGTTCTGCTGAATTAAAAACAAAAGGCATTATAAAAAGCAATAATATTAAATTAATTACAGATAGTAGCGCTGATCTAACGGCTTTAATAGAATCTGAAAAAATAACAATAGATGCTAGTAGCAGTAGCGATATAACTGTTTCGGGTAAAGCCATAAAACTAACTATCGAATCATCTAGTAGTAGTACTGTAGACGCTCGTAATTTACTTGCTAATGATATTCTTGCGAGTAGCTCCAGTAGTAGTGAAATACGAATTCATCCTCTAATTTCATTACATGCAGACGCTTCTAGTAGTAGTAGTATTTATTATTCTGGATCTCCCAAAATACAAATTTTAAAGGATTCCTCTGAAGGAACAATTGAAAAACAATAACTTAATATCTCTTCTGTACTTTTTAAAAAGCCAATAAACAGAAGAATTAACCTTAAAAATCATTCCTTAGATCAGAATGATTTTTTTTTATATTTGTATTTTACCAAATTCTACAAAAATGAAGAAAATTAGCTTATTATTTATTAGCCTTATGACCACTCTTGCTTTCTCTCAAAACAAAGAAAGAATTAAGGGAACCAAAATGGTGAAAACTGAAAAATACGAAACCGAAGCATTTGAAGAAATCGAAATAGAGGATAATTTAGAAGTATACTTAATAAAAGCAGAAAAAAATGCTATTGAAATTGAGGCTGACGATAACCTACACGATGCTATAGATCGTAAAATTTACGGAAAAACACTGCGTTTGAATACCAATAAAGAAATAGCTACTTACAAAAAAATTGATGTTCGCGTTTTTTATACAGATAGTCTGAAATTAATCAATGTAAAACACCATGCAAAACTTAACGCTTTTAATGATTTAAATGTAAAAAAACTTACTGTTAAAGTGTTAGACTATTCAAAAGCATCTATAAATGCCACAATTCCTAATTTCACCTTAATTAGCAATGACAAATCTAAAATAGAGTTAAATTATAAAGGAACCAACGCAATTGTAGAAATGAGCAAAAATGCTGATTTAAAAGCTTTGATAAATGCTAATTCTTTAAAAATAGATATGTATCAAAAATCCTCAGCCACTATAGAAGGTGATACAAATGAGCTAAAACTACGATTAGACAATAATACTAAATATGAAGGGAAAAATTTAACTTCAAAAAGTACTGCATTAACCGTTGAGGGGTATACTGATTGTGATGTATCTACAAATGGTAAATTATCTATATCTGCATCAGGAAAAAGTAAATTAGCCATTTATGGAGAACCTAAAATTGAAATCATTAAATTTGCAGACGAAGCGATCTTAATGAAAAAAACGAAATAATTATTGAGTGTTCTTAAAGGTAACAAACTCAGCAGTTGGTTGTACCTTCACTCTCAGGAGACGTTCCATGGTCAGAATTATGTCGTTTTCCCCTTTAGAATTGATTCTTTCAAACAGACACTCTTACAATAATAATAACAAAGAGACTGTCCTTTTTGGACAGCCTCTCTCTTTGTTATAACCAAAGTATTTAAACACCAGAGTTCTTTTTTATATATTAGAATTCTCTAAAAAGAGCCTCCTCTTAGAATAATAAAGTTTTGTTATAATTGTATAAATATTCTGAAATACCACCATAAACCATTCCAAAAGGTTTTCAAACTAATTCTAAGATTACTTAACAAGTCTTGTTGTAAAAACTTTGTTATCTGTGTTTATTTTTACTATATAAATACCTTTATTCATATTTTCTGGTAAATCTATTTCTAATTGATTAACCGTTGAATTAATATTTTTATGATAAACCATTTGACCTGTAGAATTTAACATTTCAATTTCTTTAAATACTCTCGGTTCTGATGTTTCTATAGTCACTTTTGAACTTGTCAAAACGGTAGGATATATATTAAAAGAATCGTTTCTAAATTCTTGAGTAGATAATACCTGTTTTTCTAATTTTTGTTTATAAATTTCCATTTCTCGTTCATATCTATTAACAACTTTGTATTTCAAAAAAACTCTATAATAATCTCCTTCTAACGTTTTTACATAAAATTTCTTTTTAGACATTGTATATCCTGGATTATAAAATTGAAAATTAAATTCCTTCCAATCATACCCAATAACATTCATATCTTCTTTATACGTTAAATTTTCGAAATTAGAATTAATAACTTGATCTTCTTCTAAAACTTCTGCTACAACAAGACCATACTTATGCAAACAACCTGTTACGGTATACATATTATCGCTAGGATTAATTTCAGCCTTATTTAAATTTTGATCATAAGTAGTAAATAGCAAATCCCATGATTGAGGTTCTTCATCCACAACGGAATGAGTATCTAAATTATAATACACAAATTTATTTCCAGAGTATCTATAATCTAAATCGTTTATTACTTGTGTTTTTTCCGGTCCCCAGTCACTTCCATTAAATTTTGAATAACTGAAGACGTAATTCCTAAAACGAGAATTAATTTTTAATTTATAATAATCCCCTTGCCAAGTTCCATTTCTAAAAATAGAATGTCGTATAATAAAAACACGATTTCCGTTAACCTTATGCGTTTTTATATCATAAGCTCCCCAACCAATATAATATTTGTGAGGATTGGATTGATCATCCCAGTGATCATTATTTAAGGCTCCTATATTCCAATCTACTGTACTATTATACAACTCATTATCACTATCTCTTGCTAAAGAATTATAATTATCTTTCGTTACTTGACTTAATTCTGTTTTATCTGTTTTATAAACGGTACATATTGCACTACTCGTATTAGCTCTAATTCCAAAACCTCGATCATTATCTATTTGAAAAGCCAGATGCCAATTAATCTCGTTCTTAGCGTTTTTTATGACTCCTGAATTTAGCTTATAATAAGCTTTGTTTTCTCCGTTCTCTCCCAAATTAATTTTTTCAACAATTGGTTTATAAGCTATTTGGGAGTAAACAGACCAATTGAAAATCATCAATAAAAATAGTTTTATTGCTTTCATATATATAGTTTTTAAATTATTTTCTAGTTGTATTTTATTTAATCTAGGGAAGAAGACTATCTCTAAGTTCAAAATCAATATTTAGTTTGTAACTTCTATCGTGACAGATTAAAATCAGATAGTAATCTTAACTAATAAAAAAACTCCTTTTTTATTCTTTGAAATAGCCT